>SHYQ01000009.1 GCA_009692765.1 Dehalococcoidia bacterium | reverse complement strand
TTCCCGCCCCTCCACGGGATTCGAAGGTGGCCGGGGTGCTCTTCTTCGGGACCTTCGAACATTCCCTCGACGAACGCGGCCGTGTAGCAATCCCCGCCCGCTACCGGCCCGCGTTCGTCGATGGGGGAGTCCTGCGCCACGGCCCCGAGGGGTGCGCGGAGCTCTACACGCAGGCCTCGTTCGATGAAGAGGTGCTGCGCCGCCTCGGGAGCGAGAACGGCAACCGCCGCCCGGCCGGCCGCCGCGTCCGCCGCGCCTTCCTCCCGGGCGCCTATGGCGTCGAACTCGACCGCCAGGGCCGCATTCTCGCCCCCGCCCCGATCCGCGACGCCGCGGGCCTTGTGGGCAAAGTATTGGTAATCGGCTGTGGCGATTACCTGGAATTGTGGCATCCTGAGCGTTGGACAGAGGAACAGGCGCGCCTCGAGCTACTCGAGGCCGAGGACGACGCTGACGAGGGACTCCGATGACGGCTGCGCCCCAGCACGAGCCGGTCATGCTACACGAGGTGGTCGCGGGACTCGCCGTGCGCCCCGGCGGCCGTTATGTCGACGCCACGCTCGGCCTCGGAGGCCACGCCGCCGCCATCCTGGCCGCGTGCCAGCCGGGCGGGCGGCTGCTCGGCATGGACCGCGACCCGCACGCCGTCGCAATCGCCTCCAAGCGGCTCGCGCGGTACGGCGACGCGGTCGTCGTGGCGCGCGGCGAGTTCGCCGACGTCGCCCGCATCTGCGACGCGCATGGCTTCCGGCCCGTTGACGGCATCCTCTTCGACCTCGGCGTCTCGTCGATGCAGCTTGAGATGCCGGGGCGCGGGTTCTCGTTCCAGCGCGACGAGCCGCTGGACATGCGCATGGATCCGGACGGGGGCATGACCGCCGCCGACATCGTGAACACCTACGACGAGGCCCGCCTCGCAGCGCTGATCTGGGAGTACGGCGAGGAGCGCAACTCGCGCCGCATCGCCCGCGCGATCGTCGCGCGACGCCCGCTGCGCACTACCGGCGCGCTCGCGAGCCTCGTGCAGGGCGTCTCGCGGCGCACGCCGGGCGAGCGCATCCACCCGGCGACGCGCACCTTCCAGGCGCTGCGGATCGCGGTGAACTGCGAGATCGACCAGATCGAGCGCGCGCTCGTGGAGGCGGAGTCACTGCTGGGGCCGGGCGGCCGCATCGCCGTCATCTCCTTCCACTCGCTCGAGGACCGCGCGGTGAAGACGTTCTTCCGCGACCGCACCCGCGACTGCGTCTGCCCGCCGCGGCAGCCGGTCTGCACCTGCGACCACCGCGCCACGCTGCGCGAGATCTCGCGCCGGGTGAGCCGGGCGACGGACGACGAGGTGGCGCGCAACCCTCGCGCGCGCTCCGCGCGGCTGCGCGTCGCCGAGTCCATCGCGGGCCGGGAGGCAGCGTGATGGCGAGCATCCCGCGCACCACTCCGCCGCGAACCGTACCCGCGCTCCCACCCACCCCGGGGCGGAACCCACTGACTCCCAACGCCCGCGCGATCCCGGCGGGCTGGGGCGTCGCACGGCGTCGCATCTCGCGCTTCACGCTCGCCTCATTCGCGCTGCTCGCGGTGGCCGCGCTCGGCCTCGTCCAGGTGCTCCAGACCACGAAGGTCGCCGCGACCGGCTACCAGGTGAGCGCCCTAGAGCGCGAACAGCAGGACCTCGACGCCGACATCCGCCTGCTGGAGGCGCAGATCGCAGCCTCCTCGAACCTGGAGCAGGTCCAGCGGGAGGCGACTACACGGCTCGGGATGACGCGGCCGCAGGCGCGCGTGCGCGTGTCGTCGGACGTCCCGGCGCCAGCGATCGTCCCGCTGCCGCGACGCTACATCCCCGCGCAGACGCGTGAGGCGCCGTTGAGCGTCGCGTGGTGGGAGCGGGTGCTGGGCGTGATCCCCGGCATGCACTAGGCGCACCCAAGGGGCTCCTCGAGGGGGTCCGCCAGGTCGCAGCGTTCCGGCAGCGCACTCGCGCGCGCAGAGAGTCCAGTGAATCCAGCGGGGAGGGGCGGAACGTTGGCGAAGTCCCACTCCAGTCACCTGACCTGGCGACACTGGGTGCTCGCGACGTTCGTTGTCGTCTCGTTCGCGGTCGTCCTCGTCCACCTGTACCGCGTGCAAGTGCTGGACCACGAGTCGTACATGCGGGAGGCGGCGGTCACGCGGCAGGGCGCGGTGACGGTCTCCGCCTCGCGCGGCGCGATCCTCGATGCCACGGGCTACCCGCTCGCGACATCCGTGAACACCTGGGACGTGTACATCGACCGCTTCCAGTGGCGCGACCACGGCAAGGCCCAGGCCGCGGCGATCGGGCTCGCCTCGTTCCTGAACCGCGACGCCGGACAGCTGCTGGCGGAGGGCTTCTCGCAGAAGACGGGCGATGCGCTGGTGCAGCGGAACCTCCCCTACGACGAGGGGATGCGGCTGGACAAGCTGGACCTGTGGGGGATCCGCCTCGTGCGGTCCTCCGTGCGGCTCTATCCCGAGGGCGATCTCGCGGGACAGTTGATCGGCTACGTCGGGCGCGACCACGCCGGGCTATGGGGCGTCGAGGCGGACTTCGACAGCACGCTGCGCGGCAAGGACGGTTGGGTCGCCACCGAGCGCGACGCCCTGGGCCGTCCGATCGTATTCACCCGGCGCACCGAGCGCGCCGCCGTCGAGGGCGGCGAGGTGCAACTCACCATCGACCGCTTCATGCAGGCGATCGCGGAGCGGGCGCTGGAGAACGCGCTCCGTAAGTATCAGGCGAAGAGCGGCTCGATCGTCGTGATGAACCCGCGTACGGGCGCGATCCTCGCGGTGGCCTCCCGCCCCACGGTCGCGCTCTCGCGGGTGAACCTCAACGACCAGCAGTTGGACACGCTGGTCCGCAACCGCGCGATCACCGACCTGTACGAGCCGGGATCGACGATGAAGACGCTGACCACCGCGATCGCGATCGACCGCGGCCTCGTGACCCCGGAGAGCACCTACGAGGACGCCGGCGCGGTGAAGGTCGGCGCGTACGTCATCCGCAACTGGGACTTCAGCGCGCACGGCACGACCACCGTGCGATCGTTCTTGCAGCACTCGCTGAACACCGGCGCGGTCTGGCTCTCGGACCGGATTGGCCCGGACCCCTTCTACCAGTACATCAAGGCGTTCGGCCTCGGCGAGTCCACGCGGGTCGGCCTCGCCGGGGAGGCGGAGGGGCAGTTCCGCACACCCGCCGATCCGAACTGGTATCCCGTCGACCTCGCCACGAACGCATACGGCCAGGGCATCGCCGTGACGCCGCTCCAGATGCTGACGGCGGTCAACCCAATCGCGAACCAGGGCCGCCTGATGCGCCCGTACGTCGTCTCGAAGATCGTGACCAGCACCTCCGCGCGCACCTTCGGCCCGGTCGAGGTGCGCCAAGTGATCTCCCCGCAGACCGCGGCGACGGTGTTGCGACTGATGAACGACGTGGTGGACGGGATGCCCTACCACGGCGCGCAGACGCCCGGATACCACGTCGCCGGCAAGACCGGCACCACGCTCGTCTCGATCCCGACCGGGTACGACCTGGACTCGACGATCGCCTCGTTCGTCGGATTCGTCCCGTATGAGGACCCGCAGATCTCGGTGCTCGTCAAGATCGACCAGCCGACCGGCGGGCTGAGCCTCGGCGGCCAGGTGGCGGCGCCGGTGTTCGCGGAGATCGCCTCGCAGATCATGGAGTACCTGCGCGTCACGCCGACGAACCCGACGACGCTGCCGAAGCCGGTCGGCCGGCCATGAGCCCCCCCGTCCTGGATGCCGCCTTCGTCACCGCGGCGCTGGGCGATCGCCTGCAATCACGCGCGGGGCGGGCCGGGCGCGCGGCGGAGGCGACGCGCTTCGCCGGCGCGGCGATCGATTCGCGCGCGGTGCAGCCCGGCGACCTCTTCGTCGCGCTCCCCGGTGAGCACATCGACGGCCACGACTTCGCGGCCGCCGCCGTGCGCGCGGGCGCGACCGGCTGCCTGCTGCGCCACGCCGTCGAGGGCGCCGAGGAGGCCGTGCTGTTCCTCGTCGACGACACACTGGCGTCATTGCAGGCGCTCGGCGCCGCGTGGCGCGCGGCGCTGACCGGCACGCACGTGGTCGGGATCACCGGCAGCGTAGGCAAGACGACGACGAAGGCGATCGTCGCCTCCGTGCTCGCCGCGCGGTACCGCGTGCAGGCGAACCCGCTGAACTACAACAACGAGATCAGCGTCCCGCTCTGCCTGCTGGAACTGCGCCCGGAGACGGAGCGCGCGGTGATCGAGCACGGCATGTACACCACTGGCGAGATCGCGCTGCTCTGCCGCTGGACGCACCCGCGCATGGGCGTGGTGCTCAACGTGGGCCCGACGCACCTCGAGCGCGCGCGGTCGATGGAGACGATCGCGCGCGCCAAGCGCGAGCTGATCGAGGCGCTGCCCGCGGACGGCGTGGCGGTGCTCAACGTCGACGACCCGCGCGTCCGCGCGATGGCCCCGCACACCGCCGCGCGCGTCTGGTGGTTCGGCACGTCCGAGGAGGCGCGGGTGCGCGGCACCGACGTCGCTTCGCACGGCGCGCACGGGTTCGACTTCACCCTCACGGCGGAGGGCCGGTCGCGCCGCGTCCACGTCCCGCTGCCCGGCCACCACCTGCTGTCAAACGTGCTCGCGGCCGCCGCCACGGCGTTCGCCGACGGCCTCGCGTTCGACGAGGTGGCCGGGGCGATCGAGGCGCTGGACGTGCCGCTGCGGCTCAACGTCATCGCGCTGCCGAGCGGCATCACCGTGCTGGACGACGCGTACAACGCGCAGCCCGCCTCCACGCTCGCCGCGCTCGACCTGCTCGAGGAGATGCCAGGGCGACACCTCGCCCTGCTCGGCGACATGCGCGAACTCGGCGAGGTCTCGCGCGCCGAGCACGAGCGCGTCGGGCGACGGGCCGCGGCGGTCGTCGCGGTGCTCATGACGATCGGCGACGACGCGCGATCGATCCACACGGCGGCGATCGCCGCGGGCCTCGCGGACGCGACCCACGTCACGACGCTCGACGAGGCCGTCGCGGCGCTGCGCGCGCGCCTCGCGCCGGGGGACGTGGTGCTGATCAAGGGATCGCACGCGCTCGGCCTGGAGGCGGTCGTCGCCGACCTCGCGCGCGACGGGGGAGGGGATCGATGATCCACGCCCTGCTCATCGGAAGCGTAGCGTTCGTCCTGTCGCTGATGCTGGGTCGTCCCACGGTGGCGTGGCTGAACGCGAAGGAGATCGGCAAGTCGATCTCGGAGGACGCGCCCTCCAGCCACTCGGTGAAGTCCGGGACGCCGACGATGGGCGGCATCTTCATCTGGGCGACCGTCGCCGTGATGACGCTCTTCACCAACCTGCTGGTCTTCTCGAACGGCGGCCTCCGCATCGAACACGAGTCGATGCTGCTGCCGCTAGCGGTGGTGGTCACGGCGGCGCTGATCGGCCTGTGGGACGACTTCGGGACGCTGGTCGGCGGCACCCGCCGGGGGCTGTCCTGGCGGCTGAAGTTCGTGCTGATCGCGATCCTCGCGTGCGCCGTCGCGGCGACGATGTACTGGGGGCTGAACGCGCAGAGCGCAAACATCCCGTGGCTGGGCCAATACCCGCTGGGGCCGGTCTACCTGGTGATCGCCTTCGTGATCGTCTTCTCGACGACCAGCGCGGTCTCGATCACGGACGGGCTGGACGGGCTGCTTGGCGGGACGGCCGCGTTCGCCTTCGGGGCGTACGCGGTGATCGCCTTCCTCCAGGGGCAGACGTTCCTCGCGGTGTTCTCGTTCACGGTGACCGGCGCGCTCCTCGGGTTCCTCTGGTACAACGCTCACCCCGCAGCGGTCTTCATGGGCGACACCGGCGCGCTCCCGCTGGGCGCGGCGCTGGCGACCGTGGCGCTGATGACCGGCCACTGGCTGCTGCTCCCGGTGATCGGCGTGGTCTTCGTCGCCGAGGCGCTCTCCGACGTCATCCAGATCGCCTACTTCAAGACCACCGGCGGCCGCCGGCTCTTCCGCAAGACTCCCCTCCATCACCACCTGGAGCTCCTCGGTTGGAGCGAGCCGCAGGTGGTGATGCGGCTCTACCTGTTCGGGATGGCGGGGGCGATGGTGGGGATCGCATTGGCGCTGTCGGTGTGATATATGTGTTGATAACAACGGCTTACCTGCTATGACAGATATGCAGAATCTGTTGGAGGCGCGCGTGACGGTTGTCGGGTTGGGGATCGAGGGCATCGATCTCGTGCGCTTCCTCGCGGCCGAGGGGGCCCGGGTCACCGTGTCCGACGCCCGCCCCGCCGAGCAGTTGACCGACCAGCTCGCCGCCATCGAACGCAGCGGCGCGCGGCTCTCGCTCGGCGCCAACCGCGTCGAGGACTGCGCCGGGGCGGAGGCCGTCTTCGTCTCGCAGGGCGTCCCCGCCGAGCTCCCGGCGCTCCGCGCCGCCGAGGCCGCGGGCATCCCCATCTCCTCCATGCTTGAGCTGTTCCTCGACCGCTGCCCCGCCCCGGTGGCGGGGATCACCGGCTCCGCCGGCAAAACGACGACCACCGCGCTCGTCGGCGCGATGCTCGAGGCGGCGGGCGCGCCCCACGTCGTCGGCGGGAACATCGGCATCGGGCTGCTGTCGCTGCTTCGCGAGATCACCGCCGCGACGAAGGTCGTCGTGGAGATGTCGCACACCCAGCTCGCGCGGATCGCTCGCAGCCCAGAGGTCGCCTGCGTCACGAACGTCACGCCGAACCACCTCGACCGCTTCTCGTGGGAGGAATACGTCGACCTCAAGCGCCGCATCTTCCGCTTCCAGCGCGCCGAGGACCGGGCCGTCTTCAACTACGATAACGACGTCTCGCGCTCGTTCATGGACGAGGCCCCCGGCCGTGTGTACTCGACATCGCGCCTCGGGCGCATCCCCGGCGACGGCGCGATGATCGAGGGCGACCGGATCGTCCGCGTGACCGCGGGCACGACCGCCGCGGTGATGCGCCGCGACGAGATCACGCTGCGCGGCGACCACAACGTGGAGAACGTGCTCTCGGCCGTCGCCGTCGCCGGCCTGCTGGGCGTCTCCGAGGAGGCCACGGCGCGGGCGGTGCGGGCGTTCACGGGTGTCGCGCACCGCCTCGAGCCGATCGCGACGATCGGCGGCGTCCAGTACGTCAACGACTCCATCGCCACCGCGCCCGAGCGCACGCTGGCGGGGATGCGCTCCTTCGCCGAGCCGCTGGTGCTGCTGCTGGGCGGGCGGGACAAGAACCTGCCGGCCCGCGCGCTGGGCGAGGAGGCGGTGCGCCGCTGTCGCGCCGTGATCACCTTCGGCGAGGCCTCCGACCTGTATGCCACCGCGATCCGCGAGGCGGCCGGCAGCGCACGCGTGACGCTCCGCCAGGTCGCAGACGTCCCCTCCGCGGTGCAGGCGGCGGCGGAACTCGCGCACACGGGAGACGTGGTGCTGTTCTCGCCCGCCGGCACCTCGTTCGACGCCTACCGCAACTTCGAGGCCCGTGGGCGCGCCTTCCGCGACGCCGTGCGGTCGCTGGGGGGCCGCCGATGACGCGCGCCGCGGTCAGCCAGCCGCGGCCGTCGAAGGCGGCGCACTCCGGGCCGCGCAATCCGGCGCATGCGCCCGACTACCTGCTGCTCACCTCGGTGATCGTGCTGTGCGTCGTCGGGCTGATCGCCGTCTACTCCGCCTCGTACGCGCTGGGCACGGCGCAGTTCAAGGACGCCAACTACTTCATCAAACGGCAGACGGTGTCGCTGGCGCTGGGCGCGATCGCCCTGGCGACCATGACGATCCTCGACTACCGGGTGCTCATGCGCCTGAGCCCGCTGATCATGCTGGTCGCGCTGATCGGCCTCGCCGCGGTGTTCGTCCCCGGCCTCGGGCACTCGGCGAACGGCGCCACGCGCTGGATCGACGTGGGGCCGCTGCCGCCGCTCCAGCCGTCCGAGTTCGCGAAGCTGGCGGTGCTCGTCTACCTCGCCGCGTGGCTGGCCGCAAAGGGCGACCTGCTGCACGACCTTACGCTCGGCGTGCTGCCGTTCGTCAGCATGGTCGGGATCGTGGGCGCGCTGATCATCCTCGAGCCGGACCTCGGCACCGCGCTGGTGATCGCGGCGATCACGGGCACGCTGTTCTTCGTCGCCGGCGCGCGGCTGATCCACGTGCTGGCGCTCGCCGCGAGCGGGCTGCTGATGTTCGGCGTGCTGGTGCTCAGCGGCGGCTACCGCATGGACCGCATTACGGCGTTCACCTCCGCCGAGGACGACCCCTCCGGCGTCGGCTTCCACGCCCTCCAACTGCTGGTCGCGTTCGGATCGGGAGGCTTCGGCGGGCTGGGGCTCGGCGTGTCGCGCCAGAAGTTCTTCTACGTCCCCGGCTCCCACACCGACGGCATCCTGGCGATCATCGGCGAGGAACTCGGATACGTCGGCGTGTTCGTCGTGCTGGCGCTCTTCCTCGTGCTGCTCTACCGCGGATGGGTCGCGGTGCGCGACGCCGAGGAGCAGTTCGGATCGCTGCTCGCGGTGGGCGTGCTCTCGTGGATCGCCTTCCAGCTGCTGATCAACGTCGGCGGGGTCACGCGGCTGCTGCCGTTGACCGGCATCCCGCTGCCGCTGATCTCGTTCGGTGGCACGTCGCTCATCCTGACGATGGCGGCGATCGGCGTCCTGCTCTCCGTCACGCGATACACCCGCCCCGCGGGCGCGCCCGCCGAGGCCGCGCCCCGCCCGCAGCGTGGCGGATTCCCGGGCTTCCGCCGCCGCGTCGGGCCCGCGATCGGCGGTGCGCGATGAAGTTCGCGCTCGCCGGGGGCGGCACGGGTGGGCACGCCTACCCCGCGATCGCCGTCGCGGAGCGGCTGCGCGCGGTCGCGGGTACCGAACTCGTGTACTACGGCACCGAGCGCGGCCCGGAGCGCGCGGTTGCGGAGCGCGCGAACATCCCCTACCGCGCCGTCCCCGCCAGCCCGGTGCGCAGCCGCTCGCCGATCCGCCTCGCGACGGGACTCGTCCAGCTCTGGCGCGGGGCACGCGTCGCCGCTCGGCTGCTCGCCGAGGACCGCCCGGCGGCGGTGTTCGCCACCGGCGGCTACGCCGCGGCGCCCGTGGGCCGTGCCGCGCAGCGCGCCGGCATCCCGCTGGCGGTCTTCCTGCCCGACGTGCACCCCGGCTGGGCGGTGCGCTTCCTCGCGCGGCACGCCACCACGGTGGCGTGCTCGGTGGATCGCTCGCTGCCGCTGCTGCCGACGGGCCGCGCCGTGGTGACCGGCTACCCGGTGCGCAGCCAGTTCCTGGACGCCACGCGCGAGGAGGGGATCGCGCACTTTGGGCTCGACCCGGCGCTGAAGACGCTGCTGGTCGTCGGCGGCTCGCTGGGGGCGCACCAGATCAACCTCGCGGTCGCGGGCGCGCTGCGCACCCTCCTCGAACAGGCGCAGATCATCCACATCTCCGGCGTCGACGAGGAGCACTGGCTCCAGCGCGAACGCGAGCGGCTGCCAGAGTGGCTGCGCTCCCGCTACCACCTGCACGCCTACACCGAGGAGATGGCCTTCGCCATGCGCGCGGCGGACCTGGCCGTGACCCGCGCGGGGGCTTCCACGCTGGGCGAACTGCCGATCAGCGGGCTCCCGGCGATCGTGATCCCCGGCGCGTTCTCCGACCAGCAGATCAACGCCGACTACCTCGCGCGGGAGGGCGCGGCCGTCACGCTGCCGACGATCCGCCTAGACGAACTGGAGTCGCTGATCGTCGGGCTGTTCGACGACCGCGCGCGCCGGCAGTCCATGGCGATCGCGATGCGCCGCCTCGCGCGCCCGGACGCGGCGGGGCGGCTCGCGGACCTGCTGCGGGAGGTCGCCGCATGATCGGCCTCCGGCCCCGCCACCGAAACGGGAACGGCCCTGGCCATGACAGTGGCTCCCGCGCGATCCCGCGGCGTGTCCACCTCGTCGGCGCGGGCGGCGTCCACATGTCCGCGATCGGCCAGATCCTGTGCGCGCGCGGGCACGAGGTGACCGGCTCCGACCTCGCCGCCTCGGAGTACACGGAGCGCCTGGTTGCGCTCGGCGCGGAGATCTTCATCGGCCCGCACGACGCCGCGCACATTGGCGCGGCCGGGCTGGTGGTGGCCACGGCGGCGGCGAAGCCGGATAACCCGGAGCTCGTCGCCGCCCGCGCGCGCGGCGTCCCGGTCATGGTGCGCGCGGAGATGGTGCAGCGGCTGATCGCCGACCGCGAGGTTCTGGCGATCGCCGGGACGCACGGCAAGACCACCACCACCGCCCTAGTATCGCTGATGGCCGTCCGCGCCGGCCTCGACCCGCTGATGCTGCTTGGCGGCGACTCACGCGACCTCGGCAACGTCAACGTGCGTGACGGCGCGGGCCGCCTCGCAGTCGTCGAGGCGGACGAGTACGCCGAGGCATTCCTGGAGTACGCGCCGCGCATCGCGCTGATCACCAACATCGAGGCCGACCACCTCGACTACTACGGCACCGAGGAGCGGCTGCGCGCCGCGTTCAAGCAGTTCGCCGAACGCGTGACGCCCGAGGGCACGCTGATCGTCTGCGCCGACTCGCCCGCCGCGCTCGCCATCGGCCAGGAGCGGCGGGCGGCCGGCGCGCGCATCGAGCGCTACGCGCTGGACGCCGAGGCGGCAGAGTGGCGCGGAACGCGCGTCCGAGGCAACGACCGCGGCGGGCTAGACGCGACGGTGCACCTGGACGGCGTCGAACTTGGACGGCTGTCGCTCGCCGTCCCCGGGCGGCACAACCTCCTCAACGCCCTCGGCGCCCTGGCCGTCGCGATGCGCGCGGGCGTCGACTTCCATCGCGCCGCCGCCGCCGCCGCCGAGTTCAGCGGGGCGCGTCGTCGCTTCGAACTCGTCGGCGAAGCGCGGGCCGGCGACGAACCGGGCGGCGGCGGGCCGATCACGATCGTCGACGACTACGCGCACCACCCCACCGAGGTGCGCGCGACGCTGCTCGCCGGCCGCCAGCGCTACCCGGGGCGGCGACTCGTCGCCTGCTTCCAGCCGCACACCTACTCGCGCTCCAGTTACCTGCTCGACGGCTTCCGCACCTGCTTCGAGGGGCTGGACGCGCTGTACGTACTCCGCACCTACGAGGCACGCGAGTCCGCCGACCGCGGCATGGACGCGCGCGCGCTCGCCGCGGAGATTGGGCGCCCGGCGGCGCAGTACGTCGACTCGTTCGAGGAGGCGACGGCGCGGATCGCGGGGGACCTGCGCCCGGGCGACGTCTGCTTCACGCTCGGCGCGGGCGACATCACCACGCTGGGCCCGATGATCCTCGAACGACTGGCGGCGCAACGATGACCCGCCCCTCGCAGCCCCGACAGCGACCGGGCCGCCAGCGATTGGGCGTGATCTTCGGCGGCCGCTCCGTGGAACACGAGGTGTCCGTGGTCTCCGCGCGCGGCGTGATGCGCGAGGCGGATCCGGAGCGCTTCGAGGTGGTGCCGTTCGGCATCACCCGCCACGGCGCGTGGCTGACCCCGGACGAGACGCGTGCGCGCCTCGCGCGGGTCGAGGCCGGCGAGACGCGCTCGCTCGGCGAGGACGCGGGCGCGGGCGTCTTCGCCACCCCGGATGTGACGGCGCTGCTGCGCGAGATGGACGCGGTCTTCCCGATCGTGCACGGCACGTTCGGCGAGGACGGCACGCTCCAGGGACTGCTGGAGATGGCGGAACTGCCGTACGTCGGCTCGGGTGTCGCGGCCAGCGCAGCCGGCATGGACAAGGCGCTGATGCGCGCGGTCTTCGCCGCGCACGGCGTGCCGCAGACGGCGTACCTAGTGCTCGCCGACGAGGAGACGCGCGCGCCCTCCTCGGACACGATCCGGCGCATCGAGCAAGAACTCGGCTACCCGTGCTTCGTGAAGCCCGCAAACGGTGGCTCCTCGATCGGCGTCGCACGCGCGGGCTCCCGCGAGGACTTCGGCGAGGCGCTGGCGGGGGCCGCGCGCTACGACCGCAAGGTGCTGGTGGAGGCCGCGGTGACGGGCCGCGAGGTGGAGTGCGCCGTCCTGGGCAACCACGCACCCGAGCCGTCGCCGCTCGGCGAGATCCGCCCGACGACGACGTTCTATGACTACGACGCGAAGTACCTCGACGACTCCGCGGAGTTGATCGTCCCCGCGCAGGTCGACCCCGAGAGCGCGGAACGCGTCCGTGCGCTGGCCGTGCGCGCCTACCGCGCGCTCGACTGCGCCGGCCTCGCGCGCGTCGACTTCTTCCTCGAACCGGGCGGCGACGTGAAGTGCATCGAGGTGAACACGCTGCCCGGGTTCACGCCGATCTCCATGTACCCGCGCCTCTGGCAGGAGGCGGGCCTCTCCTACCGCGACCTGATCTCGCGGCTGGTCGACCTCGCGTTCGAGCGGTTCGAGGAGGTGCGCAGCCATGCGTAACCTCCTCCGCCTGTTCGGCCTTGGTAGTGCCGACGACCGCCGCCCCGTGCGCGGTCGCGCCTACCCGCCGATGACGCCCGCGACCCGTCGCTACGAGCTGCCGCGCCAGCGGTACGAGGGCCAGCGTTACGAGGCGCAGCGGTACGAAAGCCCCCGATACGACCCCTCGCGCCGCGAGCGCCCGCGACGCACCATCCCGTGGCGACGCATCGCGACGCTCACGCTGGCGGCGATGGGCGCGGCCGGCCTGTCTACGGGCGCAGTCTGGCTGGTCAACGGCGACACGTTCCGGGTGCGGGTGATCGATGTGCAGGGCGCGCAGGTCGTGGACCCACGGGCGATCGCGGAAGCCTCCGGCCTCTCCGGCGTCTCCCTCTTCACCGCCCACCTCGATCGCTCGAGCCAGGCGATCACGAAGTTGCCCGCGGTGAAGTCCGCGCAGGTCACGCGCGACTGGCCGCACGGCCTGCAGATAGCGGTGACCGAGCATCAGGCCTGGGGCTACTGGCAGGCAGGGCCGCAGCGACTCGTCCTCGACGCCGACGGGCGCGTGCTGGAGCAGTCGCGCCCGCCTGTCGGGGACGCCCCGACGATCGTCGAGATCACCTCGGCGGCCCCGGACGCGAGCGTCCGCATCGACACCGACACCGTGCAACTCGTGCGCCGGCTGCGCGCGGACGGCACCTTCGACCGGTTGAAGGTGACGCCGACCTCGTACGTCTTCCACCGCGACCGGGGGCTCACAGTGATCGTCGCGAACGGGCCGGCGGCGCTGCTGGGCGACTCCAGCAACTACGAGTTCAAGGTGCGCGCGTGGCAGGCGCTCCTCGATCAGGTGGGGGCCGTGCAGGTTCCGCAGGTGCAGGCGCCCGCACCGCTGGGGTCGCCATCGCAGGCAGCCGGACAGCCCGCGGCCGCACCGCGCCCGGGACCATCGGCGGCGGCCTCGGAGATCGACCTGCGCTTCGGCCGGAACGTGGTGCTCCGATGACTTCGCGGGATGTCACGACACCGGCGACAGCCGCGACGAGCGCCGCGACGAGAGGGACGTGCTGATGGCAAACCACAGCATCGCCGCCATCGACGTCGGCACGACGAAGATCTGCACGATCGTCGCGGAGGTCACCGCGCTCCACGAGCTGCGCATCCTCGGCGTGGGCATCGGGCCCTCCGCCGGCATCACCCGCGGCGCCGTCGACAACATCCACGCCGCAATCGAGGCGATCGCCTCCTCGGTGGAGCGGGCGGAGCGCGCCTCCTCCTCGCGCATCCTGTCGGCGCACGTCGGCATCGCGGGGCCGCACATCTCGTCCATGAACCAGCGCGGGATCGTGGCGATCCCCGACCCGCGCAGCCCGATCACCGAGGCCGACATCCATCGCGCGCTCGAGAGCGCGCGCATCGTCAACGTGCCGAACAACCGCGAGGTCGTCCATGTCGTCCCGCGGTACTACCTCGTGGACGGGCAGGACCGCGTCATCGACCCGACCGGCATGTACGGATCACGGCTCGATGTGGAGACGCACATCGTCACCTCTGCCGCCTCGTCGCTCAGCAACCTCGTGCAGTGCGTACAGGGCGCGGGCGTCCACGTGGAGTCGCTGATCCTCGAGCCGCTCGCCTCCGGCGAGGCCGTGCTGTCCGAGGAGGAGGTCCAGCAGGGCGCGGCGATCATCGACATCGGCGGCGGGACCACTGACATCGCGGTGTACGTCGACGGCGCGGTGGTCCACACCGCCGTGCTCCCCGTCGGCGGCATGCACATGACGCGTGACCTAGTCCGCGCGCTGCGCGTGCCCCAGCCCTCCGCGGAGCAGGCGAAGCGCGCATACGGCCACGTCATCCCCTCGATGGTCCCGGAGGACGCCGAGGTGGAGGTGGACGCGTTCGGCTCCGAAGGCACGAAGACCGTCTCCCGCCGCCTGATCGCGCAGGTGCTCCAGGCGCGCACCGAGGAGCTCTTCGAACTGGTGCTGGCGGAGATCAGGCGCAGCGCCGACCCCGACGTGCTCTCCGCCGGAGTCGTGCTCACGGGCGGGGCCGCGGTGCTCCCGGGCATCGACATGCTCGCCGAGGACGTCCTCGGGCTGCCGGCACGCGTCGGGCGTCCGCGCCACCTCGCGGGGCTGTCCGACATCCTGCACAACCCGGCGTACACGACCTCCGTGGGGCTGCTCCGCTGGGCGTTGAAGGAGCAGGAGATCCAGTTCCGATCCTCGGCGATGCCGGTTCCGACACTCGGCGGGCTGTTCAGGAGGATGGCGAATCTGATGCGGCTGTTTTCCCCCCAATGACCAGTGCCCCCCCCACATGACCAGGGACTCAGTGACCACCGACCCAGTGACCAATAGCGCAGTGATCGGTATCGGCCCGGGAGAGACCGGCAGAGAGGCAGGATGGCGATGACGACCACCGTAACCGCGGGCGGATCGGACGCGATGGGTGCTGGCACGCTCTTCGATTACCTCTCGGCCGCGCGGCGCACCGCCCAGCAGGAGGCGGAACAGGTGCCGCCGCCCCCGGCGTGGGCCACGCCCCCCGCGATCCCGGAACGCTTCGATGAGCCGCGCAAGGCGGAACTGATCGCGGAGCCGGTTGCCGCACCGGCCGCCGCGTTCGAGCCGCCGGAGTTCGAGGCGCCCACGGAGGAGCCGCCCGGCGGCGAGCAGGGGGCCGCGCCCACGCTCGACCTCTCAGCCGATCCGCCGCCGGCGCACACGGCGTCGGAGTTCGACCGCGCAGCGGCGGCGGCCTCGAGCGCCGCCGGCAGCGAGTCCGCAGCCGAGGCCCTCGACGTCGGGACCGTCCCCTCGGCGGCCGTCCCCGACGTCGCACTAGGTGACGCGCCGGCGGAGACGCCGCCCGAGTTCGCGACCGCACCGCCGCCGCCGGTGATCCGCCGGGCCCCCGCTCCGCGCTCCGGCGCGGGCAGCGTGAGCGTATCCATCGAGACCAGTAGCCCTTCCCCGCCGGCGCGCCGACAGGCGTTGGTGGCGCGGGAGGCTGGGAAAGGCAAGGCCGTGAAGACGGCGCAGACGGGAGGCGGAGCGATGAGCGACTACGAGGGTCTGCCGCCGATCAAGGTCGTCGGCGTGGGCGGCGGCGGCTCCAACGCCGTCAACCGCATGATCAGCGCGCGGCTGCCCGGCGTGCAGTACGTGGCGATGAACACCGACATGCAGGCGCTGGAGCACTGCAACGCCGAGATCAAGGTGCGCATCGGCGACCGGCTGACGCGCGGACTGGGCGCGGGCAGCGACCCGCTGCGCGGCCAGCGCGCCGCCGAGGAGTCTCGCGAGGCGATCGCGGAGGCGCTGGCTGGCGCGGAGATGGTGTTCGTCACCGCCACCCTCGGCGGCGGCACGGGCACGGGCGCCGCGCCCACCGTGGCAGAGGTCGCGCGCGAACTCGGCGCGCTGACGATCGGCGTCGTCACCAAGCCGTTCTCCTTCGAGGGTGCGAAGCGCCGCCAGCAGGCGGAGGAGGGCGTGCGCGACCTGCAGGGCAAGGTCGACACGCTGATCGTGATCCCGAACGACCGCCTGCTCCAGATCGGCGACGACAACATCTCCATCGAGGAGGCGTTCCAGATGGCGGACGACGTGCTCCGCCAGGGCATCCAGGGGATCAGCGAACTGATCACCGTCCCGGGGCTGGTGAACCTGGACTTCGCCGACATCCGCAAGATCATGTCGGACTCGGGGCCAGCACTGATGGCGATCGGCAGCGGCCGCGGCGACAACCGCGCCACCGATGCGGCACGCAAGGCGATTGAGAGCCCGCTGCTGGAGGTGGACATCACCGGCGCCACGGGAGTGCTGTTCAACGTCACCGGCCCGCGCGACCTCAGCCTCCGCGAGCTGGACTCCGCCGCGCGCGTGATCGCGAGCGTGGTGGACCCGGAGGCGGAGATCATCTTCGGCACCAGGATCGACGACACGATGCAGGACGAGGTGCGCATCACCGTGATCGCGACGGGTTTCAGCGGCGTGCGCAAGATCAACCTGCGCCAGATGATGAACGACGATGCGCCGGAGCCGATCAAACTCGGCGAGATTCGGCCGAACCCGACCTCGGCAGACGGCCTGACCGAGGCCGACTTGCCGACGTTCCTGCGCCGGAGCTTCCCGGCGCGCTAGGTGTAGTGACACTGGTGGGTCGCCGTCTCGAGCGGGCGATCGTCGGTAGCGACTCCTGGGGGGGGGGCCTTCACGTGAAGGCCCCCCCGTTCACGTCCCACGAGCGCGCGCCCCGCCGGTGCATCGACCATCCCCATCACCGCACACCACGCGTCTGCCGTTTGGGACAAGATCGGCGCAGGCTGTGGATGCGGGCCGTTGCCGCGCGAGGCGCGCGCGCGCAGTATGCGAGTTCGGGGTGCTTCCCTCCGCCCCGGTCCGCCAGTCCTCTCTCCCCAAGAGAGCAAGACCACCACCGATGAAATGCCCCTACTGCGGTCAGCCCGCGAGCAAGGTGATCGATTCCCGCACGGCCGAGTCCGGCATCCGGCGCCGGCGCCGCTGCGAGGAGTGCGACGAGCGCTTCACCACCTTCGAGCAGGTCCAGCGCTCCGTGGTGATGGTGGTGAAGAAGGACGGCCGCCGCGAGGAGTTCTCGCGCGAGAAGCTGCTCGCCGGCCTGCGCATCGCCGCGCGCAAGCGCCCGCTGGCGACCGGCGCGGTGGAGGCGATCGTCGAGGACATCGAGCAGCGCCTGATGGGCTCCAGCCAGGGCGAGGTGCGCAGCCGCGTGATCGGCGAGATGGCGATTAGCCGCCTCAAGCGCCTCGACCCGATCGCCTACATCCGCTTCGCCTCCGTCTACCGCCAGTTCGTCTCGCTGGAGGAGATGCTGGAGGAGTTGAACCGCATCGCGCGCAGCCCGCTCGGCATCGCCCCGGAGCAGGCGAAGCTGTTCGAGGACGAGCTGGACGCGCTGATGCGCGGCGCGCAGGCCGCCGTCTCCGAGTTCGACGACGACCCGCCCGTCACGGAAGGCCGCAGCGGCGAGGCCGATCGGGGCAGCGACCCAGACCGCCAGCCGATCCCCATCGGCACCGCCCGCAGCGCCCAGCCCGTCTGACAGCCCGACTGCCCTCGGCTCACCCCAACGCCCCGAGCACAGCGCGGGAGAGGGGATGAGTCAGTTTAGCACGGCTCCATACCGCTTTCCCGGATTGCGGCGGCGGCGGTCGGCGCAGACAGGTACGCGATCAGGGCGCGCGCAGCCTCGGGGTGCTGGGCGCTGGCGGGGACGCCCGCCGCGAACACCGTGACTTCCTGGATCTCGGGGGGCAGCGGGCCGAGGTAGTCGATCCCCGGTACGGGCAGCAGCTCGCTCACCTGTTGGAAGCCGATCTCCGCCTCACCGCGGGCCACGACGGCCGCCACCGGCCCACCCGTCCCCAGCACGCGCTTCGCCGCGATCAGCTCGCCGATGCCCATGCGCTCGAACAGGCCCAGGAGATACACCCCGCTCGCGCTGTCCGAGAACGCCACCGACGCCGCCGAGGTGAGTGCGCGCCTCACGGCATCCGCCGATCCGATGTCCGGCCTCGGCGCGCCCGCGCGCACGACGACGCCGATCATCGACCGCGCGAGGTCGACGCGGCTGCCCTCGACGACCTTCCCCTGCCGGATGAGGTCGTCGAGCCCGTCGCCCGCCATGATCACCACGTCGAACGCCTCGCCGCGCTGCAACCGGCTCGGGATGGATGCCGGCGAGGCGCCCATCGACCCACCCCAAGTGCTCACCACGGTGTGCTCGCCGGCACGCTCGAAGCCCGGGAGCAGTGCGACGTACGCCGACCGGAATCCACCCGACGCGAGCACAGCGATCTCCGCCATGCGGTCCCGCCCGCGCGCGCCCTGTGCCGCCGCCCGCGCGTCGAGGCTCCAGCGTCCCGCGCCGCGCCACAGCACGTACGCGGCGCACGCGAGGATGACGAGCGGCAGCGCCATCGGCGGCTCGTTCGGCCCCGGCCATACCTCGATTGCGAGGTGCGAATAGAACGCCACGGCCATCGTCACAACCACGAGCACCGCGCCGGCCCGCGCCCAGTAGCCGAGGATCAGCGACACCCCCGCCGCGATCTCCGCCGCCACCGCGAGCGGCGCGAGCAGCCCCGCCAACGGCATACCGAGCGCCTTGACGATCGGCCGCATCTCGGCGTCCGGGGCGAAATCGACATGCTCGCCGAGGATGTGCGCGAGCCCGATGAGCAGCAGCGGCACGCCAGCGATTAGCCTCAGCGCGATGATATGCCGGCTCTGGTCGGCGAAGCGGAGCATGGACATCGAGAGTTCCTCCTGCGGCGATGCGGGGCGGTCGTGCTGATGGGCGGGATTCTACAGTGCGCGCGATCGGCATTGCCCGGAGCGCGCCGCCCGGCTGATACGACCAGATCCGGCCATGAGTTGGGCGTTGTGGTGTGCCATGATGCGGCGACCCGATCGCCTAGACTGCCGACAAAGGAAGGGCGAAACCTGAATGGAACCAGTCGAGTCAGCGATGCGGGCGCATCTCCATTCCGGCCGAACTCTTCACCTCGCAAGCAGCGGCAATCCATTCGGCATCGGGCACATCGATCGTGGCGGAGTCGAGTTACTGCTTGGAGCGCAGCAGAACCCGGTCAGACTGCCTTGGGAAGCATTTGAACGCATCCCGGCCTTCGTGAAGGCAAATCAAGATCGAGAAGGATGGGTTCGCGCCGGGGGCACATACGCGATTGATGGAGAGCACGGAACTCTAGACGCTCACCTGAAGACATATACGGGGACGAGCACGTCGAGATGGGTCGCAAGCGTGCTCGAAGCGGCCGGTGTAGTGGAAGTCAGACGTAGCCCCGCACGCGTACGCCTTGCGCGTTCTCAGCCATAGTCCGCACTGCGTCACGTACCATGTAATCGAAGGCGTTCGCTTGCGGCGAGGCGGAACATATGTTCCACTACCCGGGCGAAGGAGCCGAGTATGGTCGCTACGTCCGAGGTCCGCATCTCCCCGATCGCTCTGACCGGGAACGCCCGCACGGTCCTCGAGCGGCGGTACCTGCTGCGTGACGCCTCGGCCGCGGTGGTCGAGACGGCGGAGGGGATGCTGGCGCGCGTCGCGGTCGCGGTCGCGGCGGGCGAGGCGACCGAGGAGACGCGGCGCATCTGGGCGCAGCGCTTCTACGACGAGATGGCGGCGCTGCGGTTCCTGCCCAACTCCCCCACGCTGATGAACGCCGGCACCGGCCGCGGCACGCTTGCCGCCTGCTTCGTACTGCCCGTCGAGGACACGCTCGAGTCGATTATGTCCACCGCCGAGGCGACGGCGATGGTGCAGAAGTACGGCGGCGGCACTGGCTTCTCGTTCTCGCGGCTGCGCGGCATCGGGGAACCGATCGCCACGACGCACGGCTCCGCCTGCGGGCCGGTGTCCGTGCTGTGCCACTACGACGACGTCTCGCGACTCGTGACGCAGGGGGGCAAGCGCGAGGGCGCGAACATGGGCATCCTGCGCGTCGATCACCCGGACGTGCGTGCCTTCATCCACGCGAAGGACGATGGCGTTACCGCGACGCGCTTCAACATCTCCATCGGCGTCACCGACGAGTTCATGGCGGCCGCGGCCAGCAACGACGCCGCGGGCGCGGAGATCGTGCTGCGCGACCCGCGCGACGGCACCCCGCGCGGCACGGCGGACGCGCGCGCGCTGCTCGATGAGATCGCGCAGGCGGCCTGGCGCACCGGCGACCCCGGCCTCGTCTTCCTCGACACCATCAACCGCACGAACCCCACGCCTGCGCTCGGCACGATCGAGGCGACGAACCCCTGCGGCGAGGTGCCGCTGCTGCCGTGGGAGGCCTGCACGCTCGGCTCCGTCCACCTCGCGCGGTTCTGGGACGCCGCGCAGCGCGATGTCGACTGGGCGGCGCTGGGCGCGACCGTTGCCGTCGCCACGCGCTTCCTCGACGACGTCGTCGAGGTCAACGAGTTCCCGGTGCCGCAGATCACCGAGGCGGCGCGCGGCAACCGTAAGATCGGCCTCGGCGTGATGGGCTTCGCCGACCTGCTGATCGCGGCGGGCATCCCCTACGCGAGCGAGGAGGCGCTGGCGCTCGCGCACCGCCTCGCGTCGACGATCGCCGAGGCCGCCGACGCCGCCTCGGCGGCGCTGGGCGCGGAGAAAGGCGTGTTCCCGAACTGGGCGCGCTCGGTATATGGGGGCGGCCCGCGCTACCGCAACGCCACGCGCACCTGCATCGCGCCCACCGGGACGATCGCGATTATCGCGGGCGCCTCGTCGGGCATCGAGCCGCTGTTCTCGCTCGCGCACTACCGACGCATGGGCGACGGCACGCTGCTGCCCGAGGTCAGCGGCGTGTTCCAGCGGGCGGCACACGCGGGCGGTTTCGCCTCGGACGACCTGTTCGAGGACCTCGCGCACGGCGATCGGCTCGCCGACCGCGAGGAGGTGCCGCCCGAAGCGCGCCGCCTCTTCGCCACCGCGCACGAGATCGCGCCGGCGTGGCACGTGCGGATGCAGGCGGCGTTTCAGGAGCACACCGACCTTGCCGTGTCGAAGACCGTGAACCTCCCGCGCGAGGCGACGGTGCGCGACGTGCTGGAGGTCTACACGCTGGCGCACCGCCTAGGCTGCAAGGGCGTCACGGTCTACCGCGACGGGTCGCGCGCGGTGCAGGTGCTGGCGCACGCCGGCGGTGCGTCCGCCGCCCTCGACGCGGGTGGGCGCGACCGTGCGGACGAGGCGGGCCTGCTCGAACAGGGCGCACCGTGCCCGGATTGCGGCGAGCAGGCGGCGTACCTCGACCGCTGTCTCATCTGCGACTCCTGCGGGTATTCGGAGTGCGCGTAGCACTCTGTGCGTGGCGCGGCGTAGACGGCCTACACTGAACGCATGTACGGATACGAGCCGCCGAAGCCAGAGCAGAACATCGGGTCGTGGGGCGAGATCTTCGCGCTGATCCGCGCCTCGTTCATCGAGCTCGGGCGGCCGATCGTCATCACGATTGTGCTGTCCGGCCTGGTCGTCGGGACGATGCTGCTGCTGTTCTCCTACCCCATCTACGCGCTCGCGCCGGTCTCCGTGCTCGCGGGAATCGGCTGGATGCTCCTGCGCCGCGACCGGCGTGCCATCCGCGACGCCGAGGACAGCTTGCCCCGCTAGCGATCGCTCACCTCGCCGCCCACCCCGCCAACGGCACCGGGAACCAGCCGGGCGGTCCCGTCGTCCTACCTTTCGAGCAGCCCACCCACCCCGGATGGCGCTCAGTGGATGGGATGAGCGACAGATGCCTCCGCGCCGCGAGCCGCCCCCACGCTTCCCGCTCCCCCGCCCCCACGGCGAGCGGCCCCACAGCGCGTAGGCCCGGGCAGAGGTCCAGCTCGCCGACTCGCGCGGCCGGGCGCTCCCGGCGTACCCTGAGCGCATGACGACCCCTACCCGGACGACCCCTACCCGGACGACCTCGACGCCCCTCGCCGCCCGCCTCGCCGATGTCCGCGCGCGGATCGTCGAGGCGTGCGAGCGCGTGGGCCGTGACCCCGCGAGTGTCACGCTAGTGGGCGTTTCGAAGACGCAGCCTCCCGAGGTGGTGCGCGAGGCGATTGCTGCGGGACTGCTCGACCTCGGCGAGAACCGCGCGCAGGACCTGCTCGCGCAGGCGCAGGCGCCCGCCGCGGCCGGGCTCGCGCCGCGCTGGCACTTCATCGGCCACCTCCAACGCAACAAGGTTCGCGAGGTGCTCCCGCACATCTACGCGCTGCATTCGCTCGACTCCGCGCGGCTGATCGAGGAGATGGAGCGCCGCTGGGACGCACGCGGCGCGGCCGGCCCGCCTCCCGGCCGCCTCCCCTGCTACATCGAGGTCAACATCGGCGGCGAGGCGCAGAAGACGGGCATCGCGCCCGCCGCGCTCCCGGCCCTGCTCGCCTCGGCCTCGGCCTCTCCGGTGGTCGCGGTGACGGGGCTGATGACGGTGGCGCCGCAGGTCGTCGACCCCGAGGAGACGCGTCCCATCTTCCGTGCGCTGCGCGAACTCGCGGCGGCCCACGGCCTGCGCGGCCTCTCGATGGGGATGACCGAGGACTACCCGGTCGCCATCGAGGAGGGCGCGACGGTCGTGCGCGTCGGCCGTGCGATCTTCGGGGAGCGGCGAGCGTAACGGCACCGGGGGCAAGGCGAGGGCAACAACGTGCGCATCGGGATCATCGGCGGCGGGTTCATGGGCGAGGCGTTCCTGCGCGGGATGCTGCGCGCGCACGTCGCCGCCGCGGGCGACATCGCGGTGGCGGAGGTGGTCCCGGCGCGTCGCGTCGCGCTGGCCGAGCACGGCGTCCGCGTCACGGATGACTCCCAGAGCGCGACGATCGGCGCGGACGTGGTGCTGCTCGCGGTGAAGCCGCAGGACGTGCCACACGTCGCAGGCGGATTGCAGGGCGCGATCCCGCGCGACGCCGTGCTGATCTCCATCGCCGCCGGCGTCCGCCTAGACGATGTCCGCCGCTACAGCGCGCACCGCGCCGCCGTGCGGGTGATGCCGAACCTGCCCGCCGCGGTGGGCGAGGGCGCGGCCGTCTTCTACGCCGCCGCCGAGGTCACGGAGGCGCAGCGCCGCAACGTGGACGCCGTGCTGGGCGCCGTGGCGCAGGCTGTCGTCGAAGTGCACGACGACGAGTCGATCGACCTCGCGACGGCCGTCCACGGCTCCGGCCCCGCGTACGTCTACCTGTTCATCGAATCGATGATCGACGCGGCGGTGCGGCTGGGCATGACGCGCCCGGACGCGCAGCGCCTGGTGCTCGCAACGGTGGCCGGGTCTGCGCGCTACGCGATCGAGTCAGGCGAGCACCCGGCCGCGCTGCGCAACGCGGTCACCTCGCCGGGGGGCACGACCGCGGCGGCGCTCGCCGAACTCGAGGCGGCAGGCTTCCGCACAGCCATCGACAGCGCCATCGAAGCCGCCTATGAGCGCGCACGGGAACTGGGAGAGTAGCCATGGGACTCGCGGGAATCGCGCACATCGTCGGATACCTGATCCAGTTCATCGGCTTCGCGATCTTCGCGCGGTCGCTGCTGTCATGGTTTCCGATCGACCGCAACGGCCCGGTGGTGCAGGCGCTCGTCGCGATTACGGACCCGGTGCTGGACCCGCTGCGCCGCGTCATTCCCCCGATCGGGATGATCGACATTTCGCCGATGATCGCGATGATCGTGCTCTTCATCATCGCCAGACAGCTGATCACCTTCTAGGCGTCGAGGCGGAGCTGCCGGCGTTCGTCGCACAGAAGCAGTCGCAGGGCCGCAGCCCCGCCTGAGCAGACCGGACTGAATCCCGATGGTGGGCTCCAACTGAGACCCCGCGACCATCTCGCCGAAGGCCCGGCAATTGGCGCTGCAGCGTCCGCCGGCATTCCGGTATCGCCCGAGAGTCGTGGATCCTCGATGGTGCAGGGGGTATCGCGCTCACCGGCGTTCGGCTTGGTGCGAGGGCTTCCTGGTACGCCGCGCCGCCGTCGCCGCAACGCAAGCCGCCTGTCTCGCTCGACGCGACCACCGCAGTCATGTGCGCCGGCCATCATCTACAAGCCTATGGCGTGGCCCCGCGGCGCGCAGTATCGGCGATCGGCGCAGCCTATCGACGCCGCAGCAATCATGCGTCGCCGCCCGCGAACTCGATTATGTCGTCGCCACGACCAGCCCCATACCGTCACCGGGCCGTTCGATGCCAACGGATGACGGTGTCCGCCCGGACGAGGATGCATTCCGCGCAGGTCATTCAGACGGCACTCAACGTTCGTACATTTTCGCCAGAGCGGTGAACCCAGCGACCTCCGACGCACTCTTCCCCGGGAAGGCCTCGCACTTGAGCGTCCGCGTCCCCGTCATCTGCACCAGCACGACGCCGAACATCTGCAACTGACCGGTCGGAGGCGACGGGGTCATCCCGGGCGCCTGTACGAGCTGGTACTTGACGAGTCCCGTCTCCGTCGAGACGACGCTAGGGTCGGGAGCATTGCCATCCACGCCCGCCAAGGCGAACGAGCGCGCTTCGCCCGAGAAGTTGCCTGCAGAGAAGATCCAGCGCGAGGGGTCGATCGCGTCGGGAACGAAAGCACGATGCCCGTCCCAGTACCTGCTCGGGTTCAGGCCCTTGTAGCCGTTCGTTCCTCGCTGGAACCAGTTTCCAACGAGCCTGCCGTCCACGTCGTGGTCGATCTTCCCGGCGCGTGGTTCGACGTGTCGCAGCATCTTCTGCAGAAGAGCGTCGCGGATGCCCTCCGGGAAGTACGGGAACGGGTCGACGGTGTGCACCTTCCATGGCTCGCTGTCGTAATGGGACGGCACGACGAAGCCCGGAAGCGTGATGCCGTAATCGTAGACGCCAAAGTCGAGGGTCTGCGCGCCGATGTGGCCGACGAGCTGCCCGGCCTTCAGGTGAACGCCCTTCCATGCACCGGTGCGGTTCCACTCAGCCTCGATCGCCGGGTCGATCGATGTGAGGAGATCGAAGTAACTCTTAAACGAGCACGAGTGGGCAATGTCCATGTGCCATTCACGTTGCTTGGCCTGACCGGTGTCGATGCTGATATCTCGTGGCTGCAGGCTGTAGATCACACCATCCTGTATCGCGCGAACCTCGTACACGTCGCGACCGAGCGAGCGGTCGAGCGGTCGAGCGGCTCGAAGTACATGTGGTCGATGGGCGTTACGTGCGCGCCGGCGAGCAAACCGTAGGGCAGAAGGTACCGCACGTCGTCGAGGCGTATGGGCGACTGCGCGAAACTCACCGGCCCGGTGCCACTGCAGCCAGTGAAGCGGTGATCTCCGCACGCGGCCGATGTCAAAACGATTGCCCCTGCCGTGAGCAGCA
The DNA here is from genome assembly GCA_009692765.1 of Dehalococcoidia bacterium. Lineage (GTDB taxonomy): Bacteria > Chloroflexota > Dehalococcoidia > UBA2979 > UBA2979 > SHYQ01. The sequence goes on along the minus strand of SHYQ01000009.1, from coordinate 5,505 downwards.
GGCTCCCTCGACGAGCCCGCAATACGCGACCCGCGGACCGAGCGGCTCCCCAGAGACGGTAGATATGCACAAGGCAGTCTATCTTGCCAGCGAAGGTCGAGGTGATCGGGGTCATCGCCGCTGCCCTCGTGATCCGGCGCGTGGCCCAACGCCTCGCTCAATCGTATTCGTGGAGTAAGCCGAGGACTGGCCGGGCGATGACGCGGGACCACCTCGTAACCGCGTGCCCATTCGGCGGGAACCGGCGAGGGCTGCTTCAGCCAGTCGCTCCGGCGAGCGGCGACAGACGGCGCGCCGTCTCCGCGTCGTCGATCCCCTCGATCTCCACGACCTTCAGTCGCGAGGTGCGCCCGGAGACGATCCGGACCGCCCCCTTCGCGACACGGAGCCGCCGCGCGAGCACGCCCACGAGCGCATCGTTCGCCGCGCCCTCCACCGGCGGGGCCGTGACGCGCACCAGCAGCGCCCCGCTACGCATCCCCACCACCGCATCGCGGGACGCACGAGGCACGATCCGCACGGTGAGCCGCGTCACGGGGTCCATCGCCGCTTCCCCATTTCCCCGGGGCGGATACCGCACCAGTATCCTCTCGCCCCCGTCGAATCGCGCGATCCACACGATCCAGAGGCGAATCCGCATACACTGGATTACCAGCTAGGGTGCCCGGGAAACTTTTTCTGCAGCAACGCTTGATCGACGCTTGACTGAGAACACGTGTTCTATTATTGTTCCGAACATCGGGTGGGGGTACGCCCAGAACACATGCTAGCGAAGGCGGGGAGCCATGGCGGTCGAGAAGACGGCGGAGAAAGCGGCGGAGAAGAAGAGCACCCGGGCGGATGAGCTCACCAAGGCCATCGACGCCATCAACAAGGAGCACGGCAAGGGCGCGATCATGCGCCTCGGCGACCCCGGTGCCGCCGTCAACGTCTCCGCCATCCCCACGGGGGCGCTGTCCCTCGACATCGCGCTCGGTATCGGCGGGATCCCGCGCGGCCGGATCACGGAGATCTACGGCCCGGAGTCCGCGGGCAAGTCCACGCTCGCCCAGCACATCATCGCGGAGGCGCAGAAGCTCGGCGGCACCGCCGCCTACATCGACGTGGAGCACGCGCTGGACCCGGACTACGCGGGGAAGTGCGGCATCAACGTCCATGAGCTCCTCATCTCGCAGCCGGACACCGGCGAGCAGGCGCTCGAAATCTGCGAGGCCCTGGTCCGCTCCGGCGCCGTCGACATCATCGTGATCGACTCCGTCGCGGCGCTCGTGCCGAAGGCGGAGATCGAGGGCGACATGGGCGACTCGCTCCCCGGCCTGCAGGCCCGCCTCATGTCGCAGGCGATGCGCAAGTTGGTCTCCGCCGTCGCCCGCACGAACACCGCGCTCGTCTTCATCAACCAGCTGCGCGAGAAGATCGGCGTGATCTTCGGCAGCCCGGAGACCACGCCCGGCGGCCGAGCGCTGAAGTTCTACTCCTCGGTACGGATCGACATCCGCCGCATCGAGTCGCTGAAGGACGGCCAGACGTTCATCGGCAACCGCGTGCGCTGCAAGGTGGTGAAGAACAAGGTCGCCGCGCCGTTCCGACAAGCGGAGTTCGACATCATGTTCACCGCCGACCAGCACGGCATCAACCACTGGGGCGACGTCATCGACTTGGCCGCCGAGTACGAGGTCGTCAAGAAGCTCGGCGCGTTCTACTCCTACGGCGACGTCCGCATCGGCCAGGGCCGCACGAATGCCATCACCTACCTGCGTGAGCACCCCGAGATGGGCGTTGAGGTGGAAGACCGCATCCGCGCGGCGGTGGGCGCCGTGAAGGCCTCCAACGCGCCCGTGATCACCGCCGACCCCGATGAAGTGCCCGAGGAACTGTCGATCGACGCGTAACCGGGCGCCCCCGAGAGCCGGTGCCCAACGGCGTGTGACGGGCGGAGCGCGGATGAGCCCCACGGTCACGACCATCGAGAAGAGCGGGAAGGGCGTGGTCGCCGTCATCACGGACGACGGCGACCACCCCGCCCTGCTCCCGCTCGAGGCGGTCATCCTCAACCGCCTGCGCGAGGGCGCGGAACTCACCCCCGCCGCATGGGAGGCGATCCGCGCGGAGGGTGCGCTGCTGCTGGCGACCCGCCGCGGCCTCGCACTCCTCGCCGCGAAGCAGCGTACCGAGCGAGAGATTCGGGCCGCCCTCGCACCCGACTTCCAGCCGATCGACATCGACCGCGCGCTGGAACGCCTCCACGAACTCGGCTTCCTGGACGATCGCGCATGGTCAGAGCGTTATGTCTCAGGACCGCGCGCGCGGACGCGCGGGCGCGCCCTGCTCCGCAGCGAGCTCCACGCCCGCGGTGTCGCCGACGAGGTCGCGGCGGCGAGCCTCGACGGCCGCGACGAGGTGGCGGCGGCGACGGAGGCGGCCCGGCGGCGCGCCCGCTCCCTGCGCCCGCTCCGCGCCCCCGAGGACGAGCCGGGCCGCAAGCGACGACTCTACGATTTCCTGCGCCGCCGGGGCTTCTCGGACGACGTCTCGCGCCGGGCGATCGACGTCGCGCTCTCGGAGGCGCTCGCGGACGGATAGCCGCCAGCCACCCCATGCGCCCTCGATCGCGCGGCCGCCGAGGGCCCTGCCGCAGGTCCGTGCTACCATCGAAACAGGGCAACTAGGCGCGATCGCGCGCGGCCAGCCCGCAACACGAACCTTCGGCCGATCGCGACGCGGCGCTTCCGCAGCGCGGGGCCGGTCTCGAATCGGAGCGCCGTCATGGACGCGATCCTGTTTGCCGCCATCGGCCTCGCTGGCGTGATCGCCGGGGCCGGTGCCGTGTTTATGTTGACTCGTTCCGGCGCCAACTCGGTGCTCCGCCGCGCCGAGGCCGACGCGCGCCGCTACCAGGACGAGGCTGAGGTCCGCGCCCGCGCCCTCGAACTCGACGTGGAGAAGCGCGCCATCGAGCGGCGCGACGCCGCCGAGGCGCAACTGCGCGAGGAACGCCGCGACCTGAACGCCGCGGAGCGCCGCCTAGAGCAGCGCGAAGCGGCCATCGAGCGACGCGGGGAGGGACTGGAGCGCGGCGAGCAGGCCGTCCGCGACCGCACGGCCGCGCTGGAGCGCGCCGAACGCGAGGGCGAGGCGCTGCGCGCGCGCATCCGGACCGACCTCGAGCAGGTCGCCGGGATGACCGGCGCGGAGGCGCGCCAGCAGCTCCTGGACGAACTCGACAACGAACTCCGCGACGAAACCGCCCGCCGCGTCCGCGTGATGGAGGCGGCGGCGAAGTCCGAGGCGGACGCCCGCTCGCGGAAAGTGCTCGCCACGGTCATGCAGCGCATCACCTCGGACGTCACGGCGGAGACGACGGTAACCGTGGTGCCGATCGCCTCCGACGAGCTTAAGGGCCGCATCATCGGCCGTGAGGGCCGCAATATCCGCGCGTTCGAGGCGGCCACCGGCTGCGACCTGATCATCGATGACACGCCGGAGGCGGTGACGGTCTCGGGCTTCGACCCGGTTCGCCGTGAGATCGCACGCGTGGCGCTCGCCCGGCTGATCCAGGACGGCCGCATCCAGCCCACCCGCATCGAGGCGGCCGTGGAGCGCGCGCGCTCCGAGGTCGATGAGATGATCGAGAACGCCGGCCGGCAGGCGATCGTGGATGCGGAGGTCACCGGCCTCCACCCGGAGATCGTGAAGACGCTGGGCAAGCTGCGGTTCCGCTTCTCGTACGGTCAGAACCAGCTGCGCCACTCCATCGAGACCTCGTGGCTGGCCACGGCGCTGGCGCACGAACTGGGCGCTGACGTGGAGATCTGCCGCCTCGGCGGGCTGCTGCACGACCTGGGCAAGGCCGTCGACCGCGAGATGGAGGGCACGCACGCGCGCCTCGGCGCGGACATCGCGCGCCGCTTCGGCGTCCCGCGCGAGGTGGTGCACTGCATCGAGGCGCACCACGAGGAGGTGCGGCCCGAGACGACGGAGGCGTTCATCGTCATCGTCGCGGACGCGATCTCCGGCAGCCGCCCGGGTGCGCGCCGCGAATCGGCGGAGCAGTACGTCAAGCGCCTCGAAGCGCTCGAATCGATCGCCAACTCGTTCGACGGCGTGGAGCAGGCGTTCGCCGTGCAGGCCGGCCGCGAGGTGCGGATCGTCGTGCGCCCGGAGGCGGTGGACGACCTGGGTGCGAGCCGCCTCGCGCGCGACGTCTCGAAGCGCATCGAGGAGACCATGCAGTACCCAGGCGAAATCCGCGTGACCGTGGTGCGCGAGACGCGCGCCACCTCCATCGCGCACTGACGCTCCCCGGAAACGGCCACCGGGCCCCACCGATGACCTCCGCCCCCACCCCCTCCGAGGCTTCCACGGTGTGTGCGCGACACCCGGACGTGGAGACCGGCCTGTCGTGCGGCCGCTGCGGCACGCCGATCTGCCCGCGCTGCCTCGTGTACACGCCGGCGGGCACACGCTGCCCGACGTGCGCGAGGATCGGGCGGCCGAGGATGTACATCCTGACCCCGCTCGACTACGCGCGCGCGGTCGCCACCGCGCTCGTGGTGGGCGTGGCGCTGGGATTCGCGGGGGCGATCGTCTTCCGCCCGACGCCGGCGATCGGGCTGCTGCCGCTGCTCTTCGCGTTCCTCAGCGGCACCGGCGCGGGCACGGCGATCGCGGAGGCGCTGAACGTTACGACTGGCCGCAAGCGCGGGCGTGAGATGCAGTTCATCGCCGGCGGCGCGGTGGTGCTCGCGGCGGTGGCGCGGCTGGGCTTCGCCGGGGCGCCCTGGCTGATGGCGGTGCGCGATGTCTCCGGGCTGCTGATGGTGGTGATCGCGGTCAGCGTTGCATCCAGCCGCCTACGCTGAGGCTTCCAGCGGTCAGGGCACGTCCGGCGGCGGGCGTACGCCTAGCGCATCCGGTCGATGATCGTGAGCGCCGCGAGCATGCCGAGGCAGACCGTGATCACCCCCGCGATCCGCCTCAACTCGGCGCCGAGGTAGGGCGCCTGTCGGAGTACGTTCTCGGAGAGGCGTCGAGTTTCGGCGTTCTGGCGGGGGGCGGTGGTGGGCGCCGCCGCGACGCCCGGCGCACCTTCGTAGGTGGGGCGTGGCGGCAACGAGCGGCGGGTGAGACGGCGGCGCGGCGTGCCGGACATGGACCCTCCCCGCACGATGCACGATCTCTCATACTGCCCCCATACGACGGGGACACGGCCAGTCTAGGCGCGCGCCCCCTCGAACGCGAGCGGGCGCGCCCTCCGATTGACCGCGCATCGATGCGCCGGTAACGTGAACCCTCGGTTGTGGCCCTGTAGTGTAGCGGCCTAACACGCCACCCTGTCACGGTGGAGACCGTCGGTTCGAATCCGATCAGGGTCGCCATAACCGTCTCCGCGCCCCGTCCGATGAACGCCGGCACGCCGCCCTCCGGGCGGTGGGTGCCGCCGGGGCACGTTGCACGGCGAGCGCCGGCGCCCGAGGATTTCTACCGCGGGGCCTTGCATCCAGA
>SHYQ01000063.1 GCA_009692765.1 Dehalococcoidia bacterium | reverse complement strand
CCCGTGACGAGGACGGCGAGCGCCCCGGCGTCGCGCCAGGCGGTGAGCGTGGCGGTGTCGGGCTCGGCGGTGGCGGCGATCAGGAGCGGAGCGCCGGTGAGCAGCGCCACGCGGCGCAGCGCCAGCTGGTCGCGCACCGTGAGCGGCCCCGGCGCGGCCTGGACGAGGACGGAGTCGAGGTCGATCCCGGCGACCGTGCGCAGCCGCTCGGCGTCCTGGTCGGGGCCGAGGACGAGGACGCGCCCGATCTCGGTCGGTGTCAGCGCGCTGGCCGCCGCGCGGCCGTCGTCGAAGACGAAGAAGTCGGCGCCGGCGTCTCGGGCCTGGGTCACCGCGTCGGCGTCGGCGTCCTCGAGCCAGAGCCCCGCGACGCCGCTCCCGGCTGCCCCGCCGAGGGCGCCGGGCCCGCGCACGAGGACCGCGTCCACGCCGGCCTCGATGGCGGCCCCGGCCGCGGCGGCGTCCGCGGCCTCCGCGACGACGAGGATGTGGCGGGCGGGGGCGCGTCCGGCGGGCGCGAACCCGGCGGGGGCGCGACCGGCGCCGCGCATGCGTGTGCGGAACTTGCTCATTGCGCGCGTCCTATTTCCGGTGGAGCCTCGAACGGGCGAGGTGCTGGGTCAGTGTCCCGGGGTCGGGAGTGTGGAGCCGCCGGTGGGACTTGAACCCACGACCTGCTGTTTACGAAACAGCTGCTCTGCCACTGAGCTACAGCGGCGGACTCGCCCGACGAGTATAGGGCCGGGCGCCCTGCGGGCGATTCGGGCCGCCCTTCGGGCGGATGCCCTTGAGGATTGCCAGCGCGTCCGCCTCGGACGGCTCGTCGACGTACACCGGCGAGAAGCGTCGCTCGAGCGCGGGATCGGTCTCGATGCTCGTGCGGTACTCGTCGAGCGTGGTCGCGCCGATGACGTGCAGTTCGCCGCGGGCGAGCGCTTCATCATGTTGCCCGCGTCCAGCGCGCCCTCCGCGCCGCCCGCGCCGACGACCTGGTGCAGCTCGTCGATGAACAGGATGATCTCGCCCGCGGACTGCTTCACCTCGTTCATCACGGCCTGCAGCCGCTCCTCGAACTCCCCGCGGAACTTCGAGCCGGCGACCAGCGCGCCCATGTCGAGGCCGAGCACCCGCTTGTCCTTCAGCCGGTCGGGCACGTCGCCGTCGACGATCCGCTGCGCGAGGCCCTCGACGATCGCGGTCTTGCCGACGCCGGCCTCGCCGATCAGCACGGGGTTGTTCTTCGTGCGCCGGTTGAGCACCTGCATCAGGCGGGCCACCTCGACATCGCGCCCGATCACGGGGTCGATCTTCCCCGCGCGCGCGAGCTCGGTGAGGTCGCGGGAGTACTTCGCGAGCGACTGGTAGCGCGACTCCGCGGTGGGGCTGTCGACGCGCGCGGACCCGCGGATCTGCTGCAGCGCGCGGTACAGGCGCTCCTTCGTGATCTGGAACTCGCGCAGGATCGCCGCGGCGTCGCCGTCGGCCGCGTCGGCGATCGCGATGAGCAGGTGCTCGACGCCGACGAACTCGTCTTTCAGTCGCGCCGCCTCGGCGTTCGCGGACTCGAGCATCTGCACGATGCGCGGCGTGGTGTAGATCTGCACGACGTCGTGCGCGAGCTTCGGCGAGCGGTCGAGGCGCACCTTGATCGCGCGCGCCAGCGCGTCGGTGTCGACGCCGGCCTTCGCGAGCACGTCACGCGCGAGCCCGTCGCGCTTCGACACGAGCGCGTAGAACACGTGCTCGACGTCCCACTGGGAGTGGCGTGAGTTCCGCACGAGTTCCTGCGAGGACTGCAGCACTTCCTGCGCCTGCTCGGTGAACCGATCCTGTCGCATCATCTGTCACCACCCCCTACTGGCATGGCGTCGACAACCCGCGCCACTGATGCCGCGAACCCGCGCGGTAGTTTGCTCGAATAACACCGCTCCAGTTCGTCGAGGAAATACACGTGCGTGTACTCCGCCAATCGCGCGCGCGTCTCGAGTGTGAGTCCGGCGAGCGTTGTTGGTTCAGCGAAGCCACTGAATACGCGCTTTGGCTCCACCGTCGCGGGCAATCGCGCCGTCAGCGGAACCGGCCACACGCTGGCAGGGAGGCGTTCTCCTTTCATTGCTTCCCGGCGAGTCGCAAGCCCGTACTCCTAGAGGTGGACCGGCACATTCCCTGAATTCTTGGCCGCAAACCGAATCCACGCATCGAACGGCGGAGCAGCCACATGTCCCAACCCGACACTCACCTTCAAGCGGGAACGCCGCGCCCATACGTAGTCGTACGTTTGCCAGAAGATACTGGCGGTTGCCACCAAGGCGCCGTATATCGCGAGCGATCCCGAGATATCCAGCATCATCCACTCCCTGCTGCGCGCGCCTCGTCACGCTCCGCTCGCGCCGCCGCGAGCTCCGCCTGCAACTCCGCGATCTGCTGGCTGAGCCGGAAGATCACCTCGACGCCTGCGAGGTTGATGCCCAGGTCGTTCACCAGCCGCACCACCTGTCGCAGCCGCTCGACGTCGCTCGTCGAGAAGAGCCGCGTGTTGCCCAGCGACCGCGCGGGCACCAGCAGGCCGACGCGCTCGTACGCGCGGATCGTCTGCTGGTGGATGCCGACCATCCGCGCCACCACGGAGATCTGGAACACCGGCTCGTCGTGCGCGAGGTTCGTCATCTGGCGCCGCCATTCGCCGCGTCAGCCCGCGCGGCGCTCGGCTGCGCGGCGCGCAGCTGCTCGAACAGCCGCCGCTGCTCCTCCGTCAGCGGCTCCGGCAGCACGAGGTGCACCGTGGCGAAGAGGTCGCCGAAGCCGCCGCCGACCTTCGGCATCCCCTGTCCCGCCGCGCGGAACACCTTGCCCCCCTGCGTCCCCGCCGGGATGCGCAGCGCGAGGTGGCGCCCCTTGAGCGTGGGCACCTGCACCTCGCCGCCGAGGGCCGCGTCCGCCACCGGCACGTCGATGTCCACCCGAAGGTCGTCGCCTCGGCGTTCGAAACGCTCGTCCGGCGCGACCTCCACCTTCAGGAAGAGGTCGCCCGCCGCGCCGCCGGCCGCGCCGGGCCCGCCCTTGCCGGCGACCCGGATGCGCTGGCCGTCCTGCACCCCCGCCGGGATCGTCACCTCGAAGCGCTGGAGGGGGGTCGCGCTGCCGCTGCCGCGGCAGGCATGGCAGGTCGCCCCGGCCAGCTGACCGGCGCCGCCGCACACCATGCAGCGCTCCTCGCCCGCCCGGACCTCGATGGTGCGGGTCGCGCCGGCGTAGGCCTCGGCGAGCGTGACCCGCACGAGCTGCTCAACGTCGCGGCCACGCTGACGCCCGGAGGCGCGGCGCAGCAGCGAGTCGAACATGCCGCCGCCCGCGCCCCGTGCCCCGCCGAGGATGTCGCCGAGGTCGATCCCTTCGCCCCCGAAGGAGAACGTCGCGCCGCCGGGGCCCCCACCGGGGAAGCCACCCCGAGGGACGCCCCCGAAGCCGCCGGCAGCCTGCTGGCGGCGCTGCATCTCCTCGATCTGGTCAGCGTGCTCCCACTGGTCGCCGTGGCGGTCATACTTCTTGCGCTTCCCCCGGTCGGAGAGCACCTCGTGCGCGGCGTTGACCTCCTTGAAGCGACGCTCCGCGTCGGCGTTGCCGGGGTTTACGTCCGGGTGGAACCGCCGCGCGAGGCGGCGGTAGGCGGCGCGGATCTCCTTGTCGGAAGCCGTGTGCGCCACGCCGAGGGTCTGGTAGTAGTCCTGTGCCACGTGTGCATAATACACTGTCTACACGACAACACAACATATCTTATTAGTCATTATGACTCATATCATTTGACTCATTGTTAGCGCATACATGTCATTGCGGCGTCGGAAGCCCAGAGCCCTCGGCGGGGCCGAAGCTCCTCGACAACACGGCCTGGCAGCGGTCGACCACGGGGACGTCCGCGCCGGAACGCGAGGATCTGAGTCCAGAGTCGAAAGGAATCTACGAATGGTTGATATCATTCGCCGTGACCCCTTCGCCGCAATCGCGCCGTTCGCCTTCAGCAACGGCTGGCGTCACGCACTCGACCAACTCTTCGACGACCCGTTTCCGCACACCGGCTCGCCTGCTGACCGAGGACGGCACGCTCCTCCCTCGACGTCTCGCAGGAGGGCAACGAGATCGTCGTGAAGGCGGACCTCCCGGGCTTCTCCAAAGAGGACGTCGAGGTCGAGATGCACGAGGGCGTGCTGGCGATCAAGGCGCAGAAGTCCACCGAGACCGAGGAGAAGGGCCAGCGCTACTTCCGCCGCGAGCGGACGTGGGGCGCGGTGAGCCGCCGCGTCGCCCTGCCGGGTGTCGTGAAGGACGCCCCTGTGTACGCCGTCCTGAAGGACGGCGTACTCACGTTGCGCGTCCCGAGCGCCCAGAGCTCCAGCCCGAAGCAGATCGAGATCAAGGGGTCCTAAGGGTTTCTACCCCCTCGTGGCTGCCGCACTCGGCACGCGTGTCATCCGAGGGCGGCACTCCCTTGGCCCGCGAACACCCCCTCGCGCCGGATCCCTGCTCCGGCGCGAAGATCTTCCACCCGTCCGTGGCTGCCGCCCTCAACGCGACGCGCAGGGAGACCGACGAGCGCACGCGAGAGCGAACGGGCGTGCTGAGGAGCGGCAGCCACGAACCGGCCCACGGCCGCTAGGAGCCGCCGTCGCCGGAGTCGTCCGGCCACTCGAGGGAGGCCGACTTCGATAGCGGGGCGCGCGAGGTGCGCCCCGGTCGCGTGGAGGGGTGGCCGCGGCCGCGTTCGTTGTGGGCCTCGATCACCCGCCCGGCACGGGCCTGGGCCGCGTGCAGCCGTCCGAGGCGCGACCGCCCCGCCTCCAAGCGGGACATCATCGCCATCGCCTTCTTGGTGTCGGAGGCCACGCGCGCCGGCTCCCCCGTGCGCACCCGGTACTTCGACAGCCAGTAGGTGAACGCCTGGAACTCCGACTGCGACAGCCGCTCCGGCAGCGGGCTCCCCGTGTCGCCCGCATAGAGCACCCGGAGCTCCTCCAGCGGGATGCCGTAGACGCGCTCGAAGGCCTCGAGGTCGGGTGCCGGCCGGCCAGCCCCGCCCATCCCGCCGTCCTTCACCAGCTCCAGCTCGACGGCGAGCAGCAGCAACTCCTCCACGACGACGCCGTACTGGAAGTTGAGGTGCGCCCGGTGTTTGGCGGGCCCGATGGCGGCCTCGAACTCCGCCTCACCGCTGCCGTCCGGCGCGATGCCGTGCACCAGCAGCTGCTCCGCCTCCTCGGCGGGCACGAGGTCGCCCGCGGCCTCGATCAGCCGCTGGGCCAGGAGCAGCCAGTCGAACGCCTCGCCGGCGATCAGGTAGGTCGAGCGCATGCCGTCGATCTCCTCGAACGGCGCGGTCCAGCGCGCGATCACCCCGAGGAGCGCCGAATACCACGCCGCGCCCCGCTCGAGGGCGCGCAGGAACGCCTCGACGCCCTGCTCGGGCGTGAGCGGCCCCTCGAGGGGCACGCGCACATGCGCACGCGGCTGCCGTTCGGCGGTGGAGGTCATACCCAATGATTGTATCGAGCGGCGCGGTCAGGGGCGCGAGGGGGACGCCTACCGCGCCCCGCCCACTGCTCCTCCCCCGGCAGGGAGGGGGTAGGGCGCCCGTGCCACCTCGACGGCCCCTGGCGCCACCTCGTTGGCGCGCCTACGCGCCGTGGCAGCGCTTGTACTTCTTGCCGCTGCCGCACGGGCAGGCGTCGTTGCGGCCGACCTTCGTCACGACACGCCCGGCCGTCGCC
>SHYQ01000062.1 GCA_009692765.1 Dehalococcoidia bacterium | reverse complement strand
CGAGCGCCGGACAGCCGTTCGGGCCGCTCACGGTCGGCGCGGCGATGGGCGCGGTGGCGGCGCTCGCCGTGGCGGCGGTGCTCGGCTACTGGACCTACGCGCTGGCCAGCCTCTCCTACGCGCTGGACCGCAACGGGCTGGTGATCCGCTGGGGGATCACGCGGCAGGTGATCCCGCTCGAGGCGATCGAGCGGCTGGTGCCGGGCACCGCCGTGGGGGTGCCACGGGTCCGCGGCGTGTCGTGGCTCGGCTACCACATCGGGCGCGCGCGCATCCCGCGCATCGGCGAGGTGCTGTTCTACTCCACCCACCAGGCGCCGGAGGAAGTGCTCTACGTGATGACCACGGAACGGAACTACGCGATCTCGGTGCCCGACCCGGCGGCGCTGGCGCGGCAGATCGAGGTGCGCCAGGACCTGGGCCCCACCGCGGCGGTGACGCACCACGTGGAGCGCGCGTTCGCGCCGTTGCAGGGATTCTGGGCCGACCGCGCGGGCTGGCTGCTCGCGGCGGGGGCGGTGGCGCTGTGCGGCGCGGTGTGGCTGGCGCTGGCGGCGCAGTACGACGGCCTGCCCGGCTCGATCGCGGTGCGCTTCCCGCTGCGCGAGGCGCTCCCCCTCGTCGAGGTGAACGCGAAGAGCGTGCTGCTTGCCATCCCGCGCGCCGCCACCGTGGTGCTGGCGATCGACCTCGCGGCCGGGATCGCGCTCTACACGTGGGACCGCACGGTCGCGCACCTGGTCTTGCTGGCGGCGATCGCGATCGAGATCGGCTTCCTGGTCGCGCTGCAGGCGACGATCGCGCGCGCCTGACCGCGAGGCGGGCGCAGGGTAGCATCCACGGCATGGACAGCGACGTGATCGTGGTGGGCGCCGGGCCCGCGGGGAGCACCGCCGCCCGCGAGATCGCCGCGGCGGGAGCGGGCGTGCTGCTGCTCGATCGGGCGCGCTTCCCGCGCGACAAGCCGTGCGGCGGCGGCGTCACGGTGCGCTGCGCGGAGCTGCTGCCGTTCTCCATCGCGCCGGTGGTGGAGGACGTGGTGACGCGGGCGCGCCTGCGCATCCGCGACGGCCGCGAGATCGAGCGTGACGGCGGACGCACGCTCAGTTACATGACCCAGCGGCGCCGCCTCGACGCGTTCCTGGTGGAGCGTGCGCAGGAGCGCGGCGTCGACTTCCGCGACGGCCAACTGGTGACGGACGTGGCGCGGCGCCCGGACGGGACGTTCGCGGTGACGACGCGCGACGGCACGCACCGGGCACGGGTGGTGATCGGCGCGGACGGCGCCAACGGCGTGGTGGGGAACCGCCTCGGCTACGACGCGATCGCCGACGGCGCGGTGGCGCTGGAGGGGAACATCCGCTTCCCCGGGGGCGTCCCCGCGGAGTTCCGCGGGCGGGTGACGCTGAACTTCGGCTACCTGCCCGGGGGATATGGCTGGGTCTTCGCCAAGGGGGACCACCTCAACGTCGGCGTGGGCGGCTGGCGGCGCGTCGCCGGGGCGCGCCTGCGCCCGGCGCTGCGGCACCTCTGCCGACTGTACGGCCTCGACGCGGAGCGCATCGAGGGGCTGCGCGGCCACCTGCTGCCGATCCAGCAGCGGGGGATGACGATCGCGGCGCAGGGGTCGGCGCTCGTCGGCGACGCCGCCGGGCTGGTCGACCCGCTCTCCGGCGAGGGCATCTACGCGGCGCTGGCCTCCGGGATCGCCGTCGCCCCCGCGGTTCGCGACTACCTCGCCGGCGCGGCCTCGACGCTCGCCGGCTACCGCGCCGCGCTGGAGCGCGAGCTGCTGCCGGAGACCGCCACCTCCGCCGCGCTGATGGCGATCTTCCAGGCCTCGCCCGCGCCCTTCATCTGGCTGATGCAGCACAGCGACCGCTTCTGGGAGGGAGCGTGCCGGCTGGTACGCGGTGAGACGACGTACGTGGCGCTGAGCCACACCCTCGGCCGCCCGATGCACGCGCTGCTCGGCCCCACGGCGGCGATCGGCCGCCGCGTGAACGCGCGCCGCCACCCGCCGGGGTAGCCGCGAGGCGGAACCCTCGATGCGGGGTGACGCAGGCGGTGCGGAACCCTCACCCCCGGCCCCTCTCCCGCTCCGCGGGCGAGGGAGGCAAGCGGCGGGCACCCCACCCCTGCCCCCCCTGCGCGGGAGGGGGTTCTGAAATCGAAACGTGATGCGAGGGGGCTGCGCCCCTCGTGCTCCCGGCGGAACGGCGCGCGGCAGGCGCTCCTCGGAAGCGCCTCGGAAGAGAGAGGGCCGTGGGGGCGCAGCCCCCAGGAGAAGAATCCCCCCTTCCCTGCGCGGGAAGGGGCAGGGGGATGGGCCGCCCGGCTCAGATTCTCGACGCCCCGAGAGCTTCATCGGGGCTCAGGGCGGAGCATGGTTGACGGCGCCGCGCGCGGGCGTCAGACTGATACCATTATGGCGCAGACGACCTCCATCCTCGGTGCCCCTTCGCAGGCCGCGACTCTCCGCGGCCTCGTGCTCGTACTCGTACTTATCTAGGCGACGCCCAGCGCCCGCGCTGCCAGCGTCGCCACCGCCCGCGTACCGGGCGGTTTCCGTGTCCGGCGTTTCCCGATCCGGCACCGGCGCCCACGCGGCGCGGCGCAAGACGAAGAGCAAGAAAGAGATAGCGCGATGACGAAGATGATGGGCGCGGACATCGTCCTGGAGAGCCTCGAGCGCCTCGGCGTGGACACCGTCTTCGGCTACCCCGGGGGGGTGGTGCTGCCGCTGTACGACCGCTTCCCGGCGCACCCGCAGATCCGGCACATCCTGGTCCGGCACGAGCAGGGTGCGGGGCACGCGGCGGACGGGTACGCCCGCGCCTCGGGGCGCCTCGGGGTGGCGCTGGCCACCTCCGGGCCGGGGGCGACGAACCTGGTCACGGCGATCACGAACGCGCACATGGACTCCGTGCCCACGCTGTTCATCACCGGCAACGTCGGCCGCAACCTGCTCGGCAAGGACGGCTTCCAGGAGGCGGACATCACCGGCATCACCATGCCGATCGTGAAGCACAACTACCTGGTGATGCGCGCCGCGGACCTCGCGTACACCTTCGCCGAGGCGGCGTACATCGCCACCACCGGGCGCAAGGGGGCGGTGCACATCGACATCCCGAAGGACGTCTTCCTGGAGCAGGCGGAGTTCGCGTGGCCGGAGCGCATCTCGCTGCGCGGCTACCACCCGGTGACCGAGGGCGACCACGCGGCGGTGGAGCGGGCGGCCGCGGCGATCGACGCCGCGCAGCGGCCGATCATCTTCGCGGGGCACGGGATCATCCTCGCGGAAGCCGCCGAGGAGCTGCGCGCGTTCGCGGAGAAGACCGGGATTCCCGTGCTGAACACGCTGCTGGGGCTGGGCAGCATCCCGCCGGATCACGCGCTGGCGTACGGCATGATGGGCATGCACGGCTCCTACTGGGCGAACCACGCGGCCAGCAGCGCGGACGTGATCGTGGCGCTGGGCATGCGCATGGACGACCGCGCGCTGGGGCGGTTCGCGGACATGAACCCCACCGCGCAGGTGATCCACGTCGACATCGACCCGGCGGAGCACGACAAGAACATCGTCGCCACGGTGCCGATCGTCGGTGACGTGAAGGTGGTGCTGCACCAGCTGATCGACGCCGTGGCGAAGCGCTCGCGCGTGGAGTGGGTGCGCTGGATCGACGATCTGCGCGCGGGCCACCGCGCCTCAATGAGCGTGCCGCCGGGGCGCGAGCTGACGACGCAGTTCGTGCTTTCGAAGATCGCGGCGTTCGCTGGACGGGAGGCGGTGATCACGACCGGTGTCGGGCAGCACCAGATGTGGGCGGCGCAGTTCATGAACATCTCCCGGCCACGGCAGCTAATCACCTCGGGCGGGCTGGGGACGATGGGCTTCGAGGTGCCGGCGGCGATGGGCGCGGCGGTCGCCTGCCCGGATCGCGCGGTGTGGACGATCTGCGGGGACGGCGGCTTCCAGATGACGTTCCAGGAGATCGCCACGATGGTGGACGAGCGGCTGCCCGTGAAGATGGCGATCATGAACAACGGCTTCCTAGGCATGGTGCGCCAGTGGCAGGAGCTGTTCTACGCGAACAACTACGTCGCGGTCGCCATGTCGCAGCCGGACTTCCTGAAAATCGCGGAGGCGTACGGCATCTGCGGCATCCGCGTCACCGCCCGCTCGCAGGTGGACGACGCGATCCGCGAGGCGGCGGCGTACCCCGGCCCGGTGATCCTCGACTTCCGCGTGGAGGCGGAGGGCAACGTGTGGCCGATGGTGCCGGCGGGCGCGGCGCTGCACGAGACGATCGAGGCGCCCGAGCACGCGCTCCACTAGCCCATGGCCACTAGCCCATGAGCATGGTGAACGAGGAGCACACGTCATGAAGGGCACAGCATGAAGCACACCGTCGCCGCGCTGGTCGAAGACCGCCCGGGCGTCCTCAACCGGGTGGCGTCGCTGTTCCGGCGGCGCGGCTTCAACATCGACAGCCTCGCCGTGGGCACCACCGACGAGCCGGGGATCTCGCGCATGACGATCGTGGTCGATGGCCCCGCGGGGATCGCGCAGCAGGTGGAGCGGCAGCTCGACAAGCTGATCGACGTGGTGACGGTGGAGGACCTCACGCAGCTGGAAGCGGTGGGCCGCGAGCTGGCGCTGATCAAGGTGGCGGCGCGGCCGGACCAGCGCCGGGAGATCCTCGACCTGGTGGAGGTGTTCCGCGCGCAGGTGGTGGACGTCTCGCCGACGACGCTGATCGTCCAGCTGACGGCCGCCGAGGATACGCTGGACGCGCTGCTGGAGAACCTGCGGCCGTACGGCGTGCGCGAGATGGTGCGCACGGGCCGCATCGCGCTCGCGCGCGGTGCGCGGGCGGCGGGCGTGCACGACCACGAGTCGCCGGAGGCGAAGCGGTTCCACAGCGAGTCCGGCCGGCGCCCCGAGGGCGATCTGCCGTTCGTCACCGAGTAGTCTGAAATGAGCAGCGGAGCGGCCGCCGCGCTGCGCGCGGCGGCCAGCGAGGGGGAGCAGCGTGACGGCGAAGATCTACTACGAGTCGGACGCCGACCTGAACGTGCTGAAGGGCAAGAAGGTCGGCGTGATCGGCTTCGGCTCGCAGGGGCACGCGCACGCGCTCAACCTGCACGACTCCGGCGTGGAGGTGGCGGTGGGACTCTACCCCGGCTCCCCCTCCTGGAAGAAGGCGGAGGCCGCCGGCCTCCGGGTCGGCACCGTCGACGACGTGGCGCGCGACTCCGACGTGATCATGATGCTGGTGCCGGACCAGGTGCAGAAGCAGGTCTACGACGACCACGTCGCTCCGTACCTGTCGCCGGGCAACACGCTGATGTTCGCGCACGGCTTCAACATCCACTTCAACCGCATCGCCGCGCCTGAGGGCGTGGACGTCTCGATGATCGCGCCGAAGGGGCCTGGGCACCTGGTGCGCCGCGTCTACCTCGAAGGGGGCGGCGTGCCCGCGCTCGTGGCGATCGAGCAGGACGCGACGGAGGGCGCGCTGGCGACGGCGCTGGCGTACGGCAAGGGGATCGGCGCCACGCGCTCGGGCATCCTCGCCACCACCTTCCGCGAGGAGACCGAGACCGACCTCTTCGGCGAGCAGACGATCCTCTGCGGCGGCCTCACGGCGATGATCAAGAACGCCTTCGAGACGCTGGTGGAGGCGGGGTACCAGGCGGAGTCGGCGTACTTCGAGACCTTCCACGAGGTGAAACTGATCGTCGACCTGATGTACGAGGGCGGCATGGCGGCGATGCGCGACTC
>SHYQ01000061.1 GCA_009692765.1 Dehalococcoidia bacterium | reverse complement strand
CCGCGCCCGGCACAGGTAGGCGCCCCGCCCCGGCGCCTTGCCCGCCTCGTCCACCTGCACAGCGCCGTCCGCCGCCCGCACCAGCCGCACGAACGTCCGCTGGTCGCCAGTGCGGCGGCAGGCGACGCAGGTGCGTTGCGGCGTGTGCCGCGCCCGCGGCTGCCCGCTCTTCGGGCTACTCGTCGTCCTCGTCGGAACCATCCTCGTCTTCCAGGAGTTCCGTGCCGTGGAGCGCGGCCTCGATCTCCTCTTCGTCGAATTCACCGATGTCGACGCGGCGACCGGGGCGCGGCTGCGGGCCGCGCGCGCGCACCGGGGCAACCGGCCCGCCACGGCGACCGGGGCGCGCCTGGGTGCCACGCGGGCCGCGGCGCGTGTCGCGCTCGTCATCCTCGTCGTCGGCCTGGAGGTCGCCGATCTCCTCCGCGAAGCGCAGGCCGCCCGGCGTGGGAGCCGCTCCGGGTCGCGGGCGCTCCAGCGGGCGCTCGACGACCGGGGCCTGGGCCTCCGGGAGCTCGGTCTCGCCCAGCGCGACGAGGACTTCCTCCTCGGGGGTGAGGCGGACCTCCTCCTCCACCGGCCGCGGCGCGACCGGGCGCGGGCGCTCCCCGGGCAGACCCGGGCGCGCGTACGCCGCCTGCGAGGGGGCGATGGTGTCGGGGGGCACGAGCGCGGCGGGCGTCGCCGCCTCGCGGCCGGCCAGCGGGATCGCCTCCATGTTTGCGTCCGGCGGCGGGTACATGTCCTCGCCGGCCGCCATCAGCGCGCTCTCCGGGCGGATGTCAATGCGCCGGCCGGTCAGGTGCGCGGCGAGGCGGGCGTTCTGCCCCTCCTTGCCGATCGCCAGGCTCAGCTGCTTGTCCGGCACCGCCAAGAACGCCGTGTTGCTGCCCTGGTCGAGGCGTACCGAGACGACCTCCGCCGGGCTGAGCGAGTTGGCGACGTAGGCCTCCTCGACGGGGTCCCAGCGGATCAGGTCGATCCGCTCGCCGCCGAGTTCGTTGACGATGTTCTGGATGCGCGCGCCTCGGACGCCCACGCAGGCGCCGATCGCGTCGATGCCGTGCTGGCGCGAGATGACGGCGACCTTCGTGCGGTAGCCGGGGTCACGGGCGATCCCCATGATCTCCACGACCCCCCGCCCGATCTCCGGGATCTCCAGTTCGAAGAGGCGCTTCACCAGTTCCGGGTTGGCGCGGGAGACCACGACCTGCGGACCCTTCGAGGCCTTGTAGACCTCCTTCACGTACACCCGCAGGCGCTGCCCGACACGGTAGTGCTCGGCGCGGATCTGCTCGGAGCCCGGCAGCACCGCCTCCGTGCGGCCGAGATCGAGGATCACCTGGCGGCGGCCCTGTTCGACGCGCAGCACGGTGCCGGAGACCAGTTCGCCTTCCTTGCCGGTGAAGTCCTCGTAGACGGACTCCCGTTCCGCCTCACGCAGGCGCTGGAGCACGACCTGCTTTGCGGTCTGCGCGGCGATCCGTCCGGCGTTCGGGTTGTCCGGCAAGTTCTCGAAGACGAAGTCGCCGATCTGCGGCTCGGTGGCGAGGCCGAGGGCCCGGGCGCGCTCCGGCGATATCTGGATCTCGTCATCCTCGATGTCGTCGTCGTCCAGGATCTGGTAGCGGCGTTTCGCGTGGTCCTCGCCGGTCGCGCGGTCGATGCTGACTTCGATCTCGGCGTACTGGAGGTCGTCCCTCTTGTACGCCGAGGCGAGGGCGGACTCGACGGCGGCGTACACCGTTTCGGAGTCGAGGTTCTTCTCTGCCGAGAGTTGCGCGATGGCGATGACGAAGTCGTTCTTCATGGGTCCTACCTGGGCCTGCCCGGTTCTCCGATGGCCCGTGCTGCGTCGAGTTGCGTGGAGTGCTGTGCTCTGCCCTGCGGGGACACGCCGACACCGGTTGAGACCCGATGGAGGGCTTCCAACAAAAAAACGCGGGAACGGGTCCCACGTCTCTGGAGGAGGCGTCGTCGCCAAGGAATGGTACCACCGCCGGACGGCCCTCCTCAAGCCCGGCCCTCAAGCCCCGCCCCGGCACCGCCGATAATCCTCGTGGTTGCCGCTTCGGCAGTCCGAGCGACGCGTGAGCGGGGGATCAGGAGTGCGCCGACTCCGACTCGACCGTCCGGCCTCCCCGGGGGCGACGCTGGCCCGCGACGTGACCGGCAACGGTGGCGAGGTCCTTGCGTGCGCCGGGCACGCCCTGACTCCCCGGCCCGTCCACGCGCTCCGTGGGCGCGGGGTGACCTAGTGCTACGTGGATGATCTCTGGGGCGCGGGCCTGCAGGTGGCGCCGCTGGACAGCGGTCACCGCACCGTGCGTCCGCTGCTCCGCGACTTCGAGCAGCGGCTGGTCGAGATCGTCACGCCGCTCGTCACGCTCTCCACGCAGCGGCTGTTGGAGTCGCTGCGCCGGACGCGCCCGATCACCCCGCTGGCGCGCATCCGCAGCGTGGAGGATCTGCCCGGCGCCGTCCGTGCGTTCGTGGAGGGGTGCGCGGCAGGCGATCCCGCGGGCGGCTATCTGATCGACCGGGGCGCCGCGGACGACGAGGGTGCGCACGCCGTCGGCGTTGCCGCAGTCACCGCCCGAATCACGACGATCCTCGGGATGGACGCCGCCGAGCGCGAGGCGCTGGTGACGGCCGCGCTGACGCATAACGCCGGCATGGTGTTCGTGCCGCGCGCCGTGCGCCTGACCCTGCACAGCGCGCAGCATCCCCGAGCGCATCCGCTACGAAGACCACGCCGTCTTGGGGGAGGCGCTGCTGGAGCCGCTGGGCGACTTCTCGCTCGACCTGTCGATCGTGGCGGCGGAGCACCACGAGGCCGCCGACGGCAGCGGCTACCCCCGCCGCCGCATCGGCGGGCACCGTGTGCTGCGCACCGCCGAGAAGAAGCGCGACCTCGATCGCGTCACGCTGGCCTCGGAGATCGTCGCCGTCGCGGATGCCTACGAGCGGATCGTCTCACCGGGCCCGGGGTAGGAGGGGCGGTCGCCGGCCGCCGCCCGCGCGATCCTGGAGGACGTGGCGGGCAAGACCCTCAACCGCGAGATCGTGCTGCGCGTCCTCTCCTCATTCCCGGCGCTGCCGCTGGGCACCGACGTGCGCGTAACGGCGGGACCATACGCGGGGATGCAGGGCATCGTCTGCGCGCTGCCGCCGGACGGGGGGACGCGGCCGGTCGTGCGCCTCTTCCTCGATCCCGCAGGACGCCCCGTGGCGCCCGTCGAAGTCGCGCTCGCGGACGCGCCGGAGACGGAGAACGAGATCTCCGATACGGCCGAGCGCCCCGAGCTGACCGGGCGCCCCGGCCGGCCTGCCGCCGAAGCGGCCAGCGCCCCGAGCGATTAGCGCCCGCGCGCTCGCGCCTCGACCGCCTCCACGGAGCACGCGGCGATCCCCTGTTCGCGCTGCGTGCGCACGTGCGTCACCACGCCACCCCGCGCGATGCTCTCCGCCTCCGTCGCGAGGCGGGCCTTCACCTCCACGACGTCCGCCTTCGTGTTGCGGCTCGAGACCGTGAGGCGCACCGGCATCCCGAGGAGGTCGGCGTCGTTGAACTTCACGCCCGGCCGCTCATCGCGGTCGTCGAACAGCACCTCGAGGCCCGCCGCGCGCAGTTCGGCGTACAGCGCCTCCGCGTCGGCGGCCGCCTCGGCGTCGCGGTCCAGCCCGAGGCCGATGAGGTGCACGTCGTACGGCGCGATCGCCGCCGGCCACGCGATCCCCGCGTCGTCGCAGTGCGCCTCCACGGCCGCCGCGAGGATGCGGCCGACACCGATGCCGTAGCAGCCCATGGTCGGCGTGAGTTGTCCGCCACCCGCGTCCTGCAACGTCACGTCCATCTTCGAGGTGTAGGTGGTGTCGAGGCGAAAGACGTGCCCCATCTCGATCCCGCGCTCGGCGCGCAGCGTGCCCGCGCGCCCCTCGGCGGCGCAGCGCGCGCAGCCGTGCCCCGCCTGCGCGCTGGTAATGTCCGCGACCACCGCGGCCTGCCAGTCGCGGCCGTAGTTCACGTGGCGCGTGTGCCATCCGACGCGGTTTGACCCGGCGACGAGATTCGGCGCGTCCACAAGCGACAGATCGGCGACCACGCGCACGTCGGCGCGTAGCCCCACCGGCGAGGCGTACCCGGCGACGATGCCGTGCTGCGCCACCTCCGCGTCCAGCATCGGCCGCAGCTCCACGTCGCCGAGCGCGTTCGCCAGCTTCACCTCGTTCACATCGAGGTCGCCGCGCACGACCGCGAACACCGGGAACGTTTCGCCGGTCGCGGCACGGGTCGCCATGAAAAACACCGCCTTCGCCGTCTGGCGCGCCTCGATCCCGAGGAACGCGGCGAGCGCCTCGATCGAGGTGACGCCGGGCGTCTCGATATCCGTGGTCGCTTGCGGCGCGCCGGGAGCGGCCTGAACGGCGGCTGGGCGCACGAACTCCGCCTTCTCCTGGTTCGCGGCGTAGGTGCAGGTGTCGCAGAGGATGATCGTGTCCTCGCCGATGCTGGTGAGGAAGATGAACTCCTGCGACCCTTTGCCGCCAATCGCGCCGGAGTCCGCCTGCACCGGCACCGTGGGCACGCCGCAGCGCGCGAAGATGCGGCGATACGCCTCGAACATCGCGCCGTAGGAGACATCGAGGCCGGCGTCGTCGGCGTCGAACGAATAGGCGTCCTTCATCGTGAACTCGCGCACGCGGATCAGGCCGCCGCGCGGTCGCGCTTCGTCGCGAAACTTCGTCTGGATCTGGTACAGCGTCACGGGCAGGTCGCGGTAGGAGACGGCGTGATCGGCGAAGAGCCGCGTGATCACCTCCTCGTGCGTCGGCCCGAGGGCGAGCGCGCGGTCGCGGCGGTCGGTCAACTGGAACAGCACCGCCCCCATGGCCGCGCGGCGGCCGGTCTGGTCCCACAGTTCGGCAGGCTGGATCGCAGGCAGCGTCACCTCCTGCGCCCCCGCGGCGTCCATCTCCTCGCGGATCACCTGCTCGATCTTGCGCTTCACGCGGTGGCCCAGCGGCATGAACGAATACACGCCCGCCATCAGTTGGTCGATGTACCCGCCGCGCAGCAGCAGCGCGTGGCCGGGCGAGTCCGCCTCGGTCGGCGCTTCGCGGAGGGTGTGGCCGAACATTCGTGACATGCGCATGTCGCCGAGTCTACGGGCGCCCGGCGACGCGGGCTAGTTGCATTGAGCATGGACCTTTGTGACGCAGGCGATTTCGATGCAGGCGGGGGCGCCCCACCCCTGCCCCTCCCGGCGCGGGAGGGGTTTTGAAGGAAGACAAGGGGACTGCGTCCCCATACCCCTGCGGAGTCGGCGCGGAGCAAGGGCGCGACCGTGGGTCTGATGCAGGGGCCGTTGGGGGTGCAACCCCCAACCATTCATCCCCCTTCCCGCGCAGGGAAGGGGGATGAATGGTTGGGCCGTCCCCGCTCTCGGCTACGCGACCACGCATGGTCTTCGAAGGTGCCCCTACGATGGATCGCGCAGCAGGAGCGCGAGCCCGCATGACCGACGTTTGGCCGCCGCCGCTCGAGGTAAAGCCGCCGCGCGCGCGCGACGAGTACGGCCGCCCGTTGCCGGAGGGCGCGGCGACGCGCCTCGTGCTGCCGGACTTCGAGGCGATGAGCATCGACGAGGCGCACGAGGAGGCGGTCCGGCTGTTCGACGCGGGCAACTACTTCGGCGCGCACGAGGCGTGGGAGACCTGCTGGGCGCGCTGCAAGGGCACGGGCGACGAGGAGTTCTTCAAGGGCCTCGCGCAACTCGGCGCCGGGTACACCCACTGGATGCGCGGCAACCCCCACGGCGCGGCCGCGCTTCTCGGGCGCGCGCTGGAGCGCATCGGTCGCAGCGGCTCGCCGCACCGCGGCCTCGACATCGCCGCCTT
>SHYQ01000060.1 GCA_009692765.1 Dehalococcoidia bacterium | reverse complement strand
ACCTCACCGGCGAGGACGTGCGCGAGGGCCTCGCCGCCGTGATCTCGGTGAAGCTCGCCGAGCCGCAGTTCGAGGGCCAGACGAAGACGCGCCTCGGCAACCCCGAGATCAAGGGCCTCGTGGAGTCCGCGGTCGGCACGACGCTGTCGCAGTACCTCGAGGAGAATCCTGCCATCGGGCGGCGGATCATGGACAAGGCGCTCACCGCCTCGCGCGCCCGCGAGGCCGCGCGCAAGGCGCGCGACCTGGTGCAGCGCAAAGGCGTGCTCGAGGGATCGAACCTCCCCGGCAAGCTGGCGGACTGCTCCGAGAACGACCCCGCGCAGTGCGAGCTGTACATCGTGGAGGGCGAGTCGGCCGGCGGCTCCGCGAAGGGCGCGCGCGACCGGCGCACGCAGGCGGTGCTGGGCCTGCGCGGCAAGATCCTCAACGTGGAGAAGTCACGCCTCGACAAGATGCTCGAGAACGAGCAGGTGCGGAACATCATCACGGCGCTCGGCACCGGCTTCGGCGAGGAGTACAACCCCGACAAGCTGCGCTACCACAAGGTCGTGATCATGACGGACGCGGACGTGGACGGCGCGCACATCCGCACGCTGCTGCTCACG
Organism: Dehalococcoidia bacterium; assembly: GCA_009692765.1. Taxonomy (GTDB): domain Bacteria; phylum Chloroflexota; class Dehalococcoidia; order UBA2979; family UBA2979; genus SHYQ01. The sequence goes on along the minus strand of SHYQ01000060.1, from coordinate 5,382 downwards.
TTCTTCTACCGCTTCATGCCGCAGCTGATCGACGACGGCCACATGTTCATCGCGCAGCCGCCGCTCTTCTCGATCACGCGAGGGCGCAATACGCAGTGGCTCTTCAACGAGAAGGCGCTCGCCGAGTACCAGGCCGAGCACGGTGACAAGGGCTACTCGATGCAGCGCTACAAGGGCCTCGGCGAGATGAACGCCGAGCAGCTGTGGGAGACCACGATGAACCCGGCGAACCGCATCCTGCTGCGCGCCGAGGTGCACGACGCCGAGGACGCCGACGAGCTGTTCACGATGCTCATGGGCGACGAGGTCCCCCCGCGCAAGCGCTTCATCACCGCCCACGCCCTCGAAGCCACCCTCGACGTGTAGGCGCGCGCCCCAGCGTTCGAGCGCGCAGCGCGGCCATCGAGGACTGAGTCGCACGGCCCATCCCCCTGCCCCCTTCCCTACGCGGGAAGGGGGTTCAGAAGCAGAAGTTGGTTTTCTCCCATCCCCCCAGCCCCCTTCCCTGGCGGGAAGGGGGAGTTCGGCCAGCGCTTCGCGCTCCCTCGCCGTCCCCTTCCGAGCCGCGCCTCCCGCGCGCCGTTCCGCCGGGAGCGCCACGTCGCATCCCACACCGCATCCCCCGAGGTTCCCCGCTCGCTCCGGCGTGCGCCTACCGCGCACGCCTCCGCCGGGAGCGCGAGGGGCGCAGCCCCCTCGCATTCACTTCTCTTTCTCACTCCCCCTCGCGCTCCGCGGGAGGGGGCCGGGGGGTGGGTTCTGCTTCCCCGCGGGGCGCGCGTACGATCGCAGCATGACGGCGTACAGCGGCCCGCAGCGCTTCTTCGTCGAGTTCGACGCCGCCGAGGCGTGCCCGTTCGCGTTCACGGACGACCCCGTCGTGGTGCTCTTCTTCGCCTCGTGGGCTTACAGCGCCGAGTTCGGCGGCACGCACGAGCTCGCCGAGGCCGCGCAGCACCTCCGTCGCGTGCACAAGCTCGACCTCAAGCCGCTGCTCCGGTACGCCGACCGCCACGTCGAGGGCGAGGCGGATCGTCGCGAACTCGAACGCTCGTGGCAGCCGGCCGCGGACCTCGCGACGTGCGCGCGCGCGATCGCGCACGCGTGGGACGACCCCGACGACCGCCTCGCGCCGATCGTCGAGGGCTACGCGCACCTCGCCCCGCGCCTCCTCGAGCTCGCCGCGATGTGCGACTGGGCGGCGGCACGCGAAGCGAGAGTGCGCCTGTCCTTCGACCTCGAGGAGCCGGAGCGGCGAGCGGCGCGGCCGCGCTAAGACCTTCTCGCCTCCATTTCCTTCTCGATCGCGTCGTAGAGATGCCGTATGAACCGCTCCGTAACGCCGAATCTCTTCCGAGCGGAGTCTCGAAGCGCGCGCGACAGATCCTGCCGCGCGTGCGTGTAAATCCAATCGAGTGGGTTGCCTTCCACCCGTTTCAGGGCCAGCAAATTCCACAGTCCGTCTCGCTCGGGACTACGCAGGAATGCGTGGGCGTCCTCTCCAAACGTATGTGCCACTTGATCGCGCAATTTCGAGATCGGGTCTTGCTTCCTAAGGGAGTTGGCTTCATCGGCGAGTCTCCTTGCCGTGACCTCGTCGATTAGGCCAGCCCGACCGAACCGCTTCGCAACGGCCTCCGCTCGCTGGAGAGTCGCCGAGTGGAACACCGCACTCGACTGCAAAGCGACCCATCTCGTTCGACCATCGGCTGCTGTCTCGACCTGCTCGACCGCAAACTCGAACATATCCAGCCCAATATCGAGTTCGAGCAGGGCGCTGAGTAGCTGCGGCTCCTTCCCGACGGGCCTTCCCAGCATCCGAGTCCACATCGCCCCATGCTGCTTTACGTAACTGAAGACGTTCTCTCTCATCGCGTCGACTTTTCGTGCCGCGTTCGGCCTTTCCCGGCGAAGAGCGGCGGCCAAGCGGTCTAACAACAACTTCCGCACTTGAATACTGCGATCCGCCATCGAGCGCCCTCTCGTTTGAGCCCTCTCTCCCCGCATGCCACGATAGCCGCATGACCGCTGCACCCTACCGCGAGCAGGCCGCGCGCCGCGCTGAGTATGAGCGCTGGATCGAGGGGGCGGCGCCCAGCGCGTTCGGCATCCGCTGGTTCATGGGCGCGGGGCAGTGGCTCGCCAACGCCGCACTCTACCGGCTGCCGGAGAACCTCAAGCTCGACGCCTCCACACGGCTGCTGGACATCGGCTGCGGGCGCGCGACGCTGCTGCGCGCGGTCGACGACGCGCTGGGGTGCGAGGTGGCCCCGGTCGGCCTCGACTTCTCGCGCGCGGCGCTGCGGCTCGCGGCGCGCGATGAGCGCAACCCGCGCCGCGGCGCCGGCCTCGTCGAGGGCAGCGCGACGGCGCTCCCGTTCCGCGACGGCGCGTTCAACCTCGTCACCTGTGGCTACGTCGTCAAGCACCTGGACGACGACGACGTGCGCGCGCTGCTGATCGAGGTGCGTCGCGTGCTGGAGCCGGGCGGCCTGGCGGTGGTGTGGGAGTTCGGCCCGACGGGCAACCCCCGCCTCGACGCGTGGAACTACCGCGTGCTCGCGACCGGACAGTCCTCCTCGGACTTGGCGAGGCTACGCCTGCGCTCGGACGCCACGCTGCGCCGCCTCGCCGCGGAGGCCGGCTTCCCCTACGTGCGCGACGCCAACCTGCGGCCGTTTCTACTGCCGCCGATCCCGCGCGCGTCGGTACTCCTCGGCCGCCCGCCCGAGGGCTTCGAGGGAAGTCTCTAACCCTCCCCCACACCCCGGCGGACGCAGCACGCCTCCCTCACCCCTCTCCCACGTCGAGTGGGAGAGGGGCGGGGGGTGAGGGCGCACGCGGTGCTCCGTCCTCGAGGGGACCGTCTGCGGTGTCGAGGCACGTGGTGCGCCCTCACCCTGCCCTCTCCCACTCGACGTGGGAGAGGGTTCTGAGGTCGCTTACGTGTCGCGGTACATCCCGCGCGCGTCGATCTCCGCGCGCACGGCGTCGGGCAGGAGGCTGGCCGTCGAGCGGCCCGCACGCACGCGCGCGCGGATGTCGGTCGCCGAGATGTCGAGGAGCGGCATCGGCACGAGGTCGATGCGCACCTCGATGCCGGGCACCGTCGCCCGTAAGTCAGCCGTCACGATCGCACTCGCCTCGTCGCCGCGGCGCGCGACGGCGAAGCGCACGAGCGAGGCGAGGCGCACCGGCTCACGCCAGCGCGGCAGGTCCGCGAGCGCGTCGGCGCCGAGGATAAACCACCACTCGTCGCCCGGTGACGCAGCGCGCAACGCTTCGACGGTGTCGAGGGTGAATGTCGGGCCGTCACGGTCGACTTCGATCGTGCTGACCTCGGCCCAGGGCAGGTCGGCGACGGCGGCGCGGACGAGGGCGAGGCGATCGACAGCGGCGCTCACGGCGCGGCCGGCCTTGCGCCACGGGTCACCCGCGGGGATGAACAGCACGCGCTCGAGGGCGAGCGCGACGTGCGCCGCCTCGGCCAGCGCGAGGTGTGCGCGGTGCGGCGGGTCGAACGTCCCGCCGAGGATGCCCGTGCGGCGCGGCCGCGCCGCCGTCATTGCCGCGCCTTCGAAGCGCTACGGATGCGCGGTGTGCCCTTGAGGACTGAGCTGGCGGCCCATCCCCCTGCCCCCTTCCCGGCGCGGGAAGGGGGTTCACTTCTCTTTTTTGTGGGGGCTGCGCCCCCACGGCCCCTGCGCTCAAATCCCGCGAGGTGGCGCAACACGCCGCTCTCGCGAACCTCCCCCTCCTGGAAGGAGGGGGCCGGGGGGTGGTCGATTCCCCTTCCCCTTCGGAACCCCCTCCCGCGCAGGGAGGGGGCAGGGGGTGGGGCGCCCTGCTCAGTCATCGAGGGCGCGCGCAGCGAAGCACCTCTGCACCGGCGCGCGGCTACGCCTCCCATGTCACCGGGACGCCGCCGATGCGCACGCGCTCGCCCTGCTGCACACCCAGGCGCGCCATCGCGCGGTGCAGGCCCAGGCGACGCATGCGCGAGAAGAACTCCGCGCGCGGCTCGCGCTCGCCGAGGTCGAGCGTGCGCGCCAGCCACGAGGGGGTCGCGCCCCCGACCTCGACGACGCCGTCGGCGGCGCGCCCCGCCTCGAAGCGCGACCGGCGCGCGGGCGCCGGCGTGAGCACCGGCAGCGTGCCCGACGCGATGCGGGCCTCGTCCGCCTGCACGTCGCGGAGGGTGCGGTGCGCCGCCTCCGCAAGCGCACGAGTGCCCTCGCCGGTCGCGGCAGAGAGCGGCGCCCACGGCACGCCGAGCGCGTCGATCTCCGGCTGGAGCAGCTCCAGGCGCGCGCGTGCGTCCGGGTCGTCCATCTTGTTCAGCCCGAGGATCTGCGGCTTCGTATCGAGGCCGTGGCCGAAGGCCTCGAGCTCACCGTTGATCAGCGCGTAGTCCTCAAGCGGGTCCTCGCGCGTCATGTCGAGGAGGTGCACCAGCACACGCGTCCGCTCGATGTGCCGCAGGAACTCGATGCCCAGGCCCGCGCCCTGGCTGGCGCCCTCGATCAGGCCGGGGATGTCCGCCGCGACGAACGCGGCGTACCCCAGCGTCACGACGCCGAGCTGCGGCTCGAGCGTGGTGAAGGGGTACGCCGCGATCTTCGGCGTGGCGCGGCTCCATGCGGTGAGCAGCGTCGACTTGCCCGCGTTCGGCAGGCCGACGATGCCCACGTCCGCGATCAACCGCACCTCCAGGCGCAACGTGACGTGCGCGCCCTCAGAGCCCGCCTGTGCCCAGTTGGGCGCCTGGCGGGTAGAAGTGGCGAAGCGCTGGTTGCCCCACCCCCCGCGGCCCGCACGAGCCACCAGCACGCGATCCCCGTCGGTGGCTAGGTCCGCGATCGGGACCTCGGCCTCGTCGTCGTCGGGCCACACGGTCGTCCCGACCGGTACCGGGAGCTCCAGTGCCGCGCCGGAGTGGCCTCGACGCTGATTCGGGCCGCCGGGCTTGCCGGGCTCCGCGGCGTGCGTGCGGCCGTCCGAGTAGCGGTCGAGCGACACCAGGCGCCGTTCCGCCACCAAGAAGACATCGCCCCCGCGGCCGCCATCGCCGCCGTCGGGGCCACCGTTGGGCATGAACTTCTCACGCAGGAAGGAGACTGCGCCGTCGCCGCCTCGACCTCCCTCGACGTGGATGACGATGGCATCAATCAACAGGAACCCGCTTTGCGAAGGGATCGGTGAGCGAAGTGCTCAGGGGTCAAGGGATCCAGTGTGCCACGAGATCGTAGTCATCGTCGTGGTGTTGACGGCGTGGACGCCGAATCTGGCGCAGGTTCGCAGGGCGCGTTCCGCTGAGGCGGACGCTCGTCGCACGACTGCGCGAAGTTGTTGACCGCGTCGCTGCGCCCTCACGCCGGGGGG
>SHYQ01000008.1 GCA_009692765.1 Dehalococcoidia bacterium | reverse complement strand
CCGGCGGCTGCGGGCCAGCGCTCGGTGCGTACGCCCACGCTCGACCAGCTCGGCGTGGATCTCACCGCGATGGCGCGCGGTGGGCAACTCGACCCGATCATCGGCCGCGACCGGGAGATCGAGCGCGTCATCCAGATACTCTCGCGACGCACGAAGAACAACCCTGTGCTGATCGGCGAGCCGGGCGTCGGCAAGACCGCCGTCGCCGAGGGCCTCGCCCACCGCATCGTCGACGGCGACGTGCCGGACACGCTCATCGGCAAGCGCATGCTGACGCTGGACATCGGCCTGCTGGTCGCCGGCACGAAGTACCGCGGCGAGTTCGAGGAGCGCCTGAAGAAGGTGATCGAGGAGATCAAGACCTCGGGCAACTGCGTGCTCTTCATCGACGAGCTGCACATGCTCGTCGGCGCGGGCGCGGCCGAGGGCGCGGTGGACGCCGCGAACATCCTCAAGCCGGCGCTGGCGCGCGGCGAGATCCAGGCGATCGGCGCGACCACGCTGGACGAGTACCGTAAGCACATCGAGCGCGACGCCGCGCTCGAGCGGCGCTTCCAGCCGGTGCGCGTGGACGAGCCGAGCGTCGAGGACACGATCTCGATCCTCAAGGGCATCCGCCCCGCGTACGAGGAGCACCACAAGCTGAAGATCTCGGACGAGGCGATCAAGGCCGCGTCCGAACTGTCGTCGCGCTACGTCTCCGACCGCTTCCTGCCGGACAAGGCGATCGACCTCGTCGACGAAGCATCGGCGCGCGTGCGCATCCGCCGGCACTCGACGCCGCCCTCCGTGCGCGAGGCGACGAGCGGCCTCGAGGCGCTGCGCCGCGAGAAGGACCAGGCGATCGCTAACCAGCAGTACGAGTACGCCGCGGAGCTGCGCGAGCGCGAGGTGCGGTTCCAGACGAAGCTCGAGGAACTCGAGGCCGAGGTCGAGCAGGCACGCGAGGCGCAGCAGCCGATCGTCGTCGAGGACGATATCCGCGACGTCATCTCGCAGTGGACGGGCATCCCGCTGTCGCGCATCGCGGCGGAGGAGTCGCAGCGGCTGCTGGAGATGGAGTCGTTCCTGCGCGCGCGCGTGATCGGCCAGGAAGACCCGATAGTCGCCGTGTCGCGCGCGGTGCGCCGCGCCAGCGCTGGCCTGAAGGACCCGAAGCGCCCGATCGGCGTGTTCATGTTCCTGGGCCCCACGGGAGTCGGGAAGACCTACCTCGCGGAGATGCTCGGCGAGTTCATGTTCGGGTCGAAGGACAACATCGTCCGCATCGACATGTCGGAGTTCATGGAGAAGCACACGGTGTCGCGCCTCGTCGGTTCGCCGCCGGGCTACGTGGGCTACGACGACGGCGGGCAGTTGACGGACCTGGTGCGGCGGCGGTCGTACTGCCTGATCCTGCTGGACGAGATCGAGAAGGCGCACCCGGACGTCTTCAACGTGCTGTTGCAGATCTTCGACGACGGCCACCTGTCCGACGCGAAGGGCCGCAAGGTCGACTTCCGCAACACGATCATCATCATGACCTCCAACGTGGGGTCGGACTTGATCCGCAAGGACTCGCGCGTCGGCTTCAACCTTGCCGCCGACGATGCGAAGACCGCCGAGGACCAGTACAAGCGCATGAAGCTGCGCGTCGAGGAGGAGATGAAGCGGATCTTCCGCCCCGAGTTCCTCAACCGCATCGACCAGGCCGTGGTCTTCCACGCGCTGGACGCGGGCCACATCCGCAGCATCGTGAACCTCGAGTTGGACGACCTGCGCAACAACCTCAAGACGAAGGGCATGTTCGTCGAGGTCACGGACGCGCTGCTCGACTTCCTGGGGAAGGAGGGCTTCGATCCGGTCTTCGGTGCGCGGCCGCTGCGCCGCGTGATCCAGAACCAGGTCGAGGACAAGCTCTCGGACGCGCTGCTGGAGGGCTCGTACGCGGAGGGCGATACGATCCGCGTCGACTACGTCGACAGCGCGGTCATCTTCGAGCGGGTCGTGGTGGCGAAGGTCGAGGCGGAGCCCGCGCTGTCCCAGTCGCCGGCGTAGTCACGGCAGGGCATTCGCGACAGGAGGGAACGGCCGCCCGCGAGGGCGGCCGTTCTTGCGTGAGGAGCTGAGGGCGATGGCGGAACCGAACGTGTACGGCGGCGGCGACATCGACCGGATGGTGCTGCGCCGCCTCGACGAGGGGTGGCTCGCGGAGGCGCTGCTGCACGCCGACGCGCGCCTGCTGCTGGGGTGGCGCGACCGCCTGGCGGTGGTGGACGCCCTCGACGGCCCGCGGCTCGCGCCGCTGCCGGCGCGCGCCTTCGCCGCCCTCGAAGGGCGGGTGACCGTGCTGCTAGGCGAGCACGCCGGCGCGGTGCACTTCGCGGTGGACACGGGCGACCTGGACGAGGCGGCGGCGACGGCGCTGGTGCCGGAGGGCGCGCGCCTCGCGGAGCTGCGGGAGGTCGGCTCGACGTTGCCGGCGGCGGAGGCGGCGCTGGCCGCAGCCGCGCGCGGGGTGCTCCAGTGGCACCGCGCGCAGCGCTTCTGCGGCCGCTGCGGCGCGCCGACGACGCCCGCCGAGGCGGGGCATGTGCTGGTCTGCACCAACGCGGCTTGCGCGACCGTGCATCACCCGCGCATCGAGCCCGCCGCCATCGTCCTCGTCACGGACGGGGGCGACCGCTGCCTGCTGGGCGCGCGCACCGGCGGGCAGAACGCCGTGCACTCGTGCTTCGCGGGCTTCGTCGAGCCCGGCGAGTCGCTCGAGGGCGCGGCGGCGCGCGAGGTGTTCGAGGAGGTGGGGGTGCGCCTCGCGGAGGTGCGCTACCACTCCTCGCAGCCGTGGCCCTTCCCCGGGCAGTTGATGGTCGGCTTCATCGCGACGGCCTCGACGTTTGAGGTGCACGTCGACGAGACGGAGATCAAGTCGGCGCGCTGGTTCACGCGCGCCGAACTGCTGGCGCAGGTGGCGGACGACACCGTACGGCTGCCGCGCGCGGACTCGGTCTCGCACCGGATGATCAGCGACTGGATGAGGTCTTCGACCTGATCGAGGTCTTCGACCTGTTCGAGGCTGCCGCGGTTCGCAGGACGTACGCGTGGAGGGCTGATCTATCTCATCGAGGGACCGCGTTACGTCGCGTCACCATCGTGTGTTACGTCACGCCGCCGCGCGCCGCGATCGAGTCACGCGCGTGTGCGCTTGCTCCGCATCGACCCGCGCTGCTAGACTGCGCACGTCGACATTCCCCATCGACAGCGAACGCCGCCCTCTCCCCCGATAGGGCTCCCGATCCCATGATCAACCCGCTGTCCTCCTTCCTGGGCATGTTCTCGCACGACATCGGCATCGACCTCGGCACCGCGAACACGCTGGTGAGCGTGCGCGGACGCGGCATCGTCATCGACGAGCCGTCCGTCGTCGCCATCGACAAGGTGACGAAGCGCGTCCTGGCCATCGGCGCGGACGCGAAGCGCATGGTGGGGCGCACGCCCTCGACGATCGTGGCGGTGCGGCCGCTGCGCGACGGAGTGATCTCCGACTTCGCGGTCACGGAGAAGATGCTCCAGTACTTCATCCGCTCGGTGCACGAGCGCTTCGGCCTCGGCATCCCGAAGCCGCGCGTCGTCGTCGGCATCCCCTCGAGCGCGACCGAGGTGGAGAAGCGCGCCGTGCACGACGCCGCGATGGCCGCCGGAGCGCGCGCGGTCTACCTGATCGAGGAGCCGATGGCCGCCGCGATCGGCTCGGGGCTGCCGGTGATGGACGCGGCCGGGTCGATGTGCGTCGACATCGGCGGCGGCACCGCGGAGGTGGCGGTGATCGCCCTCGGCGGCATCGTGCGTTCGCAGTCGGCGCGCGCCGCGGGCGACGCGATGGACCAGGCCATCATCGACTACGCGCGACAGGTGCACAACATGCTGATCGGCGAGCGCACCGCCGAGCAGATCAAGATCGACGCGGGCTCCGCGTTCCCCCTCGACGAGGAGTTCACCGTCGACCTGCGCGGGCGCGACCTCGCCACCGGGCTGCCGAAGTCGGTGGAGATCTCCACCGTCGAGTTGCGCGACGCGCTCTCCAGCGTCACAAACGAGATCGTGCGCACCGTGCGCGCCACGATCGAGACGACCCCGCCGGAGCTCGTCGCCGACCTGATGATGCACGGCATCGCCATGAGCGGCGGCGGCTCGCTGCTGCGCGGCCTCGACCGCCGCCTCGCCACCGAGACGCGCTTCCCCGTGTACGTCGCCAGCGACCCGCTGCGAGCGGTCGTGCGCGGCTGCGCGGAAGCGCTCGAGGAGGCCGAGACGCTGGCGAAGGTGCAGTCGCTCGTCGCGTCGCGCCGGCCGCCGCGCTAGGCCGCGTACGATATGTCGGCGACGGGGCGAGCGCGCTCGACGAGCACTGAGCGCTCAGCGGGCCACCGGCGCGCGCCCAACTTCGCTCCGCTCGTCTCGCGCGGCGCAGCGTCCCGGATCGACGGGCGGCGTCGAGGTTGCGCGCGATGGTAGGCATGCGCAACGCCGCGTGGCTCTCGGGCATCCTCGTCGCGGCGCTCGTGCTGCTCGCGCTCTCCGTGCTGCCCCCGGCGGGCCGCCTCGAGGCGAGCATGGGCGCCGCCGTCGCGCCCGTGGCGGGCGCGCTGCGCGCGGTCGTGCGGCCGGCGGCGGACGTCTTCCTGCACGCGGGACAGTTGCACGAGCTCGCAGCCGAGAACGCCGAGCTGCGCCGCCGGGCGGAGCGCGACGCCGCCGACCTGGCCGCGCTGCGCGAGGCGGGCGTGGCGCAGGCGCAGACCACGGCGCTCCTCTCGGCGGTCGGGGCCGCCGTCGGCGGCGACCCGCGCCGCGCCGTCCCCGCCTCGATCCTCGCGCGCGACCCCGCTCCCGGGCGCGAGGTGCTCCTGGTCGACCGCGGCGCCCTCGAGGGGGTGCGCGTGGGGCAGCCGGTGCTCGGCGCGGGGGCGACGCTGGTGGGGGTGGTCGCACAGGTCGAGGATCACTCGGCGCGCGTCCGCCTGCTGAGCGACCGCGCCTCGGCGATCGCGGCCGTCGTGCAGGCGTCACGCACGCCCGGGTCGCTCGTGGGGACCGGGCGGGGGCTACGCCTCGACCTCGTCCCGCACGGCGCGCCGATCGCCGTCGGAGACGTCGTGCTGTCCTCGGCGCTGGGGGGGCTGCTGCCGCCGGGGCTGCTGGCGGGCGAGGTCACCCGCGTCGCCTCCGCGCCGCAGGACGCGCTCGAGACGGTCGAGGTCGAGCCGCTGTCCGACTTCGCGCGGCTGGAGCAGGTGCTCGTGCTGATCGATGCGCGCCCCGGCGCGGCGCTCGGGGGCGCACTCGGGGGCACACTGGGGAGCGCGCCGTGATCCGCGTCGCGCTCGTGCTGCTCGCCGCACTCGCGGCGGTCGTGCAGATCGGCGCGGTGCCGCCCGCCTTCCACGATCGCCTCGGCAGCCCCGTGCTCCCGGTAGCCCTGATCGCCGCATGGGCGGTGATGCGCGACCCGCGCGAGGTGTGGCCCGCGCTCCTCGTGGCGGGGGTGCTCCTCGGCGTGGTGTCGGAGGCGCGCGTCGGATCGTACGTGCTCGCGCTGCTCCCGGCGGTGGCCGCGGGCATGGTGCTGGCGGCCGCGGGTGATCGCCGCGACCGCGCCGCCGCCTCCGGCCCGCGCCGCCTCGCCGCAGCGTCCGTGTCGGGCGCGGTGGGCGCGGTCGCGTACGTGGCCGTGCTCGCGCTCTCCGGCGGCACGTGGGCCGCGCTCCCGCGCGAGGCCGGGGCGATCGGCGCGATCCTCCTCGGCGCCGCGTGGACGGGCACGATGGCGATCGCGATCGCGGCGGCGCTGTGGCCGCTGCGGCAGCGGGGCGCGGGGCTCTTCGCGTGAACGACGACGACGGCACTCAGGGCGGCACTCTGGACCATACTCTGGGCCATACGCTGGGCCGGGCTCCGGGCGGGACCGCGCCGCTGCGGCTGCTCACGGCGGTGGCCGTCGGCGTGTTCGCGCTGCTCGGCGCGCAGACGCTGCGCATGCAGGTGTTCGACCCCGCCGTGCCGGCCTCGATGCGTGCGGGGATCCCTCGCGTCGACGCGATCCCCGCACCGCGCGGCCTGATCACTGACCGCACCGGCACGGTTGTCGCGAGCAACGTGCCGCGCTACCGCATCGCCCTGGTGCCCGGAGAGCTGCCGAAGGATGCGGCGGCGCGCGTCGAGGTGCTGCAACGGATCGCCGCGGTCACGCGCATCCCCGCCGTCGACCTGTACGAGGCGGCGACGACCGGGCTCGCGCTGGTCGACCCGCACGCGCCGGTCGTGGTGCGCGACCGCGTCTCCGGCCTCGACGCGATCCTCTTCCGCGCCGCGCTCGCCGACGTCCCGGCCGCACGTGTCGAGGTCACCGCGTCGCGCACGTACGACCCGACCGGCGCGCTCGCGCACGTCCTCGGCTACGTCGGCGCGCTCCCCGCGGACCGCGCGGCCGCGCTCGTCGCCGAGGGGTACCCGCTCGACGCGCGCATCGGGCTGGCGGGCGTCGAGGCGCGCTACGAGCAAGCGCTGCGCGGCACGCCGGGGCGGCGCCTGGTGATCGCCGACCCGACCGGCCGCGTGCTGCGCGAGGCCGGCGTCGAACCCGCCACCCCGGGCGCGAACGTGGTCCTCTCGATCGACGCGAGGCTGCAACGCGCCACTGCGGCGGCGCTCCAGCGCGGGATGGACCGGGGCCTGAGCGTCGCGCGCACGAACACGGGGCAGGCGCGTCCCGCGCCCGCGGCGGGCGGCGCCGCGGCGGTCGTCGACGTGCGCACCGGCGAGCTGCTGGCGATGGTCTCGCTGCCTTCGTACGACCCGAATCTCTTCGACGGGGCCGGGGATGCCGGCGCCCACGCCGATGCGCTGGCGCGCATCTTCGCGGACCCGGCGCGCCCGCTCGTCGATCGCACGTACATGGAGGTACACGCGCCCGGGTCGATCTTCAAGCCGCTCGTCGCGCTCGCGGCCCTCGAGGAGGGAGTGGCGACCCCCAGCACGCGCATCTTCAGCGGCGGCGCCATCTCTGTCCGCGACGAGTACCGCCCGGACGTCTACTACACGTTCCGCGACTGGATGGCGCACGGCGACCTCGACCTCATCGGCGCGATCGCGCGCTCCTCGGACGTCTACTTCTACGAACTCGCCGGCGGCTACTCCGAGGACGGGCGCGTGCTCTTTCGCGGCCTGGGCGCGGATCGCCTCTCGAGGTGGGCGCGCGCGGCGGGCCTCGGCAGGCGGACGGGCATCGACCTCCCGGGCGAGGCGGCGGGGCTGGTGCCCGACACCAGGTGGAAGGAACGCACCGTCGGCGATCCGTGGGTGCTCGGCGATACGTACACATACGGCATCGGGCAGGGCTATCTGACGACGTCGCCGATCCAGATGGCGATGCTCACCGCGGCGATTGCGAACGGCGGTGACCTGCTCGTGCCGCACGTCGTGCGCGGCGTCGAGGTGCGCGGGACGTTCACCGCGACCCCCACGCGGATCACCGCGCGCCTCCCCGGCAGCGCCGCGAACTACGAGGTCGTGCGCCGCGGCATGGCCGCCGCCGCCGCGCCCGCGGGCACGGCGAACACCGGAGCGCCCGCGGGCGTGCCGATCGGCGGCAAGACCGGCACCGCCGAGTTCGGTCAGGCGTACCCGGACGGGCAGTACGACACCCACGGCTGGTACATCGGCTTCGCGCCGTACGAGCGCCCGCAGATCGCGGTGGCGGTGTACCTGGAGTACGGCGTCGGGCAGACGCACGCCGGGCCGGTGGCGCGGGAGATCCTCGAGGAGTACCTGCGGCTCGACGGCGGCCTGTCGAATCCCAACCCTTCGAGCACCAGCCGGGCGTTGCGATGATCGCGGCGCGGCTGCGCACCGGCCTCGTGGCGGACGGGTGGCTGCTGCTCGCCGCGTGTGTGCTGGCCCCCGCGGGGCTGCTCTCGCTGCGCGCGATCGCCCTCGCGGACGCGCAGCACCCCGTCACCCCCGATGTGGCGCGGCACGCCGCGTACATCCTCGTGGGCGTCGTGGCGATGACGGCGGCGGCGCGCCTCGACTACCACTGGCTGCGCGCGCTCGCGCCGCAGTTGTTCGGCGTGGCGCTCGTGCTGCTGGTGCTCGTGCTGGCGCTGGGCTCGCACGAGTACGGCGCGCGCCGCTGGATCGGCTTGGGCGGGTTCACGATCCAGCCCTCCGAGTTCGCGAAGATCGCGACGATCGCCGCGTGCGCGCGGTTCGCCGCGGAGCGGCCGCCGGCTGCCCGCGCCGCCGCGGTGTCGCTCGCGATGGTGGGCGTCGCGACGGCGCTGATCCTCGTCGAGCCCGACCTCGGCACGGCGACGCTGCTCGTGGTGGTGTGGGCGGCGATAGCGACGACCTGGGGCGTGTCGTGGCGCTTCATCGGCGCGCTGGTCGCGCTCGGCGCGTCGATGTTCCCGCTCGCGCTGGCGGTCGCGGTGCCCGCCTACCAGCGCGAGCGCATCGCGGTGTTCCTCGACCCCGGCCGCGATCCCTTCGGCAGCGGCTTCACGCTGCGGCAGGTCGAGGTCGCCCTCAGCGGTGGCGGCGTGACGGGGCGCGGCTTCGGCGGCAGCGCCTCCGCCTTCGATGGGCTCGGCCCGCGAGCCTCGGACTTTGCGTTCGCGCAGGTCGGGGAATTCGGCGGGGCGGCCGCCGCGATGGTGCTGCTCGTGCTGTTCGCGCTTGTCGCGTGGCGCGGCTACCTCGCGGCGGCGCGCGCGCCCGATGCGTTCGGGCGGCTGCTCGCAAGCGGGCTGACGACGATGATCGTGGCGCAGGCGGCGATCCACATCGCCGTGAACCTCCGGCTGTTCCCCGCCACCGGCATCCCGCTGCCGTTCATCTCGACCGGCGGGTCCGCGCTCGTCGTGACGTTCCTCGCGGTGGGGATCCTGCAGAGCGTCGCTGCGCAGGCCCCGGCCATGCAGCGCGACCCGTGGCGCGCCGGGCGGTAGTCTGCGGCGCTGCGCGCGCAGGGCGCGCGTGGCACCGCGAGCGCGAGACCGCCCGTGCGAGGCGCCGTGCGGGACGGCCCACGTCCAACCCCCGCAGGGCGCGCTGGTTGTGCGCCCTTACCCTGCCCGCTCCCACTGCCGTGGGCGAGGATTCTGATCTGCGTTCGAGGCGCGCCTGCCGCGCGCCGTTCCGCCGGGAGCGCGAGGGGCGCAGCCCCCTCGCATCACCCTGCTGCCTTCTCCTCCCCTCTCCCGCGGAGCGGGAGAGGGGCCGGGGGTGAGGGTTCCCTTCCCGCGCAGGAAGGGGCAGGGGGTGGCCGCCCCCGGAGTGCTCGATGCGAGATGTGACCTCGACGCGGCGCGCGCGTGGCCCGTTCCTAGAGCGCGCCCGTGACGCCGCCGATGAGCGTGCCGATGACGTACGTCAGCGCGGCGGCGAGCAGTCCGAGGACGAGCTGGCGCATGCCGCCGAACCACGCGCTCCGGCCCGTGAGCAACGTGATCGCCGCGCCCGTGCCGAACAGCGCGATCGCCGAGAGCGCGGCGCTCAGCACGATCGCCGGGCCGCCCGTCATCAGCAGGAACGGGAGCAGCGGGATCACCGCGCCGAACGCGAAGAGGATGAACGAAGCGGTTGCGGCGGTCCACGGCGAGCCGAGGTCCTCCGGGACGATCCCCAGCTCCTCCCGCGCGAGGGCGCCCAGGGCGCCCTCCGGGTCGGCCATCAGCACGGCAGCGAGGCGCTCGGCCGCGTCGCGGGGCAAGCCCTTCGCCTGGTAGATCAGCGCCAGTTCGTCGCGCTCCGCGTCGGGGTCGAGCGCCAGCTCCTCGCGCTCGGCGGCGATCTGCGCCTCGGCTGCCTCGCGCGAGGAGGTCACGGAGATCCACTCGCCGAGCGCCATCGAGGAGGCGCCGGCGACGAGGCCCGCCATGCCTGCGAGGACGATCGCGCCCTGCCCGGGCGCCGCGCCGGCGAACCCCGCGATCAGCGCGAGGTTCGAGACGAGGCCGTCGTTCGCGCCGAGCACCGCCGCGCGCAGCGCGTTCCCGCCGCCGAGCGCGCGATGGCGCGTCTCGATGCGCCCGATCAGCGAGCCCTGCACGCCGGAGGTGCTGCGCCCGAGCGCGGAGAAGATGCGCGCGTGCTGCGCCTCGTCGGCCGGGAGGCCCGCGGCCTCGGCGATCGGGTCGCCGGTGTACATGTCGGTCGCGTCGCGCTCGAACGCCTTGATGATCGGCAGCACCGTGCCGCTGCCGAAGCGGCGCGCGACCCACATCAGGAAGCGCGCCTTCGTCGAGGGGCGGCCGGGCGTCGCGTCGACGCCCGCGTTGCGCAGCTGCGTCTGCCACAGCTCGAGGTGGCGCACCTCCATCGTCGCGAGGCGTTCGTACACTTCGCGCAGCCGCGGCTCCGCCTCGAGCGCCGCGAGCCGCTGGTAGGTGTAGATGCCATCGACCTCCTCCTGGAGGAAGGCGCGGAAGCGCTTCACGTCGTCAGGGGTGGCGGTCACACGCGCGTCACTGCCCTCGCCGGTCGAGCAGCATGCTCGTGCCGGTGAGCACGACGCCGATCCCTACGACGACGGCCAGCAGGAGCCAGACCGGATCGCCCGAGTTCGCGTAGACCCCCAGAAACGTTGCCACGATCGCGACTCGCACGACCACGATCGTCGAGTACAGCGCTTCCACGCGATGGCGGATGAACTGCACGATCAGCACGCCGAGCACGAGCAGCATGATGCCCAGGACGCGCGTGACGTGCGGCCCATAGTCCCTATCCGATCCGAGCGTCTTGAGCGCGCCGCTGCCCAGCACCAGCAACAGCACCCCAGAGGGGATCAGGTAACCGGCCAGGTAGTACAGGCTCAACCGCGTCCGGCGCATCGCACGACCTCCTCCGGCCCCCACATGACGGCGCGGGGGCTCCGAGGTCGTAGCCTAGCGCCGCGGTGCGCCGGTGACTATTCGCGCGCGCTGTCTTCGCCCCGCCACCCGTGCTCACGCAGGCGCGTCACAAACGCTTCCTCGTCGAGTATCTCGACGCTCAGTGCCTCGGCACGCTCGCGCTTGCTGCCGCCGCCCTCGCCCGCGACGACGAACGCCGTGCTCTTGCTCACCGCGCCCGTCACCTTGCCGCCGAGGCCGCGGATCAGCGCCTCCGCCTCGTTGCGGGACCAGCGTGCGAGCGCGCCCGTGACGACGATGCTCAGCCCCTCGAGCGGGCCGCCGCGCGCGCCGCCACCAGAGGATGTGTCGTCCTGCATGCGCACCCCAGCCTCGGCGAGCCGGTCGATCAGCGCGACGTTCTCCTCGTCGCGGAGATACTCGTACACCGACTCCGCGACGATCGGTCCGACGTCCGCCACCGCCTGCAACTCCTCGAGGGTGGCCGCGCGCAGCGCCGCCATCGTGCCGAAGTGCAGCGCGAGGGCCCGCGCGGTCTCGGCGCCGACGTGGCGAATGCTGAGGCCGATCAGCACGCGCTGGAGCGGGCGCTGCTTGCTCGCGGCGATGCCGGCGAAGAGCGCGTCGAGCTTCTTCGCGCCGAGGCCCTTCACCGCGAGCAGCGCCTCGCGCTTCGTCTCCTGGAGCGCGTAGACGTCCGCGATACCCTCGATGTGGCCGCCCTCGACGAGCAGGAACCCCATCTTCTCGCCGAGGCCGTCGATGTCCATCGCGCCGCGCGAGGCGAAGTGCTCCACCTGGCGCGCCAGTTGCGCAGGGCAGCGGCGGTTGCGGCAGTAGTACGCCGCCTCGTCCTCCGCGTGCACGACGGCCGAGCCGCACTCCGGACAGGTCGAGGGCATCTCGAACGGCGCGAGGTCGCGGCCGGCGCGCCTCGACAGCACGGGTGCGACGACCTGCGGGATGACGTCGCCGGCGCGCTGCACGATCACCTCGTCGCCGGCGCGGATGTCCAGGTCGCCGATGTGCGCGGCGTTGTGCAGCGTCGCCATGCTCACCGTTGCGCCGCCCACGAACACTGGTTCGAGGGCGGCGAACGGGGTCAGCACGCCGGTGCGGCCGACGGAGACGGCGATCGCGTTGAGGTGCGTCACGGCTTGCTCGGCCGGGAACTTCCACGCCACCGCCCACCGCGGCTCGCGGCCCACGACGCCGAGTTGGCGCTGGAGCGCGAAGTCGTCGACCTTCACAACGACGCCATCGATGTCGTAGTCGAGCGCGTCGCGGCGCTCCACCCACCCCTCGCAGAAGCGCGCCACCGCGTCGATGTCCTCCTGCGACTGCGCGAGCGGGTTGGTCGGCAGGCCGAGGCCCCCGAGCCAGCGCATCGCCTCCCCGTGCGAGGCGGCGGGGCGCTGCCCGTCGACCCAGCCGAGTTGGTAGACGAACAGGTCGAGGCGGCGCGAGGCGGTGATGCGCGGGTCGAGTTGCCGCAAGGACCCCGCGGCCGTGTTGCGCGGGTTCATGTACAGCTGCTCGCCCGCCGCGCGGCGCTCCTCGTTGAGGCGCGCGAACTCCGTCTTCGACAGGTACACCTCGCCGCGCACCTCGAAGGCGCGGGGGAGCGAGTCGGCCGGGGCGTCAAGCACGAGGGGGATCGCGCGCAGCGTGCGCAGGTTGGCGGTGATGTCCTCGCCGCGCTGGCCGTCGCCGCGCGTGGCGCCCTGCACGAAGCGCCCGCCTTCGTAGACGAGCGAGATCGCGAGGCCGTCGATCTTCGGCTCGCAGACGAAGCGCGCGTCCTCGCGCTCGAGCAGGCGCACCATGCGCTGGCGCCAGGCGCGCAGCCCGTCGGCGTCGAACACATTCCCCAGCGACAGCATCGACTCGCGGTGCGCCACGGTGGCGAAGCCATCGACGGCCTGCCCGCCGACGCGCTGCGTCGGCGACTCCGGCGTGACGACGGCGGGGTACGCGGCCTCGAGGTCGCGCAGCTCGCGGAACAGCGCGTCGTACTGGGAGTCGCCGACCTCCGGCTCCTGGAGCACGTAGTAGCGATAGTCGTGGTGGCGGATCTCGCGGCGCAGCGCCTCGACGCGGCGGCGCGCGGCCTCGAGGTTGCCTGCGCCCGGGGCCGAGGAGGCGGCGGTCATGCGCCGAGGATACCGCCCCGCCTCGGGAGGTGCTGCCGCGATGAGGGCGCGGCGGTCGCCCGCTATCTCCCCGGCGGGAGCGTGAGGATGATCTCCCGCTCCCCCGCAGCGACCCGGAACGGCAGCGTCACGGTGCGCCCGTCCGCCAGCGTCACGACGGACTCGTAGTCGCCGGTGAACGCGCGGAGCCGGACGGTGCCGGCACCGTCCGGCCTTCCCCTCCCAGCGCGTCCACCACGTGTCTCGAAGGAGGCGTCGCAGCGCCTCGTAGGCCGGACGCGGCACGAGGGCTTCGCTCAGCAGCCCCGTACCGCTGACGGTCGGATCGGTGGTGCGCTCCGTCATCGTCCAGTAGGTCACGCCATCGACCGCCGGGTGGCCGAACGCGACGGTGAAGAGGGCGACGGTGTACCCCGCCTGCGTCTGCTCGCTCCAGCCCGCCCACGGCACGCCGTCGAAGGGGCGTTCGTCGGGAAGCCACGGCCGCCAGGGGACGCTCGCCTCGGTCACGTACAGCCGGCCGTAGCGGGAGAGGCGGGTCAGGTGCTCCTCGACCTGATCGAGGGGGACACGGCCATCGCCTTTCATGTGCGCCTGCACGCCGATCGCGTCGAAGGGGGTGTTCCGCCGCTTGAGCTCGCGCAGGATCACCTCGAAGCGGTCGAGCCACTTCCCGCGCAGCAGCGCGGCCTCGTTGATCAGCAGCACCGCATCGGGATCGGCTCGGCGGGTCTCGCGGAAGATCGGGTCGATGTAGTCGGCGATGCGTTGGTACACGGATTCGATCGGCGCGTTCGGCGTCAGCCGGTCATTCTGCTCCGTCAGCGGCGGCCGGATCTGCGTCTCGTTGACGACGTTCCAGATCGCGACGCGCCCGCGAAACCGCGCTGCGATCTCTCGCACGTGATCGATGGCGACGCGCAGCCGTTCGTCCGGATCCCTGATCTCCCGGAACCACGAGGGGTAGAACGGCTGGTACACGAGGTCGCCCGCGCGGACGCGCGCGCCGTGCTGCGTGGCCCACTGCAACGCCGTCTCCGCCGTGGCGGGGCGCGGGCTGCCCCTGCTCGCCTCGTACGACGCCCACTGGAAGCCACCGCCGAGCCACAGGTGGTTGAACAGGCCGAACAGCAGTTCCTCGTAGCGCGGCCGCTAGGCCGCGCTGATCACGCCCCGCGCCAGCTCGTTCGGCTGGCCGCCGAAGAGAAAGGCGTGCCGCGTCTGCCGGATCTGGACGGCCGCGTCCCGCAGCGGCTTGCCGTCCGCGTCGAGGAGTCTGACCGCGACGTCGCGCTGGCGCAGCGTGCGGATGCGCTCGCACGACTGCCGCAGCGTCTCGACCTCGGCGGCGGTCAGGTCGAGGCCCGCCGTGAAGCCCGGTTCGAGGGCCAGGCAGGGGACCTGCGGCTCTGGAGCGGCGAGGGGGACGGGCGCGGGCTCGTCTCTGGAGCATGACACGGCCAGCGCGGTCAGGAGCAGCAGGCAGGTCGCGAGCACCGCCACGACCAGGCGATTCAGGCGATTCCCTGTCGCGATCATGCGCCGAGGATACCGCGGGGCGTGCGCGGTGGGGCGCGCGCCGTGGGGCGTTCCCTCACGGCGGCCGGCGAGGCGCGTCGGTACACTGGGAAGGAGTTCTTCCGCACGGAGGCTGGGAGCGGGCGATGGCGGACCTGGTGATCGTCGACTACGGCGCGGGCAACCTGCGCAGCGTGGCGCGGGCGGTCGCGCGCGCCGGCGTCGAGGCGCAGATCTCCGCCGATCCCCATACCGTCGAGGGCGCGCGGGCGCTGATCCTCCCCGGCGTCGGCGCCGCCGCCGACACGATGCGCAACCTGCGCGAGCGCGGCCTCGACGGATCGATCCGCGACTACATCGCCTCCGGACGGCCGTTCCTCGGCGTGTGCATGGGGATGCAGGCGCTCTTCGACGTGTCGGAGGAGGAGGGCGAGCACCCGTGCCTCGGCGTGTTCGCGGGCCGCATCGTGCGCTTCCCCCGGGGGATGACGGTGCCGCACATGGGGTGGAACACGGTGCACCTGCGCGAGCCGCACCCGGTGTTCGAGGGTATCCCGCAGGACTCGTACTTCTACTTCGTCCACTCCTACTACGCCGCACCCGCGGATCCGGCCGTGGTGGTCGGCGAGACCGACTACCTCGGCGTGCGCTTTCCCTCGGCGGTGGGGCGGGACAACGTCCTGGCGACGCAGTTCCATCCGGAGAAGTCCGGCCCGTGGGGGCTGCGGCTCTACGACAACTTCGTGCGCCTCGCGCGCGAGCGCGGCTCGATCGCGCCCGTCGCGGCGGCGCGCTAGATCGCCGCGGTCGAGGGGAGCGCCAGCGTGGAGGTGATCCCGGCGATCGACATCCGCGGCGGACGGTGCGTCCGCCTGGCGCAGGGCGACTACGCGCGCGAGACCGTCTTCGGCGACGACCCCGTCGCGATGGCGCGCCGCTGGGCCGCCGAGGGCGCCACGCGCATCCACGTCGTCGACCTTGACGGCGCGCGCGACGGGTTGCAGACCAACGCCGCGATCGTGCGCGCGATCGCCGAGGCAGTAGCGACTCCGGTGCAAACGGGTGGCGGCATCCGCACCCTCGCCGCGCTGCGAGCGACCCTCGAGGGCGGCGTGCAGCGGGTCGTGATCGGCACGGCCGCGGTGAAGGACCCGGCGCTGCTGCGCGACGCGGTCGCGCTGGCGGGCGACCGATTGATCGTCTCGGTGGACGCGCGCGACGGGATGGTCAGCCTCGAGGGGTGGACCGAGACGACCGAGCTCGACGCGCTGGAGTTCGTCGCGCGGCTCGTCGACGCGGGGGTGCGGCGCATCGTGTACACCGACATCGCGCGCGACGGCGTCGAGGGCGGCCCGAACGTCGAGGCGTACGCGCGTCTGCTCGCACGCACCGATGTGCGCGTGATCGCGGCCGGCGGCGTGGGTTCGCTCGGCGACCTGCGCGCGCTCGCGGCGGCCGGCGTCGAGGGCGCGATCGTCGGGCGCGCGCTGTACACCGGCGACGTCGCGCTGCGCGAGGCGATGGCGGTCGCCGGCGCCGCGGCGCGGGCGTAGGGCGGGGGCCCGCCGATGCTCACCAAGCGCATCATTCCGTGCTTCGACGTCGATCGCGGGCGCGTCGTGAAGGGCGTGTCGTTCGTCGATCTGCGCGACGCCGGCGACCCGGTGGAACTGGCGCGCAAGCACGACCAGGACGGCGCGGACGAACTTGTGTTCCTCGACATCACGGCGTCCTCCAGCGAACGCGAGAGCGTATACGAGGTGATCCAGCGCACGGCCGACCAGGTGTTCATCCCGCTCACCGTGGGCGGCGGCGTGCGCGCGACGGGCGACGTGCGACGGATGCTCGAGGCGGGCGCGGACAAGGTCTCGATCAACACCGCCGCCTTCGAGCGCCCCGAGCTGATCACCGAGGGTGCGCGCGGCTTCGGCTCGCAGTGCATCGTCGTCGCCATCGACGTGCGCCGTGTCGCGCCCGGGCGCTGGGACGTCTTCACCTACGGCGGCCGCACGGGGACCGGACGCGACGCCGTGGAGTGGGCGCGTGAGGCCGAGGAGCGCGGGGCAGGCGAGTTGCTCGTGACCTCGATGGATACCGATGGCCACCAGGAGGGGTACGACCTGCCGCTGTTGCGCGCGATGCGCGAGGCGGTGCACCTGCCGCTGATCGCCTCGGGCGGCGCGGGGAAGCCGGAGCACCTCTACGACGCGCTCGTCGAGGGCGGCGCGGACGCGGTGCTGGCGGCCTCGATCTTCCACTTCGGGGCGTACACCGTCCCCGACCTCAAGCGGTACCTCGAGTCGCGCGGCGTAGCGGTGCGGCCGGTGGAGCCGACGGCCCCGTAGCCCTCGACGGTGCGCGCCCGCGGCGAGCGGTCTATGGGTCGAGGTTGCGCAGCCCCATCGTCTCGAAGTCGAGTGAGCGGTAGTAGCAGTTGCGCGCGTCGCCGTGCTGGTTGTGCGTGTGGCAGATGCCGCCGCGATTCGGGCGCACGCGGTAGACGAGCGAGTTCTGCTCGCAGTTCACGCGCACCTCGAGCAGCGCGTACGTCTCACCGGACGTGTCGCCCTTGATCCACAGCTCGCGACGCGAGGTGCTCCAGAACACCGGGAGCCTGCGCGCGATCGCGGTCTTCAGCGCGAGTTCGTTGACGTAGGCGATCAGGATCACCTCGCCCGTGTCGACGTTCTGCACCGCGCAGGGCAGGATGCCGGGCGTCTCCGCCGCCTTCGTGAGCTTGTCGAAGTCGAGGGTGAGCGCCAGGCCCTCTTCGAGTGGGTTCGCGGTGGTCATCGAGGTTCCTGTCGCATCGTGGTACGTCGTCTGCCTGAGTCGGAGTGAAGCGATCATCCCGCGCCGCGGGCTGCGTGGCGAGCAGCGCCGAGGTGCTTGCGCGGGGCGGCCCACCCCCTACCCCCTCCCTGCGCGGGAGGGGGTCTGACATCAGAATGAGATTTCGCCCATCCCCCAACCCCCTTCCCTCGCGGGAAGGGGGCTTTCGGATCGCGCGGCCTCGCGCTCCGCCTCGGATCGCGCGCCTGCCGCGCGCGTTCCGCTGGGAGCGCGAGGGGCGCAGCCCCCTCGCATTACCTTTCTCCTTCTTGAACCCCCTCCCGCGCAGGGAGGGGGCAGGGGGTGGGCCGCCTCACACAGCACCTCGACGTCCCGCTCGCCTGCGGGGCCGCCCGCGGCGCCTACCGCCGCACGAGGAAGCGCGTCACGTCGCGCGCGGGGCGCTCGAATGGCGCGTAGTCCGCGCGCAGGCGGCCGATACAGACGAGCGCCTGCGGCTGCCACGCCTCATCGAGGTCGAGGGCGCTACGCACCGCCTCGGGCGCGTAGAGCGGCGCGGAGATCCAGTACGCGGCCAGGCCGCGCGCCGATGCGCCCAGCAGGATGTTCTGCAACGCCGCCCCAAACGAGTGCTGCGCTAGCCCCCACTCGGCGCGCGCGCGGCGGTCGTCGGCGTAGGCGTTGAGGCCGTCCGCCACGAGGCAGCCGAGCAGCAGCGTCGGCGCGTCCACGACGCGGCGGTGCGACCGCGCCAGCGCCCACGCGCGGCGCGCCTCCGGCAGCCCGTCGCGTGCGAGATCGGCCGCCCACGCGTCGCCCATCGCGACGGCGAGCGCCTCCCGGCGCGCGGGCGACACCTCGACGAAGCGCCAGGGCTCGGTGTGGTGCGGCGCGGGCGCGGTGAGCGCGAGCGCGACGAGCGCGTCAACCTGCTCCGGCGGCAGCGGCGGCCCCTCCAGGCCGCGGATCGAGCGGCGCGCGCGGATCGCGGCGTCCATCCCATCCGCGTCGAAGCCGGCGCCAGCCATCACGCCACGCTCATCACGCCACGCTCATCACGCGGTGGCGCGCGCGGCGTGCGCGCGTTCCTCGTCGCGACACCGCTGCATCGCGGTGATCGCGACCTGGATCTGCTCGTCGTCGGGGGGCAGCGTCGTGAGCCGCTGGAGCGCGATGTTCGCGGCGAAGAGCCAGCGCACCGCGGGCCAGCGCTGGTGGAAGCCGGCGAAGCGGATCGCCTCGTACGCCACCGCGGCGACGAGGGGGATCAGCAGCAGCCGCGAGGCGAAGCGCCACCAGAGCGGCTCAGTGCCGGCGAACGCGAACACGACGATCGAGACGAGCGCGACGGTGAGCAGGAACGACGTGCCGCAGCGCGGGTGCTCCTTCGGGTAGCGGCGGATCGCGGGGACGCTGAGATCGCGCCCATCTTCGAGCGCGTAGATCGTCATGTGCTCCGCCCCGTGGTACTGGAACACCCGGCGGATCTCGCCCTTGCGCCCGAGGTTCCACATGTACACGAGCAGCAGCGCGATGCGGATCGCGCCCTCCGCAGCGAGGGAGATCCAGCGCGCCGGAGCGACGCCGTCGAGCCACGCCGTCAGCAGGACCGGGCCGACGAAGAACGCGAGCACGCCCACGGCGAACGCGCTGAGCAGCACGGCCCGGTCGAGGATGCCCAGCGCGCCGCCCTCGCCACGCTCGTTGACCGCGCCGGCGGCGACCGCCGCGGACCACGCCAGCGCGCGCATGCCCAGTTGCAGCGTCTCGAACAGCACGAGGATGCCGCGCAGCAGCGGCACGGCGCGCAGGCGCGTCCTCGACAGGCCGCGCAGCGGCTCGGCGCGGCTGATCACGGTGCCGTCGGGGCGGCGCACGGCGACCGCCATCGCCGTCGCGCCGCGCATCATGACGCCCTCGACGACCGCCTGGCCGCCGTAGTTGGGGGTGCTCGCTCTGCTGCTCACGGGGCCAGCGTACGCGCCGGACGCGTCAACGTGCACCGCGCGGGGCGGGTGGCCTCGCCCGCCTCAGCGGAGGGCGCGGCGCATGCAGCGTTCGAGGAGGCCTTGTTGCGACGCGTGCGCTCGCGAGTCGCTGGTGAACGCGAACGCGTAGCCCTCGTACAGCGCGATGGCGGGGACGTTGCCCTCTGTGACCCACAACTCCATCGCGGTGGCGTCGTGCTGCATGCCCCAGCCCGCGACGGCGTCCAGCAGCCGCGCGGCGACGCCGTGACGCCGCCACGCGGGCTCGACCCACATCGAGATCACCTCGGCGGTCGCGGTCGCCTCCGGCAACTCGCCACCGATGAGGCCGCACCAGCGCTCGTCGACCGCTGCGACGAAGAGCGCGGCGCGGCCGCCCTGCGCGGTCGCCTGCGCCCGCTCGTCCCACCACGGCGCGGGGCGTGCCGCGGCCTCGGCGAGCGTGGTGCCGAACGCGCGAGGAGCGTCGGCGAGGGCGCGCAGCCGGATATCGCGGTACGGCACGCCCTCATGCGCGCGGATCCGGCGGATCATCGGAGCGGGCATCCGCCTCCTCGCATGTGCACGGATAGCACGAAGGCGGCCTTCCGGCCGCCCTCGCGCGCGTTCATACGGCGGGGACCGCGGCCTATGCCTTCGGTGCGGCGTCCGTCGCGGCAGCGGCGCCGCCGGCGTAGCGGCGGCGGAACCGCTCGACGCGGCCGGCGGTGTCGACGATGCGCTGCTCGCCCGTGAAGAACGGGTGGCAGTTCGAGCAGACGTCGACGTGGATCACCGGCTTCGTCGAGCGCGTCTCCCAGGTGGCGGCGCAGGAGCCGCAGGTGACGGTCGCGAGTTCGTATTTCGGGTGGATCGTGGCTTTCACGGGCCGTTCCCTTCGAGCGATCGGGGTGGGTGCAGGCGCGACGTTACGAGGCGGCCTCGGCGCCGGCAGCGACGGCCTCAGCGCCGAACGCGATGATGGAGACTTGCTTGCGGCCGCCCTTGGCGTACGCGCTGAACTTCACCGTGCCGGGGACGCGCGCCCAGAGCGTGTGATCCTTGCCGACGCCGACGTTGAGGCCGGCGTGCACGCGCGTGCCCCGCTGGCGGATGATGATCGAGCCGGCCGTGACGATCTGGCCCTCCGAGCGCTTCACGCCGAGGCGCTGCGCCGCGGAGTCGCGTCCGTTCCTGCTTGAGCCGCCGGACTTCTTGTGTGCCATCTCGGTCTCCCTCGCGCCCGCTCGCCTACCGGTCGGACGGGCTAGCCGGCGGTGATGTCGGTGATCACGACGCGCGTCTGCAACTGGCGGTGGCCGTGCATGGTCTTCTGGCGCGTCTTGTTCTTGTAGTCGAAGGAGGTCACCTTCGCGGCGCGGTCGTGCGTCTCGATGCGGGCGCGGACGCTCGCGCCGGAGACGACCGGCTCGCCGACGGTGGTGCGGTCGTCGTCGGCGACGAGGAGGACCTCGCCCAGCGCGACCTCGTCGCCCTCCGAGGCGTCGATGCGGTCGACGATGACCCGGTCGCCGGGCCGCACACGGTATTGCTTCCCGAGGAAGCGGACGATGGCGTACATGTAAGACCTTCTCTGAGATGTCCCGGAGACTCTGGGACACCCTCCTGGGAGCCGAACGACAAGTCTAGAGGAGGCTGCGGGAGGGGTCAACGCGCCCCGCAGACCCCGCCGGAGCGCGACGGGCCCCGCCGAGGGTGCACGATGTGGGAGACTGGGCCCGTCCCCGCCTCCCCGCGCCGGACCCCCCATGACCGACCGAAGCCGGAGCCGCCCTCGCGTGGACCTGTGGCAATACCTCAGCGCCCCGTACGACTGGTTCAACGCGATCACGGACTTCGTGTTCCTGTTCGTGCGCGACCTCTTTGCGCGCTTCGGCACGCCGATGGTCTTCATCGCCGCGCTCATAGAGTCGACGGTCGGCCTGGGGATGCTGTTCCCGGGGGTCGTGATCATGTTCCTCGGCGGGGCCGCCGCCGCGCAGGGGACGGGCAACGTCAGCGTGGTGTTCCTCGTGGCGCTCGCCGGGACGGTGCTTGGGGACGTGATCTCCTACGCGCTGGGCCGCTGGGGGGCGCGCTACATCGAGGGGACGCGGTTGGGACCGACGCTGAAGGTGGCGGCCGCCCTGATGCAAGGGCGCGCGCTGTGGCTGGTGCCGTTCTACCACCTGCACAGCGTCACGCGGACGCTCGGTCCGTTCGGCTCGGGCGCGCTGCGCATGTCGCTGCGCCTGTGGGTGCCGCTCGACTTCATCGGCGCGGCGGTCGCCAACGTCGCGTGGGTGGGCGCCGGCTACATCCTCGGCACGGCGGTGCTCACGGACGACGGCAGGCTCGAGGAGGCCCCGGCGCTGCGCATCGGGCTCGCGGCGGGCGCGGTCGCCTGGATGCTCGTCGCGCAGCGGATGTACGAGCGGCGCATGCGCGAGCTGCGCGCCGCCGAGGTGGACGCTCCGCCCTCGGCGTGACGGCGCGAGTGGTGCCCGCGCGACTGAGCGCGGCGGCCCCCTCCCCCCTCCCTGCGCGGGAGGGAGAACCCTCACCCCCGGCCCCTCTCCCGCTTCGCAGGAGAGGGAGTCAGAAGCAGCAAGAGATGCGAGCGGACTGCGCCCCGTCGCGCTCCCGGCGGAGGCGGGCGCGGCAGGCGCACGCCGAGATCCGAAAGCCCCCTTCCCGCCAGGGAAGCAGCAAGAGATGCGAGCGGGCTGCGCCCCTCGCGCTCCCGGCGGAGGCGGGCCGAGACGCCAGCGAACGAACGCGTGGGGAGCGCCTGGGATGGTGAACGCGCGCAGCGCCGCGGCGACCTCCCCCTTCCCGGAGGGAAGGGGGCCGGGGGGATGGGGGATCTCCCCTTGCTGACCCCCCTCCCCGCGCAGGGGAGGGGCCGGGAGAGGGGCCGCCCCCGTCAGTCCTCGGGCGCTCGCGCGCTCCCAAGCGAAACGCCCCGCATAGCGGGGCGTTTCGGTGTGTTTGCGTCGCGTCGAGCTACTCGCCGGCGGGTGGCGCGGCGTTGGCGTTCTGCTGGCCCCACGCGAGGCCGGGGCGGCCCTGCGGCGCGCTCTCCGGCTCCTCCTCGCGTCGCGTCGCGGCGCCGCTCGGCGGCGTCGCCGGGGGCGTCATGCTCGGGTCGGCGGGCAGCGGCCGGCCGTCGGCCGGGCCGAGGATGCGCAGCAGCTCCTCGCCCTCGATGGTCTCGACCTCGATGAGGATCGCCGCCACTTCGTCGAGCTTGTCGCGGTGCTGGCGCAGCACGGCGCGGCAGACCTCGTGCGCCTCGTCGATGAGGCGGCGCACTTCGTCGTCGATCTCCTCGGCGCTGCGCTCGGAGTAGTCGCGCTCTTCCGAGATGTCGCGGCCGAGGAAGATCATCGAGGTGCGCCGTCCGAAGGTGCGCGGGCCCATGCGCGCGGACATGCCCCACTGCGTGACCATGTTGCGCGCGATCTGCGTCACCTTGCCGATGTCGTCGTGCGCGCCCGTGGTCATCTCGCCGAAGACCATCTCCTCGGCGACGTGTCCGCCCAGCGACATCGCCATCATCGCCTCGTAGTACGAGCGGTCCTGGAGGCGGCGGTCGTCCGAGGGCAACGATCGCGTGAAGCCGCCGGCCATGCCGCGCGCCACGATCGTGACCTTGAACGGGATGTCCGCCCGCGGCAGGAAGTAGCCGGCGACGGTGTGCCCGGCCTCGTGGAAGGCGATGATCTTCTTCTCGATCGGCGTGATCACGCGCGACTTGCGCTCGGGTCCCGCGATCACACGGTCGACCGCCTCGTTCATCTCGTCCATCGAGATGCGCTTGCGGTTGCGCCGCGCGGCGAGGATCGCGGACTCGTTGACGAGGTTGGCGAGGTCGGCGCCGGAGAAGCCGGGGGTCTGCCGCGCGATCGTCTCCAGCGAGACGTCCTGCTCCAGCGGCTTGCCCTTCACGTGGACGTCGAGCACCGCGCGACGGCCCTTCACGTCCGGGAGGTCGAGCGTGACCTGGCGGTCGAAGCGGCCCGGCCGCAGCAGCGCCGGGTCGAGCACGTCCGGGCGGTTGGTCGCCGCGATCACGATGACGTTCGAGCTGCTCTCGAAGCCGTCCATCTCCACGAGGATCTGGTTCAGCGTCTGCTCGCGCTCGTCGTGGGAGCCGCCGAGGCCGGCGCCGCGCTGGCGGCCGACCGCGTCGATCTCGTCGACGAAGATGATCGCGGGCGCGTTGCGCTTCGCCTGGTCGAAGAGGTCGCGCACGCGGCTGGCGCCGACGCCGACGAACATCTCGACGAATTCTGAGCCGGAGATGTGGAAGAACGGCACGCCCGCCTCGCCGGAGACGGCGCGCGCGATCATCGTCTTGCCGGTGCCCGGGGGGCCGATCAGCAGCACCCCGTGCGGGATGCGCGCGCCGAGCGCGGCGAACTTCTCCGGGTACTTGAGGAACTCGACGATCTCCTCGAGCTCCTGCTTGGCTTCCTCCTGGCCGGCGACGTCCATGAACGTCACGGTGGGCTTCTGGCCGGTGAACATCTTCGCGCGGCTCTTGCCGAACGACATCGCCTGGTTATTGGCGCCGCCGGCCTGCCGCATCATGAAGATGAGGATGCCGCCGAAGACCACCAGCGGCAGGAAGTTCAGCAGCAGCCCGAACAGGTTGCCGAACTGGCTCTGGCCGCGCACGGAGACGGCGACGCCGCTGCTCCCGCCGATCGGGATGTTCGCGTTCTTGAGCAGGTCGTCGATCGAGGTGATCGGCTCCTTGCGGGCGCGCACGGGCTCCGCCTGGCCCTTGAACTTCACGGTGAGCGTGTTGTCCTGCACCTCGATGGACTCGACCTTGCCGGCCTGCGCTGCGGCGATGACATCGGAGATCGGCTTCTCCGTGGACGCGGTCGCGGGCCGGAAGACCATCACGACGACGAGGACGAGCGCCACGAGGATGAGCAGGTAGACGAAGACGTTACGCATCGAGCGGGAGTTCATCTGGGCTCGCTTTCGGCCGGCCGTCCGGTCGGGGGCGCCGAGGCCGCGCGCGGCCCTCGACGATGCAGGGAGGTGCGAGGCGCCGCGTGCCTCGATCCTCGTGCGTTCGGGTGATCCGAGTGTACACCGCGGCAGGGGCCGCCTCGTGCGCGCGGAAGCCCCCGGATCGGGCGTTCGCGTCCCTCCTATCGTCGGTCGATCCCTCGACGTTCGCCAGCGCCGTGTTGGCCAGCGCCGAGGGGGACCCTCACCCCCGGCACCTCTCCCGCGAAGCGGGAGAGGTGAGGAGAAGGCACCAGGGTGATGCGAGGGGGCTGCGCCCTTCGCGCTCCCGGCGGAACGGCGCGCGGCAGGCGCGCCTCGAACGCAGATCAGAACCCTCGCCCACGTCAGTGGGAGAGGGCAGGGTGAGGGCGCACCAAGCCGCGCCCGGCGGGCGCGCCCGTTGTGCGCGTCCTGCGGGGGGTTGGGGCGCAGCCATCCCTACCCCTTTCCGTCTCCCCTCTCCCGCGAAGCGGGAGAGGGGCCGGGGGTGAGGGTCCCCCTCCGCGCCGCCCTCGTGGCGCGCTGCGCTGGCAGTTTGAGCCGTAGCCCGCGCGACCGCGTAGAATGGGGGCTCATGGCGCGTCTGCTGCGACCCACACGTCCCGGCTGGGGCGAGGAGCGCGCGTTCTGGCGGGCGGGCTACGCCCGCGTCGCGGGCGTGGACGAGGTGGGGCGCGGGCCCCTCGCCGGCCCCGTGGTCGCGGCGGCGGTGGTGATGCCGCTGACGCCGGGCGGCGCGGTGCCGCGGGCAGCCTGGATCGGGCGGCTGCGGGACTCGAAGCAGCTGACGGAGCACCAACGGGAGGCGCTCGCCGCGGAGATCCGTCTGCGGTGCGCCTGGGCGGTCGCGGCGGTCTCGCCGCAGGTGGTGGACCAGATCAACATCCTTCGCGCCACCCGGCTCGCCATGCAGCGCGCGGTCGCCGCCTTGCCGGTGCGCCCGGACGCCCTGATCATTGACGGGCGCGAGGTCGTCGAGGGCGGCATTCCGCAGCGGCCGGTCGTGGGCGCCGACGCGCGCTGCGTCTCCGTCGCGGCGGCGAGCATCGTGGCGAAGGTGGCACGTGACCACATGATGGAAGCGCTCGACGCCGTCTTCCCGGGCTACGGCCTGGCGGCGCACAAGGGGTACGCGACGCCCGAGCACCGCGAGGCGCTCGCGCGGCTGGGGTACTCGAACATCCACCGGTTGTCGTTCGCTCCGGTCCGAGAGGCAGTGCTGTGGTGAACGAACGGTCCCAGCGGCTGGGCGCGGCAGGCGAGCGGATCGCCTCTCGCTACCTCGAGCAGCACGGCTACGAGGTCGTCGACAAGAACGTGCGGCGGCGCGAGGGCGAGATCGACCTCGTCGCGCTGCACGGCGACACGCTCGTCTTCGTCGAGGTGAAGCTGCGCACGTCGCGCAAGATGGGCGCCGCCGTCTCTGCGGTCTCGCCGGCGAAGGGCGCGCGGCTGCGCCAGCTCGCCGAGGCGTACTCCGCCGACCACCCCGACCTGCCCACGACGCTGCGCATCGACCTCGTGGCGATCGAGCTCACGGTCGGCGGCGAGGTCGGCCAGTTGAACCACGTCCAGAACGCCGTCGAGGGCTGAGCCTCGGGGGCTGAGCCTCGGGGGCTGAGTCTCGAGGGCTGGGCGCCGGGGGCGCTCTGGCGGTCGCCGCGCAACATAACGGATGGGGACGGTGGCTCGCCTGACCGGCCCTGCGGGGCAGTCGGGCATCGATCCAGGGCTGCCACAACCCAGGGATGCCATAACCCAGGGCTGCCAGAACGAGGTATGCTGCGCGCCATGCCTATCTACCAGTACGACTGCGCCGGGTGCAAGCGACGCGTGGAGGTCTTCTTCCGCTCAGTGGCGCGCGCCGTGGACCCGAAGGCCTGCCCCGAGTGCGGCAGCAAAGAGATCAAGCGGGCGGTGTCGATGTTCGCGCGGCGGAAGACGGCCGCGCAGCGCCTCGAAGCCATCGACATCAAGCAGGAGCTCGGCCGCTTGGACGGCACGGACGAGGGCTCCTACGCGCGCTGGGCGCGGCGCATGGGCAAGGAGTACGACGGCCTGCTCGGCTCCGACAACACCTTCGGCGAGACCGCCGAGAAGGCGTACGGCGGGGAGGACCCGCTGGAGCGCCTCGACCCGCGCCACATCCTCGAGCACCGCATCAACAGCGCGTTCGACAAGATCGGACCGAAGCACGAGCCGCGCGAACGCCCGAAGGACATCCCCCCCGGGTACGAGGACTACATGCAGATGGAGTGATGGCGCGAGGCGCGCGCCCCGCCACGCGGCGTGATCGCAGCGCGCCCACTCTGCGGCCTCGGATCGCCCGCCCGCCCCGTGGAGCCGGCCCCCCAGACGGGCGCGTGGAGCAGCGGCAGCCACAGACGGGTCGAAGACCCTCCCTCCAGATTCTCCGAGCGCCTGCCGAAGATGTAGGCAGGCGGGGCCGGACCCTGCCTCCGCGCACCCGCCGGGTGCCGGCCGCGTAATGCGGGGCGGGGGATGGCCATGGACGACGCGGTGAGTGTCGCCGAACTCGGCGGACCCGTGACCGAGCTCGCCTCGATCGCGCGGAATACCGTGTTGCGGCCGGTGCGCCGGCTGGAGCTCCTGGCCTACCTCAGCGGCGGGTTTGACCTCGCTGAGCAGGAGGAGAGCGGGCACGCCGCGCGGGTGGCGTACCTTGCGCAGGCGGTCGCGGAGCGCCTCGGCTTCGGCCCGGAGGAGCGCCGCCGCGTGATCTACGTCGGCCTGTTGCACGACGCCGGCATCGCCGTGCGCGCCACGCGCGGCCCGCTGGGGGGCGGCGCGTGGGTGGCGGACCGCTTCGGCCTCGACGAGGCGGTGAGCGACGGCATCCGCGCCGCGCACGAGCGCTGGGACGGGCGGGGCCGCCCCGACGGGCGCTCCGGCACGGACGTGCCGATCGAGGGCCTGCTGGTCGGCGCCGCGCACTGGGCGTGCGAGTTCGCCGCCGGCGCGCCGAGCCCCCTGCGCGCGCGCGCGCAGTTGCAGGCGGCGGGCATCAAGGACATCGAGCCCCTCGTGGGGCCGGAGATCGCTGCCGCGATGGTCGCCACGCTCCGCGACGACACGACGTGGCTCGGGCTCTCGCACGAGGATCTGCCGCGCCTGCTCGGACAGGCGGGGGTCGCGGAGGGACGGCCGTCGCGCCGCCGCGTCGACCAGCTCGCGGCGGCGATGGGCGAGATCATCGACGCTGCCGTGCGTGAGCCCGGCCGGGCCGCGCGGGTGGCCGCGCTCGCGCGCCAGCTCGCGGTGTGCCAGGGCCTCACGCCTGCCTACTGCGACGCGATCGGTATCGCCGGCTACCTGCTCGACATCGGCCAGCTGGGCGTGCCGCGGCAGATCACCGACAAGCCGACGATCCTCACGGTGGACGAGATGGAGTTGATGCGCCGCCACCCGACCCTCGGCGCCACGATGCTCGAGGGCGCGTCCGGCTTCGACGAGGTCGCCTCCTGGATCGGGGCCCACCACGAGCGTCCGGACGGGCGAGGCTACCCCGCGCTGCTGACGATCGAGGAGCTTCCGCTGCCGCCGCGCATCCTCGCGGTGGCGGACGCGTACTGGGCGCTGCGGGCGGAGCGGCCCTACCGGCCCGCGTTCTCCGCGTCGGAGGCGGTGGCGATGCTCCAGGTCGGGGCCGGCCAGCAGTTCGACCCCACCTCGACGGATGTCCTGCCGGACGCGTTGCGCCTGCTCACCAGCGATGTCGAGGTCGAGGCCGCCGGCTAGGCTGCCGGCTAGGCTCGCGCTGCACTGCTACAGCCGCTCGAAGCGGTCGATGTCGAGGACGAAGACGATCGCGCCGCCGGTGCGCACCTCGATCGGCTCGGCGGTGAAGCCGCCCTCCTCGGCGAGGGCCGCCGGGATCGGGACGAACTCGCGGCGGGCGCGGCAGATCTCGCGCACCATGGCGACCACGGCGTCGACCTCCGCGGCTGCGACGCCGCAGTAGATCGTGACGCTGCCGCGGCGGAGGAATCCGCCGGTGGAGCCGACCTTCGTGGCGGAGTAGCCGCTCTGGACCAGCGCGTACATGAGCGCCTCGTCGTCCGTGTCGGACACGATCATCATGACGAGCTTCGTCGGCGCCTCGCGCGCCGGCCTCGCTGTGGTCATCGCTCGCCTCCCTCGTCTGCGCCGTGGATCGGCGACCGCGCCGGGCGCGAGGCGACGAGGACGGCCACCCCAGCGCCGATCGCGAGGCCGATCGCCATCGCCAGAAGCAGCCGCATCGTCCACCTCCCGGTCGCCCGAGCGTGCCGCCGCGAGGGTAGCACGACCGCAGGCCGCGCTTCGTTTACCACGCGATCACCCGATGTTACGCTCGGCCTCCGGAACACCCACTCCGGGAACACCCGTGCAGGAGCACTACCCGTGACGAACGCGCAGATCCCCGAGGACGGGCCGCCCTCCGAGATGCAGGCGGACCTCGAGACGATCACGTCGCTGGCGAAGCGGCGGGGGTTCGTCTTCCCCTCGGCGGAGATCTACGGCGGCTTCGCGGCGGCGTACGACTACGGGCCGCTGGGCGTGGAGCTGAAGCGCAACATCCGCGACCGCTGGTGGCGCGCCATGGTGCAGGAGCGCGACGATGTCGTCGGCCTGGAGGCTGCGATCATCACGAACCCGGCGGTGTGGGTGGCCTCCGGCCACGTCGCCGAGTTCACGGACCCCCTCGTGGAGTGCCTATCGTGCCAGGGCCGCTTCCGCGCCGACCACGTCGAGGCGAACACCTGCCCCAACTGCGGCACCGTCGGCAAGTTCAGCGAGCCGCGCAAGTTCAACATGATGCTCAGCACGATCGTGGGCCCCGTCGCGGACGAGAGCGGGCGCGCGTTCATGCGCCCCGAGACGGCGCAGGGCATGTTCGTCAACTTCGACAACGTGCAGACGACGACGCGCAAGCGGCTGCCCTTCGGCGTCGCGCAGATCGGCAAGTCGTTTCGCAACGAGATCACGGTGAAGCAGTTCATCTTCCGCACGCGCGAGTTCGAGCAGATGGAGATGGAGTACTTCTGCCACCCCGCGACATCGCTGGAGACGCACGCGTACTGGAAGAAGGAGCGGCTGCGCTGGTACTACAGCCTCGGCATCCGCCCGCAGCACCTGCGCCTGCGCGACCACCGGCCCGACGAGCTGTCGCACTACTCGAAGGCGACCGCGGACATCGAGGTGCACTACCCGTGGGGGTGGGGTGAGGTGGAGGGGATCGCGCACCGCGGCGCGTACGACCTCACGCAGCACGCGACGCACTCCGGCAAGCGTCTGACGTACTTCGACCCGGATACCAACGAGCACCTTGTCCCGCACGTCGTCGAGCCGGCGGCGGGCGTCGACCGCATCATGCTGACGCTGATGCTCGAGGCGTACGAGGAGCAGCACCTCGACGGCGGGGACTCGCGCGTGGTGATGCACTTCGCCCCCGCGATCGCGCCCGTCACGGTGGCGATCCTGCCGCTATCGCGGAAGGACACCCTGGAGCCGACGGCGCGGCGCATCTGGGAGATGCTGCGCCCGACGTTCCGCACGCAGTACGACGACGCGCAGTCGATCGGGCGGCGCTACCGGCGGCAGGACGAGATCGGCACGCCGCTGTGCGTGACGGTCGACTTCGAGACGCTGACGGACGACGCCGTCACGATCCGCGAGCGCGACACGATGGCGCAGATCCGCGTGCCGATCGCGGGCCTCATCGGCGCGTTGCAGGGGCGCCTCGCCGCGCTCGAGCCGCGCGTCCCGTCGCTCGACGAGATCGAGGTCTAGCCCCGGCCTGCGAGGCCGCGCGAGGATCGCCCGATGGCCCGCGTCGCGACGCCGCTCTGGGTGACCGCCCTGGTCGCGCGCATCCTCGAGGACGAGGGACGGCGGCGCGGCCCTGTGGTCGACTGGCGCACGCGCGGCCGTGTCGAGCGCAACACCACGGTGCGCGTCGCCGGGGTGGCGATGCGTCGAGGCGAGTTCAGCCGCGGCCAGTGGGATCTGGACGAGACGATCACGGTGTGGTCGGTCGGGCGTCAGTTCGACGCGACGATGGTGCTGCTGCACGAGCTGGCGCACTGGCTGACGCGCGCGCAGCACACGCGCGCGTTCTGGGCGAAGACGTGGAGCCTCTACGCGCGCCACCTGCCGAGGCGCTACTGGCGCTACGCGCTGGAGCACGAGGGCGAGTACCGCGCGTGGAGCATCGACGCCGCGGCGGCCCTCGAGGTGCCGCGCGCGCGCGAGCTCATCGCGAAGCGGCGCGCCGCGCGGGCGTCGAGGGCGTAGCGTGGAGGCGTCGAGGTAAGAGGGAACCCTCCCCCCGGCCCCCTCCCTGGAAGGGAGGGGGGACGGAACCAGAGGAGGGATCGCCCATCCCCCGGCCCCCTTCCCTCCGGGAAGGGGGAGGTTACCGCGGCGCTGCGCGCGCGGTCCCTGATCCGGCGCGCGCCTCCCGCGCGTGCCTCCGCCGGGGTGTGGCGGCGCAGCCCCCACAAACAACAACCCCCTTCCAGCGCAAGGAAGGGGGCAGGGGGTGGCCCACTCCCGGCCGCTCCGGCGCGCCTGCCGCGCGTGCGTCCGCCGGGTGGGGGGCGGAGCCCCCACGTCCTACTTATTGCCCCCTCCCGCGTAGGAAGAGGGGCAGGTGGCCCACTGTCGGCCGCTCCGGCGCGCCTACCGCGCGTGCGCCCGCCGGGTGTGGGGGCGCAGCCCCCACGTCCTACTTCTGCCCCCTCCCGCGCAGGAAGAGGGGAAGGGGGGCCACTCCCGGCCGCTCCGGCGCGCGCCTGCTGCGCGCGCCTCCGCCGGGGTTTGGGGGGCGCAGCCCCCCACGTCTCCTTCCGACTCCCCTCTCCCGCGCAGCGGGAGAGGGGCCGGGGGTGAGGGCTCCGCCTCCCCGCCGGCGAGGATGCAGAACGGCCGCCCGAGGGCGGCCGTTCGCGTCACACGCTCGTGCGGGCGCTACGCGGGTGAGATTGCCTGCACCTTCGCGCGCGCGGCATCCTTGTCCTGGAACCAGAGGACGTTGATCTCGCGGAACGGCTCCTGGTCGTCGGGCAGGTCGTCCTCAGCGAAGATCGCGGAGACCGGGCAGGCCGGCTCGCAGGCGCCGCAGTCGATGCACTCATCGGGGTCGATGTAGAGCATGCGGTCCTTGCCCTCTTCGAAGTGGATGCAGTCCACGGGGCAGACGTCCACGCACGACTGATCCGTGACGTCGATGCACGGCGTCGTGATGAAGTAGGTCATCGCGGGTCCCTTCAGGCGCTCGTTCGGGTCACACCCACCGAATCCCGACTATAAGCACGCCCCGCGCCTAGTCACAAGCGGGCGGTCGCCCGGTTCGTGGCTGCCGCGCCGCGCCTTGCGTCGAGGGTCGCCTGCGGGGGTCGAGGGTGTGCGGGAACGGCGGTAGGGGAGGCAGAGGGGAGTCAGCGGCCTCGACGGAGGAGCCGGGCGAACGCCCGCCACCACGGGCCGCGCTCCGCCTGCCGCGCCTGCTGCTGGGCGGCGCGGGCGGCCTCCACGTCGCGGGTGGCGTCCGCGAGGGCGTAGCCGAGCGCGTTGTGGAGCTTCACCGGGTGCTGCACGAGGTCCATCGCGACGCCGGGGTCATCCTTCGTGTCGGGGTAGAGCCAGTGCAGCGTGTCGGCGAAGCGCGGCACGGCGGAGCGGCCGTCGGCGATGGCGTACTGCTTGAGTTCGTTGACGACGCCGAGGAGCGCCTCGGCGATGCGCATGAGCTGGTACGGCGACACGTCCACCTCGACGACGGCGTGGCCGAGCGCGGGGAGGATGGCGTCGTGGATCGATTGGAGGCCGAGGTCGTGGCGCTGCAGCGTCTCCGGGTCCGTCTCCGACCCCGGCCGTCCGAGGTGGTACAC
>SHYQ01000059.1 GCA_009692765.1 Dehalococcoidia bacterium | reverse complement strand
CGATCCTCGCCTCGCCCGCGCTCGTGTCGAGGGCGCTCGCGCCGGTGCAGCGCAGCGAGGCCTCGCTGCTTGCCTCCTCCGCCTCCATCGTCGTGAACTCTCGGTGGCAGGCGTCGCAGAGATAGCCGTCCGACTCCCAGCGCGGCCGCAGCACGAGGTGCGCGCACTCCGCGGCCGCGTCCGGTAGCAGTTGCTCCCGTGGGAGTCCCTCGGATTGCCCAAACAATTTCATCGCCATCCCGGTGCCTTTTCCCGGATCGCAATTCCCCCTGGGAAGAGGTGGGAATACAACGCCCGTGATTATTGTGCGTGACGCAAGGCACGAGTCGGGGTGGCTGGTGAGATTCGGTAGGTTTGACGCGTTCTTCCGCTACGCGGTACGGTTCCTGGATAGAACGTATGTACCGAACATGTGTGTTCTTCTGTTCGACAAAAGTTCGATAAGGGAGCAGTGCCATGACCGCGACCCCCACCGCCGCCGCGCCGGTTGCCGCCGCCATTACGGCGCTTCGCGCCGACCCGCGCCTCGCGCCGAACTTCGTGGCGTGGCGCACCCTCCCGCCGGAGGTGGCACGCACCGCGCCGTGGCCCGCAGCGATCGACCCGAGGATCGTGGAGGCGCTCGCGCGCCGCGGCATCCAGACGCCGTATACGCACCAGGCGGCGGCGATCGTGGGTGCGCTCGCGGGGCGCGATCAGGTGGTGGTGACGCCCACCGCCTCCGGCAAGACGCTCTGCTACACCGCGCCCGTGCTCCAGGCGATCCTCGACGACCCGCAGGCGCGCGCGCTGTACCTCTTCCCCACGAAGGCGCTGGCGCAGGACCAGTTGAACGAGCTGCACGCGATCGTGACCGAGGCGGAGCTGGAGGTGCGCGCCTTCACCTATGACGGCGACACCAGCCCCAACGCCCGCCGCGCCGTGCGCACCGCCGGGCACGTGGTGATCACCAACCCGGACATGCTGCACACCGGCATCCTGCCGCATCACACGAAGTGGGTGCGGCTCTTCGAGCACCTGCGCTACATCGTCATCGACGAGCTGCACACGTATCGCGGCGTCTTCGGCTCGCACGTCGCGAACGTGCTGCGGCGGCTGCTGCGCATCTGCCGCTTCTACGGCTCGGAGCCGGTGTTCATCTGCTGTTCCGCGACGATCGCCAACCCCGCGGAACTCGCGTCGCGGCTCATCGGCCGCCCCGTCGACCTCGTCAATGACAACGGCGCGCCGAGGGGGGAGCGGACGATCGCGCTGTACAACCCGCCGGTCGTCAACCGCGAACTCGGCATCCGCCGCGGCGTGGTGAACGCCACCGTGGACGTCGCGTCGAGGCTGC
The DNA here is from genome assembly GCA_009692765.1 of Dehalococcoidia bacterium. GTDB lineage: Bacteria > Chloroflexota > Dehalococcoidia > UBA2979 > UBA2979 > SHYQ01. The sequence goes on along the minus strand of SHYQ01000059.1, from coordinate 4,713 downwards.
AGGAGGCGGGCGCGCAGACGATCGTCTTCGGCGGCAGCCGCACCCGCGTCGAGGAGCTGACGCAGTACCTGCGCGAGGCGCGGCACGGTGCCCGACCCGACGCGGGCGCCGACCTAGTGCGTGGCTACCGCTCCGGCTATCTCCCGCACGAGCGTCGCGAGATCGAGGCGGGCCTGCGCGACGGGCGGCTGCGCACGGTGGTCGGGACGAACGCGCTCGAACTCGGCATCGACATCGGCGGCCTCGATGCCGCGGTGCTCGCCGGCTACCCCGGCACGCTCGCCAGCCTGTGGCAGCAGATGGGCCGTGCGGGGCGGCGGAACACGCCGTCGCTCGCCATCCTCGTCGCCTCCTCGTCGCCGCTTGACCAGTACGTGGTCTCGCACCCCGAGTACCTGTTCGGTGAGTCGATCGAGGCGGGGCTGATCGATCCCGACAACCCGATCGTCGCCGTGGAGCACGTGAAGTGCGCCGTCTTCGAGCTCCCCGTCGAGGATCGCGAGCACGCCGACCTCGGCCCGCGCACGGCCGCGCTGATCGAGGCGCTGGACGAGACGGGAATGGTGCATCGCGCGGGCGATCGCACCTACTGGTCCAGCGAGGCGTTCCCCGCGGAGGAGGTCTCGCTGCGCGCGGGGGCGGAGCAGAACGTGGTGATCGTGGAGTCCGGCCCGCCCGCGCGCGTGATCGGCGAGATCGATCGCCCCAGCGCGATGACGCTGGTGCACGACGAGGCGATCTACGTGCACGACGGCCGCCAGTACCACGTCGATTACCTCGACTGGGAGGAACTGAAGGCGTACGTGCGGCGCGTGGACGTGGACTACTACACGGACGGCCACCTGGCGGTCGACCTCAAGGTGATCGGTGAGTGGGACACCAGCGCCTCCGCCGCCGCCGAGTCGCCCGAGGGCGCGCCGGCTGGCGGAGGCGTGGTGCGCGGGCACGGCGAGGTCGCGGTGACCTACCTCGCCACGCTGTTCAAGAAGATCCGGCTGCACACGCACGAGAACATCGGCTGGGGCAAGATCCGCCTGCCGCAGGACGACCTGCACACCAGCGCCTTCTGGATCGCGTTCGATGACATCGAGGGTGCCGAAGGCATCGCGGACGTCGATGCCGCGCTGCAGGGCGTGGGCGCGCTGCTGCGCAACGTCGCGCCGATGCTGCTGATGTGCGATCCGCGCGACCTGCACCTCTCCACGCAGGTGCGTTCGCCGCACACCGGGCTGCCGACGATCTTCCTGTGGGAAGCGATCCCCGGCGGTGTGGGTTTCGGCGAGCGTCTCTATCTGGAGACCGCGCGGCTGATCGATATCGCGCGTGGTCTGGTCGATGCGTGCGCCTGCATCGAGGGCTGCCCCGGCTGCGTCGGTCCTGCCGCCGCGCCCGGCCTCGGCGTGAAGGCGGCCGCGCAGTCCGCGCTGGGCGCGCTCGCGCGCTCGCTCGACGATGTGTCCGCGCCCGCCGCGCCTGCGTCCACCGCCGGGCGCGCGGGATAGCGAGGCCGCAGTGCCGACCGTCGCCACCTCGCACGCGATCCCGCACGAGAGCGCCTCGACCCGCGAGCGACTCCGCGCGCTGATCCGCGCGATCGAATCGCGCGCGCCTCGACCGGCGTCCGCGCCCGCGTTCCTCGCGCCCCATGTCACGCGACGCGGCCCGCTGCCGCTCGAGGTCGCGCTGCCGGGGGCGAGGCTGCGCAAGACGGCATCGGGTACGTGCGTGGTGCGCGAGGTGCGTCGTCCGCTCGCCGCGCCCGCGGGCCGGGAGGCGTTCGGCGAGGCGTTCGACCTCAGCGATCTGCCGCGCGTCGTCGGCTCACCGCTGGTACGCCTCGCCCCGGACGCCGAACTCGCGGACGCGGCGATCGAGGACCTGCTGTTCCTCGACATCGAAACCACCGGCCTCGGTGGTGCGGGGGCGATGGCGTTCCTCGTCGCCACCGGGCGGGTGGAGGACGGCGTATCGGGACGGGCGTTCGTGCTGCGCCAGTACATCGCGCCGTCCCCGCCGGCGGAGGCGTCGCTGCTGGAAGCGCTGATCGAGGACGCGGGAATCCGTGGTGGCGACCCGGTGCTGGTGACCTACAACGGCCGCATGTTCGACGCGCCGATGCTGGATGGGCGCGCCACCATGCACCGCCAGCGCGGCGGGTTCGAAGCGCTGCGCCAGCTCGATCTGCTGCTGCCCGCGCGCGTCGCGTATCGCGGGCTGCTGCCGTCGTGCCGGCTGGTCGAGCTGGAGTACGCGCTGCTCGGCATGACGCGGCCGCCCTCGGAGGCGTCGGGTGCGGAGGCGCCGGGGTGGTACTTCCGCTTCCTGCGCACCGGCGACGCGCGGATGCTGATCCCGATCGTGGAGCACAACGAGCGCGACGTGGTCGCGCTCGCCGCGCTCACGGGCCGCTTCGCCGCGCTGGCCGCCGGGCAGGTGGAGGCGCACGGACTGCACGCGCTGGCCGCCGGACGGCTGCTCGCCGCGCGGGGGGAGCGCGAGGCGGCGCGCGGGCACTTCGAGCACGCGATCACCACGATGACGCTTGACACGCCTGACGCGCTAGGCGCGCCGGGCACGCGCGGCGGCTCCCGGGTGGAGGTACTGGTGCGGCTCGCCGCGCTGCACAAGGCGTCGGGCCGCCGTGACCTCGCCGCCCCGCTGTGGCACGAGCTCGCCGAGCGGCCGGGCGCGCCGGCGCAGCGTGCGTATCACGAACTGGCGATCTACTACGAGCGCCACGCGCGCGACCTGGTCGCCGCGCTGGACATCGTGGATCGCGCGCTCGCGCACGTGGCGCGGCTCGCGCGGCTCGATGCGGACCAGGCCGCGCGCTGGCGCGATGCTCTGCTGCAACGGAGGAGTCGCGTACACTCACGGTTGGCACGGTCTTCGTCGCCCCACTGAGCGTCACCGGCCGGTCCGCAGCGCCGACAGGAACCGCATGCCCCTGACCTTGTGGCCCTCCCGGCGTCGAGGCGCGGTGCTCGCCGCGCTGTCCGCGCTGTCCCTGGTGCTCGCCCTGGCGTGGGGCGGCTCGATCGCGGCGCCGGTGGGCGCGGCCACCACCCGCGTGGAACTCACGCGCACCGGCGATGCCGAGCGCGTGGATGCGCTGCTCGCCACGCTCGGCGCGATCGTGGAGGTGCGGAGCGGCGACCGCATCCAGGCCCGCGTCCCCGCGATCGCCGTACCGGTGCTGCGGCGGGCGAACCACCTTGTGCGGCTGGAGCCGCCGGGCATCTTCGTGCCGCTGCAGGCGCTGTCCACCAGCACGCTGGTGGGTGCGGACGACTGGGTCGCCGGGGGGCTCACCGGGCGCGGCGTGAAGGTCGCCATCCTCGACACCGGCTTCGTTGGCTACCAGGCTGCCGTCGGCAAGACGCTGCCGCGTCGCGTGACCGTGCGGTCCTTCCGTGCAGACGGTGTGATCGAGGGGCCCAGCGACCACGGGCGGCGGGCCGCGGAGATCATCTACAGCCTCGCGCCGGGCGCGGAGCTGTACCTGGTGAGCTTCTCGACGGTCACCGAGATGTCGGCTGCAGTCGACTACCTGATCGCGCAGCGCGTCGAGGTGGTGTCGTACTCCATTGGCTACATCCACAACGGGCCCGGCGACGGCACGGGGAGCGTCAACGCCATCGTCTCGCGCGCCGCCAACGCGGGGATGGCGTGGGCGGTCGCCTCGGGTAACTGGGCACAGCAGCACTGGGCGGGTGCGTTCCGCGACGATAACCGCGACGCGATCAACGAGTTCCGCCCCGGGGTGCAGCAGCTGACGCACGCCTTCAACGGTGGCGACCTGATCACGCTGTCGCTGCGGTGGGATGACCCGTGGGGGGCCGCGTGCACCGACTACGACATCGAGCTGTTCTCGCCGAACGGCGCGCTCGTGCGATCCTCGCGCGATCTGCAGGATTGCACCAGCAACCCGGTGGAGGCGTTGCAGGTGCTGGCGACGGAGTCGGGGAACTACTCGGCGCGCATCATCCGAGGGAACTCGGCGCCCGCGCGCCGGCTGGACGTGATCTTCGTCGGCTCGCCGGATCGCGGCGTGGGTGTCAGCATCCCGGTGCCCGGTGGCTCGCTCGGCTCTCCGGCCGATCACGCGGGCGTGGTCAGCGTGGGGGCGCTCACCAACGCACTCGTCCGCTCGGAGGCGGTGTATTCGTCGCGCGGCCCTACCGCCGACGGGCGACCGAAGCCAGAGATGCTGGCGCCCACCGGCATCGGCTCCAGCGGTAGCGAGACGTTCGCCGGGACCTCGGCCGCCGCGCCCCACGTCGCTGCTGCGATGGCGCTCCTCCGTGAGGCGATCCCGGGCATCGACCGTGCGGGGCTCAGCAGGGAGCTGCTGACGCGCGGGGTATTGCTGCCCGCTGTGCAGGACGGCACCTCCGAGGGGCGTCGGCTGGACCTGGCCTCCACCGCCGGCATCGGCCCGCTGCTGCCGCGGGGCGCAGAGCGCGCCGCGCTGGAGGGCACGCTGGAGCTGGGGGCGCGGACGATCGAGGTGAGATACCGCGGCCCGTCTGGGTACCCGCTGCGCTTCCTCTACCGCCTCGTCGGCGACCGCGATGTCGCCGGCGCGTGGGTGCTGGATCGCGCCACGGCACGATGGCAGGGGTTCGTGACCGGCGTGCCGACCGCCGGAGACGCCATCGATCGCCTCTCTGACGGCGACGCCCTGGTCATCGTGCTTCGCTAGTACTAGCG
>SHYQ01000058.1 GCA_009692765.1 Dehalococcoidia bacterium | reverse complement strand
GAGAAGACGTCGTGGCAGAGCGCGGCGCGGATGCCGTGCACCTTGTTCGCGACGACCGAGGGCCCGACGCCGTTGGAGCAGATGAAGACGCCGAAGTCGAACTCACCCGCCGCGACGCGCTGCGCCAGCGGGATCGCGATGTCCGGGTAGTCGCAGGACTCCGTCGAGTTGGTGCCGCAGTCCTCGACGGCGTCCCCGAGGGCGGCAAGCTCGTCGCGCAGGAGGTTCTTCAGCTCGAAGCCCGCGTGGTCCGACCCGATCGCGACGCGCACGGCCGCCCCCTCGCCTCGAACGTCCGGTGAGACGCCATCGTATCGCAGCCGCGTCCGAGGATCATGGTGCGATCCCCAGCATCGCCGCCGTCACCGGCCCCTCGCGCAGCACGCGCGGGCGGTCGCCCGTGAGGTCCACGACCGTCGAGGGCACCCCGCCCGTGCGGTCGCCGCCGTCGAGGACGAGCAGGTCGGGGAAGGCGCGCGCCGCCTCGGCGGCGGTGAGCGCGGGTGGCTCGCCGTGGCGGTTTGCGCTCGACGCCGCGATCACCCCGCCCACGCCGCGAATCACGGTGCGCGCGAGGTCGTCGTCAGGGATGCGCACGCCGATCGTGCCCTCGGCGGTCACGACCGGCGCCGCGAGGCCGCCCGGGCGCGCCCGCACGACGGCGGTGAGGGCGCCGGGCCAGAATCGCGCGACGGGGTCGAGTGCCTCGGTGCGCTCAAGGTACGGCGCGACCGCCGCGACGGAGTCCACGAGCACGGCGATCGGCTGCTGCGCGTCGCGGCCCTTGAGCTCGGCCAGCGCACGTAGCGCCTCGGCGCTGGTGGCGAGCGCGGCGAGGCCGTAGACGGTGTCGGTGGGCACGACGACCACGCCGCCATCGAGCAGGCGCGCGACGACCTCGGACGCGCGGTCGGGCGGCAGGATGGGCATCAGTTCTCATCCGCGAAGCTAGTGCGCGCGAGCGCGAGCCAGGGCTGGTGCGCCTCGGCGATCGCGGCCTCCTCGAACGACACCCAGTGACAGCGGATCGGCGCGCCGCAGTCGCACGTCCACGTCCACTCCTCGGCGAGCCCGTCGGACGCCTCGAAGCGGTAGACCCAGCGCCGTCGCGCCTCGCCTTCCCACGTCTCGTCGAGGATGCCCAGGAGCCGCTGGCAGAGGCCGCGCACCCCCGTCTCCTCGAGCAGTTCCCGGAGCGCGGCAGCCTCGGGCGTCTCGCCGTCCTCGACGGTACCCGCGGGGAGCTGTAACGAGACCCCACCGTCCTCGGCCGGATGGGCGAAGACGAGCAGGTCGGTCGTGCCGGCGCGCAGCACGACCGCGGCCACCTTCCGCACGGCCTCGTCCGCCATTGTCGATCTCCGTTGCGCCTCACCCCTCGCCCTCTCCGGCTGCGCGGAGAGGGGGCCGGAACCGGGAGGTCGCCGAGCGATCCCTTGCTGCCTCCCCTCTCCGCACAGCCGGAGAGGGGCCGGGGGTGAGGCTCCCTTTGACCCGCACCATACCCGCCGGTACGATTCCTCTCTAGCGGGCCCCTTCTCCCCCGATCAGGTGCCTCATGGTCGAAACGACCGACGCCTCCGCCCCCGCGGATCGGATTCGCAGTTCCGGCGACCGCGAGGTTGCGACCTACCTCGAGATCGCGCGGGCGCGCGAACCGGGGCAGGTGCTCACCCCCGCCCCGAACGCGCCGGAGGCCGTGGTGGTGCTCGACTACGGGTCGCAGTTCTCGATGTTGATCGCGCGGCGGATCCGCGAGGCCAGCGTCTACTCGGAGCTGATCCCGTGGGACGCGCCGGCGTCGAAGCTCAACCACCTCAAGGTGAAGGCGTTCGTGCTCTCCGGCGGCCCCGCCTCCGTGTACGAGGCGGACGCGCCTACGCTCCCGGATTATGTCATCAACTCGGGCGTCCCCGTCCTCGGCATCTGCTATGGGATGCAGCTGCTCGCGCACGCCCTCGGCGGCCGCGTCGACCCCGCGGACAGCCGCGAGTACGGGCACGCGATGCTCAGCGTCGCGGAGGCGAGCAGCCCGCTGTTCAAGGGCCTCCCCGCCTCGCTGCCCGTGTGGATGTCGCACGGCGACCACGTCGTGCAGTTGCCGGTGGGCTTCCGCGCGATCGCCCAGTCCGACAACGCGCCCGTCGCAGCGATGGCGGATGACCACGGGCACGTCGCGATCCAGTTCCACCCGGAGGTGGTGCACACGCCGCAGGGCGACCAGATCATCCGCAACTTCCTCTTCGAGGTCGCGCACTGCACGGGCCAGTGGACCGCCGGCAACTTCGTCGAAGAGTCGGTGGCGGCGATCCGCGAGGCGGTCGGCGACGGGCTCGTGATCTGCGCGCTCTCGGGTGGGGTGGACTCGGCGGTGGCCGCGAGCCTCGTGCACGCCGCCATCGGCGACCAGCTGACGTGCATCTTCGTCGACAACGGCCTGCTGCGGCTGGGCGAGGCGGAGCAGGTGGTGACGACGTTCCGTCAGCACCTGTCGATGAAGCTCAGCCACGTCGACGCCACCGAACGCTTCCTCGCCCAGCTCGCCGAGGTCACCGACCCCGAGACGAAGCGCAAGCGCATCGGCGAGACCTTCATCCGCCTGTTCGAGGAGGAGACGCGCGCCCTCGGTCGCGTGGACTTCCTCGTGCAGGGCACGACCTACCCGGACGTCGTCGAGTCCGCCTCGACGGGCAACGCGGGCACCGCGAAGATCAAGACGCACCACAACGTCGGCGGGCTGCCAAAGGACATGCGCCTGACGCTGATCGAGCCGCTGCGCAACCTGTTCAAGGACGAGGTGCGGCGCGTCGGCAAGCAGCTCGGGCTCCCGGACGAGATGGTGTACCGCCAGCCGTTCCCCGGGCCCGGCCTCGCCATCCGCATCATCGGCGAGGTGACGCCGAGGAAGCTCGACATCCTGCGCCGCGCCGACCACATCGTGATGGACGAGATCGAGAAGGCGCAGGTCTACTACGAGCTGTGGCAGTCGTTCGCGGTGCTGACCGACACGATGTCCGTGGGCGTGCAGGGCGACTTCCGCACCTACGGCCACACGATCGCGCTGCGCTGCGTGGCCGCCGAGGACGCGATGACCGCGGACTGGGCGCGCCTCCCCTACGACCTGCTCGCGACGATCTCGACGCGCATCACCAACGAGGTGCGCGAGGTGAACCGCGTCGTCTACGACATCACCTCGAAGCCCCCGGGGACGATCGAGTGGGAATGAGCTGGCGCTGGGATGCCTAGTCTGAGCGAGGCGCGCGACGAACTTCGGACGGCGGCGGATCGCTTCATCCGCGCCGAGCGCCGCATCGTGGAGTACGCGTCCGAGCAGAACACGTGGACCAGCGTGCAGACCGCGGAGACCGGCCGCCTGCGCACGGCCGCAGAGCGGGCACGCCAGCAGCGAGATCAGGCGATGCAGCAACTGACCCGCGCGCTCGGCGGCGCAGACGACGAATGAACGTCCTGCTGCTCGGCGGCGGCGGACGCGAGCACGCCATCGCGTGGCGGCTCTCCCAGTCGCGCCGCCTCTCGAAGCTGTGGAGCGCGCCCGGCAACCCCGGCACGGCTGCCTACGGCGAGAACGTCGAGGGCGTCGCGGCGAGCGACCTCGACGGCGTCGTGGCGTTGGCCGCACGCGTGCGCGCCGACCTCGTGATCGTCGGGCCCGAGGACCCGCTGGCCGCAGGCGTGACGGACCGCCTCGTCGCCGCGGGGGTGCCCGTGTTCGGGCCGAGCCTCGCCGCCGCGCAGATCGAGGCGTCGAAGGCGTTCGCGAAGCTGCTGATGGCCTCGGCGGGCATCGCGACATCCGCCTCGGCGGCCTTCACGGACGCCGACGCGGCGAAGGCGCACGTGCGCGTCGCGCCGTACCGCGTCGTCGTGAAGGCGGACGGGCTCACCGCGGGCAAGGGCGTCACCGTCTGCGACGACATCGTGCAGGCCGAGGCGGCGATCGACGCCGCGATGCGCGACCGCGCCTTCGGCGCGGCGGGTGCGCGCGTGGTGATCGAGGAGCGCATGTACGGCCGCGAGACCTCGGCGCACGCGTTCACGGACGGCGTCACGGTGCGGCACATGCCCTTCTCGTGCGACCACAAGCCGGCGCTCGACGGCGACCGCGGGCCGAACACCGGCGGCATGGGCGTCTACTCGCCGTCGGGGTGGCTGCCGGACGCGACCGCCGAGGCGATCCGCCGCGACGTAACCGAGCGCGCTGTGCGCGCCCTCGCGGAGGCGGGGCGGACGTTCCGCGGCGTGCTCTACCCCGGCCTGATGCTCACCGCCGAGGGCCCGCGCGTCGTCGAATTCAACGCGCGCTTCGGCGACCCGGAGACGGAGGCGCTGCTGCCGCGGCTGCGCAGCGACCTCCTCGACATCTGCAACGCGGTGGCGCACGGGCGGCTCGCCGACGTGCCCGTCGAATGGGACGCCGCCGCAACGGTCGGCGTGATGCTGGCGTCGCCGGGCTACCCCGGCCCGTACCCCTCGGGCGCGCCGATCACCGGCGTCGAGGAGGTGGACGCCGACGTGCAGGTGTTCCTCGCCGGCGCGGGCCGCGACGAGCGGGGCCGCCTCGTCACCGCCGGGGGCCGCGTGCTGTGCGTGGTGGCGCGCGGCGCAACGGTCGCCGAGGCGCGTGTCCGCGCCTACGACAACGTGCGGCGCATCCACTTCGAGGGCGCGCACTTCCGCACCGACATCGCCGCGCGCGCGGACGAGCCGCTCGAGGTGGGGTCCGCGGGGATGCCTCGATGAGCCGCGTGAGAGGACTGAGCGGGGCGGCCCACCCCCTACCCCCTCCCGGCGCGGGAGGGGGTTCAGAAAGAAGTGTTGGCAGAACTTCGTTCCCCCAACCCCCAGAGGAGTGAGCGAGCCCCGGATCAGGCCCCCTCTCCTGCGAAGCGGGAGAGGGCGGGGGGTGAGGGCGCACCAAGGTGGCACGAAGATCGACGCGGTACTCTAGGTGCCAGACGAGTGCGAACGACGACGAAAGGCAGCAACTGATGGCCGACCCGCGATGGCGTCCGCTCGCCGAGACGAACCCGATCGTGCCGGCGCCGGGGGTGATCCGCCGCACGCTGATCTCGGGCGACAAGCTCACCATGCTGCGCGTGGAGCTCGAGGCCGGTGCGTGCGTGCCGGAGCACGTGCACCCGCACGAGCAGATCGGGACCGTCATCTCCGGACGCGTGACGATGCGCATCGGCGCCGAGTCGCGCGAGGTGGACGCGGGCGGCTGCTACCTGATCCCCGGCGACTTGCCGCACGAGGTCACGGCGATCACCCCGGCGGTGATCATCGAGGGGTTCGCGCCCGTGCGCGAAGACCTCGCGAACCTGTAGCGCCGAGTCAGTAGCGGAGTGCCTCGAGTGGCGAGCCGGAGTATGCGCCGATGATCACGCGATACAGCCTCCCCGCGATGGAGGCGATCTGGTCCGACGCGCGCAAGTTCCAGACGTGGCTCCAGGTCGAGGTGGCGGTCGTCGAGGCGTGGGGCGACGAGGGGGTCGTGCCCCTCGACGACGTGCGCAAGGTGACGCAGCACGCCCGCGTCAACGTCGACGACGTGATGCGCTACATCGAGGAGACGCACCACGACGTCACCGCGTTCCTGCGCTCGGTCGCGGAATCGCTCGGACCGGAGTCGCGCTGGATCCACTACGGGCTGACGAGCAACGACGTGTGGGACACGGCGACGTGCCTCCAGATGATCGAGGCGCTCGATCTGATCTCCGCGTCGGTCGCCGCGCTCAAGGACGTGATCGCGCGGCAGGCGATGACGCACCGCCAGACGATCTGCATCGGGCGCACACACGGCGTGCACGCGGAGCCCACCACCTTCGGACTGAAGCTGCTCGTGTGGGTGGACGAGCTGCGGCGCGCGCAGGAGCGCCTCGCGCTCGCCCGCGAGCAGATCGCCGTCGGGCAGATGTCCGGCCCCGTCGGCACGCACGCCTCGGTGCCCCCGAGCGTCGAGGAGAACGCGTGCAAGCGCCTCGGCCTCGCGGTGGCGAAGGTGACGACGCAGATCATCCAGCGCGACCGCCACGCCTTCTACGTCGAGGTGCTGGCGAG
>SHYQ01000007.1 GCA_009692765.1 Dehalococcoidia bacterium | reverse complement strand
GTGGTGGGGACCGGTGCGGTGCAGGCGCCGCCCATCGCGGGCAGCGCGACCGTGCGCGTGCTGCTGCGCCCGGAGGGCGGCACGGGCGGCGCGTGGCTGATCGTCGACGACGTGACGTTCGGGGCGGCGGAAGCGCCGGAACCCGGCGGCGCGCTGCCGCGGTCGCCGCGAGCCCCGCCCGCGAACCGGCCGCCCGCCGCAGCGCCGACGATCCTGCGCGGCGCGTTCGCCGGCCTCTTGAGTGCCGCAACCCCGACGCCCGCCGCAGCGCCGCGGGCCGCGACGCCCGTATCGACATCTCGCGCTGCGGCCACCGCACGCGCGAGTGCGACGCCCACCACAACGCCCGCGGGCCTGCGGGTCGAGAACGTCGTCGCGCCGGGGGTGGCGGACGCGCAGCGGGCGATCCGCATCACGCAGCTCCTCCCCGACCCCGCGAACCCCGGCCGCGACAGCGAGTACGAGTGGGTGGAGCTCACCAACCTCGGCGTGACGCCCGCCTCCGTGGAGGGCATGACGCTCCGCGACAACAGCGGATCGGTCGCCTTGCCGGCGCTGGTCATCCCCGCGGGCGGCATGCTGGTCGTGACGGCGCGCCTCGCCGATGTCCCGGGGGTCGCGGCGTTCCGGCTCGCGCAGAGCATCGGCAACGGGCTCGGCAACGCCGGGGATCGACTGGTGCTCAGCGACGCCGATGGACGCAAGGTGGACGCCCTGTCCTACGGCGACGACACGACCTTCCTCGTCGGTACACGCATCCCCGCGCCCGGCACCGGACGGACGATCGAGCGTCGCTTCGCCGCTGACGGCAGTTATCGCGACGCCGTCATCCTCGACCAGCCGACGCCGGGCCGGGCGCGCTCCCCGAGTCCCGCGGCTGCGGCACCGCCCCCGGCCGCCGCAGCGCACGAGGTCGTGGCCGCCTCCGCCGCCACGGGCGCGCCCGGTACGTGGCTGGTGCTGCTGTCGCTGGGCGCGGGGCTCCTCGGCGGCGTCGGCGCACAACGAATCGCCGCGAGCGTGCGGGAGCGCCGCCCGTAGCGTCGCGTGGGGCGCGTGCCGCGCACGTTGGCACGCGGTTGGTACGATGGGTGAGCGAAAGGCCCACTCATGCCCCACACCGTGCTACTGGCAGAGCCTCGAGGCTTCTGCGCGGGCGTCGTCCGCGCCATCAACGTGCTCGACCAGGTGCTCGACCAGGTGATTGACGGGGCACAGGAGCCCGTGTACGCGTTCCACGAGATCGTGCACAACCGATACGTGGTGGACGACTTCCGCAGCCGCGGCGCGATCTTCGTGGAGGACGTGAGCGAGGTGCCGGCCGGCGCACGCATCGTCTTCTCCGCGCACGGCGTCGCCCCCGCCGTGGTGCAGGCGGCGCGCGATCGCGGTCTGCGCATCATCGACGCGACCTGCCCGCTGGTGACGAAGGTGCACCTGGAGACGAAGAAGGCCGCGCGTGACGGTTTCGACGTGCTGCTGGTCGGGCACGAAGGCCACGACGAGGTCGAGGGGACGAAGGGCGAGGCGCTGGAACACACGCGCGTGGTGGACACGCCGCGCGACGTGCAGGCGCTGGCGGAGGGCGGCCGCCCGATCTTCGTCGTCACCCAGACGACGCTGTCCGTGGACGACACCGCGGCCACCATCGACGCGATTCGCGATCGCTACCCGGACGCGGAGGTGCGCAACGACATCTGCTACGCCACCACGAACCGGCAGGCGGCGGTGAAGGTGATCGCCGAACGCGCCGACCTGGTGATCGTCATCGGCTCGCGCAATTCGAGTAACTCCGTGCGCCTCCGCGAGGTTGCCGCGGCAACGGGCACGCCGTCGTACCGCGTGGACGGCATCGAGGAGATCGACCCCGCGTGGTACGAGGGCGTGGGCATCGTCGGCCTCACCGCGGGCGCGTCCGTGCCGGACACGCTGCTCCAGCCGGTGATCGACGACCTGCGCGCGCGCGGCGTCACCCGCGTGGAGCCGGTGATCGTGGCCGAGGAGACGGTGGAGTTCCGGATGCCCGAGGAGATCGACGCTTCGCCGGCGTCGCCCACCCTCTAACCCCCTTCGCCCGCTAGCGGATCATGTAGCCGACGCCGCGCATGGTGGTCACCACGTCGCCGGTGCCCGCCTTCGTCAACTTCGAACGCAGCCGGGAGACGTGCGCCTCCACGAAGTTGCGCGAACCGAAGGTCTCGTAGCCCCAGATCTTCACCGACAGTTCGTCCGGGTGGATCACCTCGCCCCGGTGCTCCAGCAGCAGGCGGAGCACCGCGAACTCCTTCGGCGTGAGCGTCACCTCTTCCGTACCCACGAACACGGCGTGCGAGCGAAGCCGCATCGCGATGCCGTCCGGACCGATCAGTTGGTCGTCCGCAGGCGTCCCGCCGCCGCGACTGCGGCGCAGGATCGCGCGCACGCGGCGGCTCAGCTCGGGGATCTCCAGCGGCTTCACCAGGTAGTCGTCCGCGCCCAGGTCGAAGCCCGCGGCGCGTTCCGTCAGCGTGCCCGCCGCGGTCACCATCATCACCGGGATATCGCTCCGCGCGCGGATCTGGCGCAGCGTCTCGAACCCGGAGATGCCGGGCAGGCCGACGTCCAGGATCACCAGGTCGAACACCCCGCTGCCGAGGATGGCGAGCGCCGACTCTCCCGAGTCGACGGCGAGCACCTGGTCGCCACTGGATTGCAGCGCGAGCGAGAGCATCTCGCGAACAGCCGGCTCGTCGTCGACGAGGAGGATCTGGGCAGGCGCGTCGGCCGTGGCCGCGGTGTTCCACGGTTGCGCGGCAGGCGCCGGGCGGGGCGGAGTGCGGAAGTCGGATCGCCGCGCGGGCTGGTACTGGATCGCCATGGTGTTCCTCAATCGCTCAACGGGGCTCACCGGACGCCAGCCGAATCTGACCCGCCAAGCCCTGACTGCTGACTGCCGTCGTCGCGCACCCTGTCGCCGGGATGACGAGCGATTGACGCTGATCTGACCTACCACGCGCGCCGCCCCGCGATGGTGACAGCAGCGTGAGGACGCGCTGAAGATCACGTCAGGGTTATCAGTTCCGTCAGGTCGTCCTGCTCAGACCATCGTCAGGTTCCCGGCGCTGAGTGACTCCGTGATTCGTGCACACCGCGCACGCCGCCCGCCCTGGGTGCGTTCCCTGCACCCGCGCTCGTACGTCTTCGCCAGCCCCGCAGGGGCGCGCCGGTGTCGTCACGTGCGGGACGCACCTCGACCTCGCGCGGGGCGGCGGCCGCCTGTACCCTCGCCCCATGAACCGACGCGCGCTTCGGCGGCTGGCACAGGCAGCAACGGCGACATGCGCTGTGCTCATCCTGTACGCCACGCTGTCCACGGCGCCGCCGCACCTGGGCGCGCTGCCAACCCTCGCGGCCGCCCGCGACACCCCTGCCGGGGCCGCCCTGCCGGCCTGGACCGAGGCCGAGGAAGAGGCGGCAGCGCACGCCGCGCTGTTCGCGGTCATGGGCGCGGCCGCCGCCCTCTGGTACGCCACCAGCGACCGGGCGAGCCGATCCCCCCGCCGCACGCTGCTCATGGTGATGCTCGCGCTGTGGCTCTTCGGGGGACTGACGGAGGTGGCGCAGGGGCTCCTGACCAGCACGCGTACGCCCTCAACGTCCGACGTGGCGTTCGACGTGCTGGGCGCGTTCACGGGGTTCCTGGGCGGCAGCGCGGTGTGGCGTCTGCTGCTCTCCCGGCTCGCGCGCTAGCCCGCTGGCCCGGCTGGGCCGCGTGATCCGAGCGGCTCTGCGTACACGCGCAGCCCGTAATCGTTGTACCGACGCTCCGGCGCGAGCGAGGACCGCGCGGCGATCCGGGCCACCTTGATGCGGTGCCGCCACGACCCGCCCCGCGACGCGCGGCGGACACCCTCCGGGGGGCCCTGCGGGTCGTCCACCAGTTGCCCGCCGGCGTTGACCTCGCGCGCGTAGCCGTCGGCGGCGTACCAGTCGCTGCACCACTCGTGGACGTTGTCGCTCATGTGGTACAGCCCGAAGCCGTTCGGCGGCGTCGTGCCCACCGGGTGCGGGCGGTCGCCGCCCGCCGCTCCGAAGGCGTGCACGCCGATGGACCACGGCCGGTCACCCCAGTCGTAGACGCCACCCGGCTCGCCGCCGCGCGCTGCGTACTCGCGCTCGGCCTCCGTCGGCAGCCGGCACTCCCGACCGAGCAGCGCGCCCAGCCAGGCGCAGTAGTCGACCGCGTCGAACCACGACACGCCAATCACCGGGCAATCCGGTCGGCGGAAGTGCGGATCGTCCCAGTACCCCGGCGGCTCGTGCCCCGTGGCCTCCACGAACGCCGCAAACTCGAGGTTGGTCACCGGGACGAGGGCGACAGAACAGGCGCGCACCCGGACGCGGCGCAGCGGCAATTCGTCCGGCCGGCCGTGCGACCCCATGGGGAAGACGCCGCCCGGGAGGTCGACGAAGGGGGTGGCCGCGGGGCCCTCACGGAGCAGCCGCGCGATGCGCTCGTCGGGGCGGACCGCAACGTCGGGTCTGATCGTGTTCATCGAGGCGATCGTAGCGGTTGCGTGAAATTGCACGCACCCCCGTGGAAGGTATGATCCTCCGAACCGCGACCTGAACGGGGCGCGGGCGCCCCGGAGCGCGGGACAGGGGCTGAGGCATTGCCCATCGAGATCCCTGACGTCGTCATCGACCGTCTGCCCCTCTACTACCGGCTCCTGTCGCGGCTGGAGCACGAGGGCCGCTCTGTGATCTCCTCGCAAGAGCTCGGCGAAGAACTGGGCGTCACTCCAGCGCAGATCCGCAAGGACCTCTCGTACTTCGGCCGCTTCGGCAAGCAGGGCCGCGGCTACTCCGTCACGCGGCTCGCCGAGGAGCTGCGCTACATCCTGGGGCTGGATCGGCGCTGGCGCGTGGTGGTGGTGGGGATCGGCCGCCTGGGGCGTGCCATCTCCTCGTACCCGGGCTTCGAGGGACAGGGCTTCGACATTGTCGGTCGCTACGACTCGGGCCCGAACATCATCGGCAACACCATCGACGGGAACACGATCCTCGACGCCGCGAACCTGGAGGCGGACCTGCGCCGCACGCCGGTGGACATCGGCATCGTCGCGGTGACGGCGGAAGCCGCGCAGGACGTCGCCGACACGCTGGTGCGCGGCGGGGTGCGCGCGATCCTGAACTACACCCCGGCCCGCGTGCAGGTGCCGGCCGACATCGAGTTGAAGCACATCAACCCGGTGCTCTTCCTGCAGAGCATGACCTACCACCTGAAGCTGCGGCAGCGTGACCGCGTGCGCGCTGAGTAGCGGGCGCGCCGGGGACCCGATTCGGCTCGTGTGCGCCCCTACCGCGACAGGTCGCCGATGAGCGACTCTTCCTCCGTCGGCATCGAACGCTCGATGACGTCGATGTAGTCGAGGGCCCGCCCCGCGCCTTTCACGACGCAGCGCAGCGGATCCTCCGCGACGTGCACCGGGACGCCCGTCTCGTGCAGCAGCAGGTCGTCCAGGTGGCGCAGCAACGCGCCCCCCCCGGTGAGCACGATGCCGCGATCGATCACGTCCGACGCCAGTTCCGGAGGCGTCCGCTCGAGCACGCGGCGCACGGTCAGCACGATCGTGGCGAGGTGCTCATGGATCGCCTGCGAGATCTCCGACGACCGCACCGTGATGGTGCGCGGCAGGCCGGTGATCTGATCGCGTCCGCGCACGCCGGTGACGAGGTCCTCGGTCAGCGGGATTGCGGAGCCGATGGCGATCTTCACTTCCTCGGCCGTGCGCTCGCCGATCACCAGGTTGTGGCGGCGCCGGATGTACTGCGCGATCGCGTCGTCCAGGCGGTCGCCGGCGACGCGCACGGACTCGCTGGCGACGATCCCGAACATCGAGATCACCGCCGCCTCCGTGCGGCCGCCGCCGATGTCCACCACCATGTGCCCGCGCGGGCTGCCCACCGGGATCTCCGCGCCGATCGCCGCGGCCAGCGGCTCCGGGATGAGGTGCGCCGGGCGGCGCGCGCCCGCCGCCTCCGCGGCATCGCGCACGGCGCGCTGCTCCACGCTATTGACGCCCACCGGCACGCAGATCATGACCTCCGGCCGCACGAGGTTGAAGCGGCCGATCACGCGCGCGATGAAGTAGCGCAGCATCGCCTCCGTGATCAGGTAGTCGGCGATCACGCCGTCGCGCATCGGACGGATGACCTGGATCGATCCGGGATGCCGCCCGATCATCGCGCGCGCGTCGTTGCCCACTGCCACCACGCTGTTGTCGCGCTCCGTGATCGCGACGACCGCCGGCTCGTCGATCACCACGCCGCGCCCCTGCTCGTAAACAAGCACGTTCGCGGTGCCGAGGTCGATGCCGATGCGCTTGCCGAACATATGGGCACGTAATTCCGAGTACTGGACGGCGCTCTGCGGGGTGACGCCCAGCATGCTGCGCCGGATCGTGCATTGGATGGAGCGCTGGAAGCGCTGTGGATAGCGTTGTGGATAACTCGGAGCGGCTCCGGGGCTGCCGGAGGTTAGCGCCTCGCGACGCTTTCCGCACGCGCCCCCTCGTGCGCCCGCTAGCGGCGCTCGATCTGCGCCCCCAGCGCACGCAGCCGCACTTCGAGGTCGGCGTAGCCGCGATCGAGGTGGCCGATGCCCAGCACCGTCGTCTCGCCCTCGGCCGCCAGTCCGGCGACGACCACCGCTGCGCCTGCGCGGATATCGAGCGCGCGCACCGCGCTGCCCGCAAGGGGGGTCGGCCCCTCGATGATCACGGACTCGCCGCCGGTCACGATGCGTGCACCGAGTTTGCGCAGTTCGTTCACGTACAGCGTGCGATTGTCGTAGACGCGCTCGTGCACCAGCGAAATGCCGTGCGCCTGCGTCATCGCCGCCGCCATCTGCGGATGGAGATCGGTCGCGAAACCGGGATACGGCACCGCCTGCACCTGGGCCGCCTGCAACGGCCCGTTCGCGGCAGCGCGCACGCCGCCCGCATCGCTCGCCTCGACGGTCATCCCCATCTCGCGCAACTTCGTGATCAGCGAGTCCAGGTGATGCGGCACCGCGTTCGTCACGCGCACATCGCCGCCCGTCGCGGCGCCCGCGAGCAGGTACGTGCCCGCTTCCAGGCGATCCGGGATGATCGCGAACTCCGCACCGTGCAGCGATCGCACGCCGTCCACCTCGAGCATCGGCGTGCCCTCGCCGGTGATGCGCGCGCCCATGCGGTTCAGCAGCCGCGCGGCCATCGCCACCTCGGGCTCCGCTGCGGCGTTGACGATCGTGGTGTGGCCCCGCGCGAGCACCGCCGCGAACAGCACGTTGACCGTGCCGAGCACGCTGGGGTAGTCGAAGAAGATGCGCGCGCCATGTAGTTGCGTCCCCTCCGGCACCGCCGCGCGCCAGTTCGCACCATGACGGCTGACCGTCGCGCCGAGCATGCGGAAGCCGACGAAGTGCACGTCCAGCGGCCGCGACCCGATGACGTCGCCGCCGGGCGATACGCACTCCGCCTCGCCGCGCCGCGCGAGCAGCGGTCCCATGACCAGGAACGACGCGCGCAGCCGCATCACCTGCTCGGCGGGCGGGGCGGTGGAGGTGATCTCCGGCGTCGCGATACGCACCGTCTCGCCGTCGACCTCGATCTGGGAGCCAAGCGCGCGCAGGATCTCCGCCAGCTCATCGATGTCCGCGATGCGCGGGACGTTGGTGAGCGTGAGCGGCTCGGCGGTGAGCAGCCCGGCGGCGATCGCGTATAGCGCGGCGTTCTTCGAGCCGGACACGGCTACGTCGCCGCGCAGCGGACGCCCACCCCCGATGACGTAGCACTCTTCTGCGGGGCTCACCGCACCTCCTGCGCCCGGTTACACCATGCCCAGCACGGGGACACCCAGTACAGGATACAGAGAAGCCGCGCCCCGGGGTCATGGCAGGGCTGAGCGGAGGGGCGACTCCCGCGGGCTGTCTGCCGGGTAACAGAACGTCCCGCCTCACGCGGGACGTTCGCAGATACGAGCGTTGGCGCTGTCCGCGGGAGAAGCCTACGCGCGCTGCGAGGGGACGCCGGTGGCGCCGCCCGTGCGCCGTCGCGCGACGCGCAGGCGGGTCAGCGAGCGCTGGAGCGCCAGTTGCGCGCGCAGCACGTCGAAGCCGCCGACCAGCGTGGAATCGCGGCTCTGGAGACGTGCCTGGGCACGCTCGCGGGCAGCCTCGGCACGGTCGAGGTCGATCTGGTCGACGCGTTCGGCGGCGTCGGCGAGCACGCTCACCTCGTTGTTCGCGACCTGGATGAAGCCGCCGTGGATCGCAATGGGCTCCACGCCACCGGGCGCAGTCGCCACCATCTCGCCGATCGCGAGGCTGGACATGAGCGCGGCGTGGCCGGGGAGGATGGTGATCTGACCCTCCGCCGCCGGGACGACCAGCTTCGTCACACCGTCCTGCTCCAGGACGGTGCGTTGCGCGGTGACGATCGTGAGCTTCAGCGGCATCTGCGGCCTCTCTGCGCGCTCGTGAGCCTGGTTAGCCCTGCGCGGCCATGCGGGCCGCCTTCTCCACCGCCATGTCGATGTTGCCGACCATGTAGAACGCCTGCTCCGGGAGCGCGTCGTGGCGGCCTTCGAGGATCTCCTTGAAGCCGCGCACGCTCTCCGCGACCGGCACGTACTGGCCGGGGGTGCCCGTGAACTGCTCGGCGACGAACATCGGCTGCGACAGGAAGCGCTGGATGCGCCGCGCGCGCGCCACGACGCGCTTGTCGTCGTCCGACAACTCCTCGATGCCGAGGATGGCGATGATGTCCTGCAGGTCCTTGTAGCGCTGCAGCGTGCGGAGCACGCCCTGCGTCACGTCGTAGTGCTCCTGCCCGACCACGAGCGGGTCGAGGATGCGGCTGCTGGAGGTGAGCGGGTTGATCGCCGGGAAGATGCCCTGCTCTACGAGCGCCCGGTCCAGCGTGACCGTGGCGTCCAGGTGCCCGAAGGTCGTCGCCACGCCCGGGTCGGTGTAGTCGTCGGCGGGGACGTAGATCGCCTGGAACGATGTGATGGATCCCTTGTTGGTGGAGGTGATGCGCTCCTCCAGGGCGCCCACCTCGGTCGCCAGCGTCGGCTGATAGCCCACGGCGGAAGGCATGCGGCCCAGCAGCGCGGACACTTCCATGCCGGCGAGGGTGTAGCGGTAGATGTTGTCGATGAAGAGCAGCACATCGCGGCCCTCTTCGTCGCGGAAGTACTCCGCCATCGTCAGCCCGGCGAGGGCGACGCGGAGGCGCACGCCCGGCGGCTCGTTCATCTGGCCGTACACCAGCGCCGTCTTGTCCAGCACGCCGGACTCGCGCATCTCGTGCCAGAGGTCGTTGCCTTCGCGGGAGCGCTCGCCCACGCCGGCGAACACGGAGAGTCCGCCGTGCTCCGTGGCAAGGTTACGAATCAGCTCGGTGTTGGTCACGGTCTTGCCGGTGCCGGCGCCGCCGAACAGCCCGACCTTGCCGCCGCGGGGCAGTGGTGCGACGAGGTCGATGACCTTGACGCCGGTCTCGAGCATCTGCGCGGACGTCTCCTGATCGGCGTACGGCGGGGCCGCGCGGTGGATCGGCATGCGCCGTACGTCGTCCGGGATCGGCTCGCCGGGGTCCAGCGCCTTGCCGATCACGTTGAAGATGCGGCCGAGGGTCTTCGGGCCGACCGGCACGGTGATGGCGGCGCCGGTGTCCTCCACCTTCGCGCCGCGGGCTAGGCCCTCCGTCGCGTCCAGCGCCAGGCACCGCACCCAGTTGTTGCCCAGGTGCTGCTGCACCTCGGCGACGAGCACGCTCCCCTTCAGGTCGATGTTCACGGCGTTGAAGAGGTCGGGGAGGCTCCCCTGCGGGAACTCCACGTCGACCACCGTGCCGATGACCTGTCGAACCGTTCCAGTTGCCATGCCAGCCTCCCGTGGGGTGGGGCCTGAGTGCCTACCCGTTTTCGATCGCAGCGGTGCCGCCGACGATGTCGAGCAGCTCGCTGGTGATGCTTTCCTGACGCGCCTTGTTGTAGGCGAGGGTGAGGTCCGTGACCATGTCCCGCGCGGCGTCCGTGGCCTGTCGCATGGCGACCATGCGCGCCGACTGCTCGGACGCCCGCGCCTCCAGCACCGCCTCGTACACCTGCATCTCGACGAAGCGCGGGAGCAGGGTCTGGAGCAGCTGTTCGGGCGATGGCTCGAAGATGAAATCGGCGGTCGCCGTCTGCACGTCCGCCGGCCCGACGATCGGCAGCAGCTGCCGCGTCGTCGGGCGCTGGATCGCCGCGTTGACGAAGCGCTGGTAGCCGATGAACACCTGATCCACGCGGCCCGCGACGAACTCATCGATGATCAGCCGTGCGATCGGGCGCACATCCTCGAAGTTCGGGAAGTCGCCCAGCTCCGGGAAGTCCGCCAGCATCGCCATGCCGGATCGGCGGAAGAAGTCGCGCCCCTTGCGGCCGGCGGAGATCACGGCGATGCCCTCCACGCGCGGCTGGTGCTCCAGCACGAGCGAGGCCCCGGCGCGGTTCATGTTCGAGTTGAGGCCGCCCGCGAGGCCGCGGTCCGCGGTGATGTGCACGTACGCGACGCGCTTTGCCTCGCGCGACTGGAGCAGCGGGTGAAGGCTCGCCCCGTCGCCGCCCGCGGTGTACCCCGCGAGTTGCGCGAGCACGGAGCGCATCGTCTGCGCGTACGGGCGCGCCTGCACGGCGCGATCCTGAGCGCGGCGCATCTTCGATGCCGCGACGAGCTCCATCGCCCGCGTCACCTTCGCGGTGCTGGCGACGGATTTGATCCGGTCGCGGATCGCGCGTACCTGGCCGCCACCCGCCATCTATGCCCGCTCTCGCTCTGTCACTCGGTCGCTCTCAGTCGTTCGATGCGAGCCTAGTAGGCGACCGCACCCTTGAAGTCGGTG
This sequence comes from Dehalococcoidia bacterium, assembly GCA_009692765.1. Lineage (GTDB taxonomy): Bacteria > Chloroflexota > Dehalococcoidia > UBA2979 > UBA2979 > SHYQ01. Next base: position 21,752 of record SHYQ01000007.1, on the reverse strand, counting down.
ATCGCCTGCTTCAACTTCGCCTCGGTCGCGTCGGTGAAGTTTCCGGTGGTCGTGATCTCGCTCAGGATGTCCGCCTGGCCGGCGGCCATGAACTCGTGGAACGCCTTCTCGAACGGCAGCACCTTCTCCACCGGGACATCGTCCAGGAAGCCGTTGACGCCCGCGTAGAGGACCGTCACCTGCTGGCCCAGCGACAGCGGCTGGTACTGCGGCTGCTTGAGCAGCTCCGTCAGGCGCGCGCCGCGGAGCAGCTGCTGGCGCGTTGCCGCGTCCAGATCGTCCGTGCCGAACTGCGCGAACGCCTGCAGTTCGCGGTACTGCGAGAGGTCCAGGCGCAGCGTGCCGGCGACGCGCTTCATCGCGCGCGTCTGCGCCGATCCGCCGACGCGCGACACCGAGATGCCAGGGTTGGTGGCGGGGCGCTGGCCGCTGTTGAAGAGGTCCAGTTCCAGGAAGATCTGGCCGTCCGTGATCGAGATGACGTTGGTCGGGATGTACGCCGACACGTCGCCAGCCTGCGTCTCGATGATCGGGAGCGCGGTGATCGAGCCGCCACCGAGCTCCGGCACCACGCGCGCGGCGCGCTCCAGCAGGCGGGAGTGCAGGTAGAAGACGTCGCCGGGGTACGCCTCGCGGCCCGGCGGGCGGCGGAGCAGCAGCGACACCTCGCGGTACGCCCAGGCGTGCTTCGACAGGTCGTCGTAGATGATCAGGACGTCGCGCCCCTTCGCCATGAAGTACTCCGCCATCGCGGCGCCCGCGTACGGGGCGAGGTACTGCAGGGCGGCAGACTCGGACGCGCCGGCGACCACCACGATCGTGTGGTTCATCGCCCCGTACTGGTCGAGGATGGCGACGGTCTGCGCGACCTTCGCGTCCTTCTGACCGATGGCGACGTAGATGCAGATGACGCCGCTGTCCTTCTGGTTGATGATCGCGTCGATGCAGATTGCGCTCTTGCCGATCGAGCGGTCGCCGATCACCAGTTCACGCTGGCCGCGGCCGAGCGGGATCATCGCGTCGATCGCCTTGATGCCGGTCTGCAGCGGCTGGTTCACGGTGACGCGGGAGACCACGTCCGGGGCGATGCGCTCCACGGGGTAGCGCTCCGTGGTGCCCACGGGCCCCTTCTCGTCGATCGGGTCGCCGAGGGCGTTCACGACGCGACCGATCAACGCCTCACCCACGGGCACGGAGGCGACCAGCCCGGTGGTGCGAACCTCGTCGCCCTCCTTCACCTTGCTGTAGTCGCCCATGATGATCGCGCCGACCGTCTCCTCTTCGAGGTTCAGGGCGAGGCCACGAACCGGACGTCCCTGGTCGTCGGTGACGCCGAACTCGATCAGCTCCGAAGAGACGCATTCGCCGAGGCCGTGGATGCGGGCGATGCCGTCACCCGCCTGGATCACGGTGCCGACATTCGCCGACGTAGCGGACACATCGAAGTGCTCGATCTGCTCCTTCAGGATGGAGGCGATCTCTTCTGCTCGTACGGCCATCGCGGTACCTCAGTTCTCCCGCCTGACGGGGCGGCGTCTCATCTTCGATTTCGCGCCCTACCGGGCTACCGTTACAGCGCCGGTCGCTCCAGTTGTGCGCGCAGTGCCCGGAGGCGTGCGCGCGTCGATCCGTCCACCAGTCGGTCACCGATGCGGACGATCAGGCCGCCGAGGATGCTCGGGTCGACCTGTGTTTCCACGGTCACCTGCCGCCCGGTCTGCTCGGCCAGGCGGCGCTCCAGCGCGGCGCGCCGATCCGGTTCGAGCGCGACCGCGCTGGTGACCAGCGCCCGCGCGATCCCGCGCTCCTCGTCCACCAGCTCGCGGAAGAACGAGGCGATGTCCGGACCAAGGCCCAGTCGCGCCTTCCGCCGCAGCAGGCGGAAAAGGTTCAGTTGTACCGGCGTGACGCCGGGGACGACGCGCCGCACGATCGCCTGGAAGCGCTCGTCCGTCATCCCGTCGCCCTGCAGCCCGGCGACGAACGCGGGCTGCGAGGTCAGCGCCTCCAGCCCCTCCACCGCCTCCACCCAGCTGTCGAGGTTGCGCTCCTGGCGCGCGATCTCCAGCACGGCGGCGGCGTAGCGGCGGCCAGCGACATCGCGCGTTCCAGCCACGCTAGTTGCTCGCGTCCCGACCGAAGTCGCTGTTCACCATCACCTCGTCGATGAGGCGCTGGTGCGCGCTTCGGTCCAGCGATTGCCCGACCACGCGCTCGGCGGCGAGGACCGTGAGGTCCGCGAACTCCGCGCGCAGGGCCTGCACGGCCCGCACCCGCTCTTGCTCCATCTCCTCGTGCGCGCGCGCCACGATCCGGTCAGCATCGGCTCGCGCCTGTTGCTCCAGTTGGGCGCCACGGAGGACGGCCCGCTCCTCGGCAAGCGCGACCAATGCACGCCCTTCGGCGCGCGCCGCTTCGACCGTCGCTTCCGTCTGGACGAGGATGCGCTGCAGGTGCGCCTCCGCGTCCTCGGTGACTTGCAGCCCCTTCTCGATGCGCTGCTTGCGCTCGTCCAGCATCTTGATGATCGGCCCCCACAGGAGGAGCCGCAGCACCACGAGCAGGATGGCGAAGTTCACCAGCTGGGTGATCAACCCGGGCAGGCTGATGCCGAGCGCGGCAATGCCGCCCGACCCTTCCTCTGCCGCGGACGCTGCCTGCGGCATCGCCGCTGCGGTCAGACCAAGGGCGAGCCCAAGCGCCAGCATCGCGACACGCGGGTGCACGCCTGCCGCCAGCCATCGGGGGACCAGCCATCGGGGGATATGCATCGCTCTCACTGGTTCGCTCCTCGCATCGACCGCTACATCGACGGTTGCATCGCCAGCCTCACGTGAGGCCGGCGATCCGCGCCGTCAGCGGTGCCCTCGGGCTTCGACTAGAAGACGAAGCCGATGAGGATCGCCACGACCAGCGCGTAGATGCCGATGGCCTCGGCGAACGCGATCCCGAGGATCATGTTCGTCTGGATGACGCCGGCGGCCTCCGGGTTGCGACCCAGGGCCTCCATCGCGCGCCCACCCAGCATGCCGATGCCGATGCCCGGGCCCACCGACCCGATGCCCATGGCGATGCCTGCCGCGAGGTACTTCATCCCGTTCGCGGTGAACTGGTTGTCAGCGGCGCCGGAGGCGGCCTGCGCGGCGGCCACGCCGGTCATCAGCAGGAACAACGTCCCCGTGAGCCCCGTCACGAACATTGAACGACGTGCGATCTTCATCGAACTCTACCTCTCTGGGTGTCCCCGGATCCGCCGGGGGGGCCTCACGGACGACACAAACCTTGTTTCGCAACGGGGCTCAGTGCGCCCCGTGATGCTCTGATTCGACGTGACCCTCCGCTGACGCGTGCTCCTCGCCGCCGTGGTGCGATACCGCCGTGACGGCGAACACCAGCGTCAGCATGGCGAACACGAACGCCTGGATCAGGCCCACAAACATCTCGAGGCCGTAGAACACGTCCACGAGCAGGAACGGGACCAGGAACGACATCATCGCCAGCAGAACCTCCCCGGCGAAGACGTTGCCAAACAGACGGAAGGTGAACGACACCATGCGGGAGAGCTCCGAGACGAACTCCAGGATCCCTACAAAAATGTCGATCAGGCCGGTCAGCGGGCCCTTCTTGAAGATCGCGTCGAACGCGAAGAACTTCTTCAGGTAACCCGGACCCAGCGACTGCAGGCCCCAGAACTCCACGAACAGGAACGAGAAGATCGCGATCGCCAGCGGCGCGTTGATGTCCGTGTTCACGGACCGGAAGTACGGCGACAGCGCGCCGGAGAACGCCCCGCTCGGTGCATCCTTCGGCTCGACAGCGGCCGAGGCGGTCGCCGCACCGGGCTCGCGGCTGACGACGGCGTCGGTCGAGGCGCCCAGCGCAGCACCGTGGCCGGGTGCGCCTTTGCCCGGCGCGGCAGGCGCACCGTGGCCCTCGGCGCCGGCCGGGAGGATCGGCGCCTCACCCGCGCCGACGTTGATCGTCTGCGGCTTCAACGGGATGTACGCCAGGTCGCCGATCAGCGGCAATGAGGTCTGGCCGAAGACGACCTGCTTCGCGCCGTGCCCCGGCTCCGTCTTGCCAATGCTGTTGAGCGGCAGCAGGCCGAAGTAGTTGGAGGTCAGCACGAAGAAGAAGATCGTCGCAACCAGCGGAAAGAAGCGGCGGCCGTTCTTCTCGCCAGCCGCCGACACCACGATGCCGTAGAACCCCTCCACCGCCGCCTCGACGAAGCCCGCGAAGCCGGACGGCACGAGGCGGAGGCCGCGGCGCGTAAAGAAACCGACGAGCAGGAGCAGCAACACCACCCACCACGAGGTGAACATGGTGTTCGTGATCGCAAGCCCGCCGATGGTGAAGATGTGCTCCGGGGCGACCACGATCGCGGGGGAGACACCGCCGACGAACAGGAAGCCGGACGCCATGAGGGCAATGGCGGCAACGGCGATCAGCAGCAGCTTCATCGGTTGCCGTTCTTGTCGTTCGATGCCACGAGTGCTTTCAGCCTCCGATAGGCGTCGTACAGGCCGATCGCCAGTCCCAGGAGCAACAACACCAGCGTGAGCACCGGCGCGGTACCGAACTTTCCATCGAGCCAGTGCCCGAGGTAAGCGCCGCCGCCGATCCACACCCCGAGCGAGAACCCGACGCCCACCAGGGCGAACGCCGGAGAGTTCAACACGATCCGCCCACACCTTCTGCGAGCAGGGCCGGGGGAACCCTACCATCCCCGGATCGGTGGATCAACTGACTTGTGGCCATTTGCACAAATTACCAGCCACCGGCGGCGTACCCCTGCCGCGGGCGCCATCGAGCGCGATTACGGGCGGCTCTCGCCCAGGTCGTCGAGGTCCAACCCGGAGACGAAATCGCGGAACGCGGACAGGTTTTCGAGCTCCTCGGCGCTCGGCGGCGCGGGGCGTTTCTCGCCCTCACCCGCCCCTTCGATCGGCTCTCCGTCCGCGTCGAGGACGATGCCGGCGCGATCCATCACCTCGTCCGCCACGTAGATCGGCACGCCCGCGCGCACCGCGATCGCGATCGCGTCCGAGGGGCGCGAGTCGATGTCGATCACGTCCTCGCCGCGGCGGATGTGGATGTTCGCGTAGAAGGTATCCTCGCGCAGATCGTTCACGGTGACCGACTCCACGGCGCTGCCGAACTCCTCCAGCAGCTTCAGCATCAGGTCATGCGTCTGCGGGCGCGCCGCCGTGACCTCCTGCAACCGGAAGGCGATGGCGTCCGCGACGTCCGCGCCGATCCAGATGGTCAGGTAGCGGTCGGCCTCCTTCTCACGCAGCACGACGACGCGCCGGTAGTGACGCAGTCCCACGCGGATGGAGTCGATGATGAGTTCGCGCACGGGTGTCCCCCGGTGCCTCGCGCCGCTGCGACGCTAGGTGCTGCACCAGACGCTGAGTGTCCGATGCATGATAAGTGTAGAAACGGGGACCAGCGGATGCAACGCGTCCCCGCCCCTCGTGTTCCGTCTCCCTCGCCCGCTCAGGGGGCTGGCGCGTCACCGTACAGCGCTCGCTCGATCTCGGGATCGAGCTCCGGCCCGCGCGAAACGTACGCCTTCGCACGTCTGCGCAGTACGGCACGTTCCATCAGCACGCGGTGATCGCACACCAGGCAGCGCAGCCCGATGTCTGCGCCCACGCGCACCACCACCCAGTCGGTGCCGCCACAGGGGTGCGGCCGCTGCATCCGGATCACGTCCGCCATGCGCACGTCGGTCATCGGCAGCATCGCGACCTCGATCCCGCGCGAACCGCACGTCGGCGCCCCTATGCGCCCCGCACCGCGTTGATCGCGTCGCGCAACTCGATCGCGGCGACGCGCGCGCCCTCCGCCCAGTGCGGGCGATCCGCAGAGGCCACCGGCGGCGCGTAGAGCACGCCGCGCGAGGCGTTCACGATCAGCCCGGCGCGCGTGGCGTCGATGCCGGCGCGCACTGCGGCCTCCAGGTCGCCCGCCTGCGCGCCCACGCCCGGCATCAGGATCGGCAGCTCCGGGCAGATCGCGCGGATCTCCTGCGCCTCCTGCGGGTAGGTCGCGCCGACGACGAGGCCGACGTTGCGCTTCGTGTTCCACGCGTTCGCCAGCCGCGCGACGTGCATGTACAGCGGCTCCTGCCGCTCGCCCACGCGCAGGTCCTGCAGATCGCGCGCGCCGGGGTTCGAGGTGCGGCAGAGGATGAACGCCGTGCGATCCTCGTACGCGAGGAACGGCTCCAGCGAGTCGAGGCCCATGTACGGGTTGACGGTCGTCGCGTCCGCGTCCAGCGCCTCGTAGATCGCGCGCGCGTAGCCGATCGCCGTGTTGCCTAGGTCGCCGCGCTTCGCGTCCAGCAGCACCGGGATGCCGCGCGCGTGGATCGCCTCGATCAGGTCGCGCACCAGTTCGATGCCCGCGCCGAGGTCGGGCTCGAAGAAGCCCAGGTTGGGCTTGTAGCAGGCCGCGATGTCCGCGGTCGCCTCCACGATCCTCATCAGGAACTCGCGCGTGCTCACGCCCGCGGGGATGCGCTGCGGGTCGGGGTCGAGCCCGACGCAGAGCAACGAGTGGTTCTGCTGGGCGGCTGCCTGAAGACGCGCGTTGAAACTGGCGCGGACGGCGGCGGTCATGGAGTCTCTCCCCCCGGCTGAATACGGCGAATCCTTCGAAACGCCGGAACGGCGCGCCACGGGTCGGAAGATGCGGATCGGAGGGAGTGCGGCGCCGGCGGCGCGCAGCCGTTCCACCGTGCTCTCGAACGCGGCGAAGTCGCCGGTAGCGTAGCAGAGCACCTCCTCCTCGGGGACATCGGGGACCTCGGGCGATCCCGCGCCCACGTCCCCACCCACATCGAGGCCCGCCTCGGCGATCAAGTGCAGCGTGCGCCGCGCCACCGGCTCGCCGGCGTCCACCAGTTCTACGTGCGCGGGCAGGATGCGGCGCAGCAACGGCCGCAGGAAGGCGTAGTGCGTGCAGCCGAGGGCGACCTGGTCGACGCCCTGCGCCACGGGCTCCGCCAACGCCAGCCGCAGCATCTGCTCGACGCGTTTCCCATCGATCTCGCCGGCCTCCACCACGTCCGCGAGGCCGGGCATTGGGATCGTCACCACGTCGGCGTCCCCGCTGTGCCGCTCGGTCAGGCGCGCGAGGCGCTGGCCGCTCACCGTACCGGTGGTGGCGAGCACGAGCACGCGCCCGCTGCGACTGCGCTCGACAGCAGGCTTGACCGGCGGCTCCATCCCCACGATCGGGACGCTGAACTCCGCGCGCAGCCGCTCGAGCGCGGCGGAACTGGCGGTGTTGCAGGCGACGACGACGACGTTCGCGCCTTCGTCGATCAGGCGGCGCACCATCGCGACCGAGCGTTCCTGGATCTCGGCGGCGGAGCGCTCGCCGTAGGGGAAGAAGGCGGTGTCCGCGAGGTAGTGGATCGGCAGGGAGGGGGCGAGCCGGTGCAGGGCCTCCGCGACGGAGAGTCCCCCGACGCCGGAATCGAAGATCCCGACCGTGGCACGCATGCGCAGCCTCCGTGCGCGCCCCGCCGAACGCGCCCCAAGGCTACGTCTCCGGCGTGACCGCCCGCAAGCACATGACAGCGGAGGACGGCCCATCCCCTGCCCCCTTCCCTGCGCGGGAAGGGGGATGAATCAGTCGGGGGTGACACCCCCAACTCCGCCCAGCCGATTCAGGCGCGAGGCGCACAGGCGCCTGATGCGTCACCAGTGTCCATGCTCAGTACCGCTAGACTCGCACGATGCGTGTCAATGTCGCCCTCGTCCCGCCCGCCCGTCCGCCGCTGGACGCCACCTGCCTGGTGGTGGACGTGCTGCGCGCCACCTCCGTGATGGCGGTGCTGTTCGGACGCGGCCTGCGAGCGGCGTGGCTCGCCGGGAGCATCGAGGAGGGGCGCGCGATCCACGCCGCGCTCGACGTCGCACCCGGTGATCGCCGCGGCGGCGTGATGCGCGCCATGTTGTGCGGCGAGGTGAACGCGCTGCCGCCCGCCGGCTTCGACTACGGCAACTCGCCGCTGGAGTTCGAGCGCATCGCCCTGCGCATGGCGCTCCCCACCGAGGCCGTGCTGGCGACGACCAACGGCACCCCGGCGCTCCTCGCGTGCGCCGCGGCGCCGCTGGTGCTGCCCGCCGCGCCGCTCAACGCCGCCGCTGCCGTCCGCGTCGCAATCGAGGCCGGGCGCGATGTGCTGGTGGTGTGCTCGGGGCTGGTCCCCGCGACCGGCGGGCGCGCGCCGGGGGAGGACGACACGCTGGCGGCCGGGCTGCTCGTCGAACGCCTGGTGCGTGCGGGGGCGCGGGCGGGCGACGAGGCGCTGTTTGCGCTCGAACGCTACGAGGCGGCGCGCGATGACCTGGGCGCGGCCCTCCGCGGCACAGAGCACGGGGCGCGCATCACGGCGCTCGGCTTCGGCGCGGATGTCGATCGCTGCGCGCAGGCGGACGCGTACGACATCGTCGCGAGCCTGCGCATCGAGGGCGGCCGCCCGGTGCTGCGGCCGCTCGCGCGCGACGGCGGAGCCTAGATGTACTGAGCGCGGAGGTTGGTGACGGCCGGGGGCGGCCCATCCCCCTGCCCCTTCCCTGCGCGTAGGGACGGGCAAAGCTGCGGGAGCCTAGTCCAGCGGAAGTATTGCTTGCACGGCCTCTTACCACTTCGCGAGCAAGTGATCTCCCCGGGCTTGCTCCTTGGCGGTCAATTCAGCACCCGGCCCTTTGTCGGTCATAAGTTGGAACCAGTAATCGAAGCGCGTGGCTGCTCTCTGCGCAGCCGCGATCCTTCTGCTGGTCTTTCTGAACGCCATACTCGGCCTCCTTCACGTGCCGGACTCTAGCACCGACGCTCGTTTATCGTGCCGGGACGTAGGGCTCCGTGTAGCCAATGTCCAACTCAGTGCACCTAGATCATCGGCTCCGGCGGCCGCTGGGGCTGATCCGGGTCCGGCGCTCCGCGGGCGCGCGGGCGGCTCGCCGCGATGATGTGGCGGCGAGCGGCAACGGTGAGCAGGAACTCCTGCGTGGCGCTGAGCGGGGCCGCCCCCGCCAGCCGGTGACGCAACTCCTCGGTCGGCGGGGTCGCTGCCTCCCACACGCCCAGCAAAGCCTCCAACGAGCGCACCTGGCCATCCTCCGGGAGGTGCCGCCCGTAGCGCGCGCGATCGAACGCGAGGCCGATCGGCGGGTACGCCGGCGCGCCGATCGCGCGATCGGCGCGCGCGGTGAACTCAAGCGGCGTCTCGCCGGGCATGTAACGGAAGCCACGCGCCTCGGCCGCGGCGGCGGCGCGCGCATAGAGACGGTAGATCGGCTGGCGACGGATCCAATCGTCGTCCGAGGGCCGGCGCGCGCCCGGCAGCAGACCGCGCAACAGCGCACCCAGCCCGACGATGCTCGATGCCTGCCCGCGTACCTCGTCGACGCCACGCGTCATCATCCGCCGGCGGCGCATGATGAGGAGGGCGAGCCGGTAGATGAGATAGAGGATGACGCAGACGGCGAGGAACTTCAGGCCGCTCTGCGCCCACAGCGGGACGCCCCACCCGGCGGCCTGCCGCGCGCCGTCGCCCGGCTCGGGCGGACCGAGCTGCAGGTTCGGCAATGGGGGCAGGCCGACGAGGCCGTTCGGCAGCAGCAGGCGAACGATGCGTTCCACGATCCAGTAGATGGGCGTGATGATGATGATCAGCAGGAAGGCGATCACCATCCACGCGATCTCGCCGATCGCGCTCAGCAGCGCGCCGACGTTGAGGAACGCGAGCGTTCCCAGCATCAGCGCCACGCCCACCAGCAGCGCGACGGTGCCGCCGACCGCCACCACCCACGGCCCGGTGCGCCGCACACCATCGATCGGTGCGGCGGCGCGTGCGTTGTTCGCCACGGCGAGCGCGAGGATGCCGAGGATGAACTGCGGCACGGCGAACATCTGCGCGCGATGGATGCCCTCCATCGCCGCGAATGTCAGGCCCAGGATCGTGAAGACGAACCCCGCGGTAAACGACCGCAGCACGCGCTCGAAGGTGACACGTAAGCGCGCGGCGAGGATGAACCGCACCCACATCACGGTCATGAACACGAGCAGGAAGGAGATCGTGGAGCCGTGCACGCGATCGAGGTCGGGACGGCGCAAGAAGACCTCGATGTTCGTGCGCCCCGCGAAACCGTCGGAATCGGTGAAGAACACGGCGAGGCTGGTGGCGTCCCACACGCGCAGGTCGCCCGTCAGTGCAACGTGCAGCAGCACGTTGAGCGCGAGGATCGACGAGGCGATCAGCACGACCGCGCCGAGCACGCCCTCGAACCGCGCGCGCAGCAGCACCCGCATCACATAGAAGCCGCCGAACGCCGTAGCGAGTACGACCAGGATGCTGGGCCCGTGCTCCACCAGCGTGACGCGCGAGATCAGGTTGAGCGCGTCGGCCGCGCGGCTCGTGTCGGTGATGTCGGCGGCCGTAGTCGCCAGGCGGATGCGATCTTCGAGCTGCGACAGGTACGCCTGCTCCAGCCCCGTCGCCCCGACATGCAGCATGATGTACCAGGCGACCGCTTCCGCCGCCAGGAACAGCGCGTCAACGCTCGTCTGCTTCCAGTCGGTGCGGGCGTTCATGCGCCTGCCCCCATCAATTCACTGACCAGCGGCTCGCGTACGGGGGCACGATCGGGTTCGGCTTCCAGCACCTCCATCGCGGCGGCGACCGAGACGACGGGAATCGGGGCGAGCGATCGGTCCCAGATCGCCGCCGACGTCTGCACCACGGCCACGAAGTGTCCCCGGTCGCGGAGCCGCAGCAGCGTCGCGGCGAGATCCTCGGGCATCACCGCAGCCACCACCACCACCGTCGCGCCGGCGGGCAGCGGGTACGCCGGATCCTCGAGATCCCCCGCCATGTTCGAGGTGGTGAACGCGGTGATCATCGCGAGCGCCTCGAGCACGCGGCTCAGGCGATCCGGGCCGCGCCCCGCACCGATGCGGATCGTGCGATCGGCGTCCGCAAACGATCCGTTGGCGACGAGTCCGAGCGCCAGGCCGCCGTCCGCCGCCCACCGCGCGATCGAGGCAGCGACGGCGACGCCCCGCTCTAGGAGCACCGGATCGGAACCCTGCCAGCTCAACTCGAACGTGGGGATATTCAGCGCCACGATCACGGACTGCTCGCGGCTCGGCTCGTAGAGGCGCGACTGCAGCCGACCGATCCGCGCCGTCGCGTACCAGTCGATGCGCTTCATCGCATCGCCCGACTGGTACTCGCGCACGCCGATCACGCGGCTGGGATCCTCGTAGATGCGATTGCCGCCGCGGTACTCGCCGAAGGGGCGCGCGCTATCTAGGCCCAGGTCGGGCAACGGGTAGGTCAACGGGTAGACGACGATGCCGTCCACCGGACGCCCGGTCTCCTCCTCGCGCTCGAAGAAGCCGAAGATGTCGCCGGATCTCAGGCGCGTCGGGCCCACGCGGTAATAGCCGCGACGGACGGCCTGCAGCGTGATCGGCCACTCCAGGTGGTCCTGCCGCCCGAGCGCCGTCGCGCGCTCCAGCACCTGCGATCCGGCCTCCGATCCCGGCGAGGTGCGCACGCGGAGCGCCGGCATCCCCCGCGGCAGCGTCTCCCGCAACTCCATCCACGGCACCGGCAACGTCTTGCGGTTCTCCAAGATCAGCGTCGCCAGCACCGACTCGCCCACGAACACGCGGTGCTCGGAAAGCGTGCGGCGGTAGATGACCTGCTCCAGCGAGATGCGCGACCACAGGCGCGCCGCACCGCCGGTGGTGAAGATCATCGCGCCCAGCACGATCAGCGGGACGGAGCCCGAGGTGAAGCCGATCCCGGCGAGCAGCGCCGAAACCAGGAGCCATGCATCGGTCACCAGCGAGCGCATCGAACGCCCTCGATTCGGTAGCGGCGACTTGGACAGAGACAGCAGAGCACACAGTTGGCGACAGCGGGGGACGGCCCATCCCCCTGCCCCATTCCTGTCCCCGAAGCAGAACAGCGCTCCGCGCGGGGCGCGGGAAGGGAGATGAATCCGTTGGAGGTTGCACCCCCAACGGGGCCCTGCCCACACAAGTGCGAGGAAGAATCGAGCCCGGCGCGCCCGTCTCGCAGTCGGAGGCCAGTGGGGGCGTAGCCCCCACAAGAATCAGAACCCCTCCCGCGCCCCGCGCGAAGCGCTGTTCTCCATCCGGGGGGATAGCAGGGGCAGGGGTGGGCCGTCCCACACAGTCACCCAGTCTTCCTGGATGTGCCAACTAGACCGCGTCCGCGACCGGCACCGGCACCTCGCCGATGATCTCGGCCAGCACATCGTCGGCGGTGCGGCCGCGCAGTCGCGTGTTGCTGGAGAGCAGCAGGCGGTGGGCGAGCACGGGGTGCGCCAGCGCCTTCAGGTCGTCCGGCCGCACGTAGTCCCGCCCGTGGATCGCGGCGTAGGCGCGCGCCGCACGGAACAGCGCGAGCGTGGCGCGGGGGCTGGCGCCGAGGTCGAACGCGGCGTGATCGCGCGTCGCGCGCACCAGCGCCACGGCGTAGCGCGCCACGGCATCCTCCACGTGTACGCCGGGGAGCCGCGCAGACAGCGCCACCAGTTCCTCCGGCTGCACCACCGGGCGCAGGTCCTCGAGGGGGGAGGCGCTCTCGAAGCGCCGCAGCACGGCGAACTCGCCCTCCACGTCCGGGTAGCCGATGTGGAGGCGGAGCAAGAAGCGGTCCAGTTGCGCCTCGGGCAGCGGGAAGGTGCCTTCGAGCTCGATCGGGTTCTGCGTCGCGAGCACCACGAACGGGCGCGGGAGCACGCGCGTCTCGCCGTCCATCGTGATCGTGTGTTCCTCCATCGCCTCCAGCAGCGCGGACTGGGTGCGCGGCGTCGCGCGGTTGATCTCGTCCGCGAGCACGATGTTGGCGTGGAGCGGGCCGGCGCGGAACTCGAACTCGCCGCTCTTCTGCGAGTAGTAGTTGATGCCCAGCACGTCCGAGGGCATCAGGTCCGGCGTGAACTGGATGCGCCGGAACGTCCCGCCGATGCTCGCCGCGAAGGCGCGCGCCATCGTCGTCTTGCCGGTGCCGGGGACGTCCTCCAGCAGCACGTGCCCCCCCGCGAGCAGCGCCACGAGCACGAGGTTCACCGCCTCGTCCGCACCGACGATCACCCGCCCCACGTTGGCGCGGATGCGGTCCGCTACCGCGCGAACCGCCGCCGCCAGTTCGCCGTCGCCTCGTTCCTGCACGCTGACCTCCGCCGGAGGGGACCTCCGCTGCTCGTGGGAGGCCGAGGATAGCAGAGGCGGCGGCGCGCCGTGCTGGACCGCTGGCCCGGCACGCTGCGCTGCTATCCTGCCCCCGCACCCAACGCGGTGCGGGGCACAGAGGGGTAGAACAATGCGCGCGGAGATTCTTTCGATCGGCACCGAGATCATGTTCGGTGAGATCACGGACACCAACGCGGCATACATCGCGAGCGCGCTGCCCGAGTACGGCATCGACCTGCTGTGGGTGACGCAGGTGGGCGACAACCCCGGCCGCCTGCGCGAGGCGTTCGCGCGCGCGTGGGAGCGCTCCGAGTACATCTTCTGCACGGGCGGCCTCGGCCCCACCGAGGACGACATCACGCGCGAGACGATCGCGGAGATGCTGGGCGAGGCGATGTTCGTCGACGCTGATCAGGAGCGCGTGCTGCGCGCGCTGTTCGAGGCGCGCGGGGTGCGCGAGATGCCGGCGCGCAACATCAAGCAGGCGAAGCTCATCCCCAGCGCGCGCGCCATCCCCAACCCGCGAGGCACCGCGCCCGGCTGGTGGGTGGAGCGTGACGGCCCCGCGGGTGAGAAGCGGGTGATCGCGGTGATGCCCGGCCCGCCCGCGGAGATGCACCACATGTGGGACGCCGAGGTGGCGCCGGAACTGGAGCGCCGCGCCGACTCCATCCTCGTCGCGCGCACGCTGAAGACGACCGGCATCGGCGAGGCGGCGATCGACGAGATGCTGTCGCCGCTGCTCGCCGGCACCAACCCCTCGATCGGCATCTACGCGCGCGCGGACGGCGTGAGCGCGCGCATCGCTGCGAAGGCGCGCACGCGCGAGGAGGCGTGGGCGCTGATCCGCCCCGTGGAGGAGCAGGCGCGGCGCATCCTCGGCCACGCGATCTGGGGCATCGACGACGATTCGCTCGCCTCGGGCGTGGGGCGGATGCTGCGCGACCAGGGGCTGACGCTCGGGCTGATGGAGAGCGCGAGCGGCGGCGCGATCGCCGACGCGATCACGGACATCGAGGGCGCGTCCGACTACTTCAAGGGCAGCCTGGTCACCTACTGGACCGAGGTGAAGGTGGCGATGGGCGTCCCCGCCGAGGTGCCCGCGCGCCACGGCGTGATCTCGCGCGAGACCGCCGAGGCGATGGCGACCGCCGCGCGCGAGCGCCTCGGCACCGACCTCGGCCTCGCAGTCACCGGCATCGCCGGTGCCGAGCCGATCGAGGGCCAGCCCTCCGGCACGATGCACCTCGCGCTCTTCGACGGCACGCGCATGGAGTACACAACGTTCCGCTACTTCCAGGGCCGCGAGCAGTCGAAGCGCCGCATCGTGCTGCAGGCGCTGACCATGCTGCGCCGGTACCTCATGGAACGCGCGGCTTCAGGGAAGTAGGGGGCAGTTGCCAGCCAACTATCCAACGCCGGCCACCAACGAGAGTCATGCGCCGCGCGTCGCTCGTTCACGATAGACAAGGCCGAGAAGAAGGCCGAAGACCGTGTACTGGATCAGTCCAGCCCCCAGTTCAACTGCGATCCAACTCGCGGTCGAGGGCACCATGTACTTCGCCACCTCGTCGAGGGCGATGTAGGAAACCAAGAACGCACCCATGAGCTAGGAGAAGCCGAGCGCACTCTTCATCGTGCTCTGGCCGCCCACGAAACGCGTGTACAGCACGGAGAGGACGCCGCCCTGAATGAGAATGGCCAGCAAGCCGAACTGAAACATCGGCTCCTTGCGAATGTAGGTCACCGTTGCGTAGTGGTCGGCAGCGATCGAGAAATGCGATATCGCCTGCGTGACAAAGGTCGCCACCACGTACGCCAGGATTGTTAAGGCGTGCCTCTTCATGATTCATCCTCGTTGATCGTTCTTGCGTTCTGTGGCGCTCGTTCCGCCAAGCCATCGTCCTAACCTATCGTCACCATCGATATGGAATCAACTCGCGTCAGGCGAATCTCCTCCGTATCCCACGCCGGATTCCACACGACCTCCAAAGGTGGTAGTCGGGATCCTCGAAGTAGCCGGCGTGGTTGGGAAGCCCTCCCCCGCCCTCTCCCGCTCCGCAGGAGAAGGTTCTGAATTCTGGCCCCCTCGCCTGCGAAGCGGGAGAGGGCGGGGGGGGTGAGGGTGGCCCCAACTACGCCCCAAGCGCCTGCAGGATCGCTTCCAGCACGCCCGCAGCGTTCGTCAGCACGTCGCGGTTCGAGAAGCGCAGCACGCGCACGCCCGCTGCCTCAAGGTACGCGGTGCGAGCAGCGTCGCTGGCGAGCCCGTCAGCGGTGTAGTGCTGGCTGCCATCCACCTCGACCGCGAGGTGCGCCTCCGCGCAGGTGAAATCGAGGATGTACGGCCCCCCCGAGTGCTGACGCCTGAACTTGTGGCCATCGAGACTCCGCGAACGAAGCAGCGCCCACAGCGCGCGCTCGGCGTCGGTCTCGGTGCGTCGAAGCGTCTGCCGGCGCGATGGTGGCGTCCCGTTTCGCCAGGTTCGATCCTCCTCGGCGCCTGGCATGAGTGCTCCAATCCAACCCTCACCCTGCCCTCTCCCGCTCCGCAGGAGAGGGTTCTGAACTCTGGCCCCCTCGCCTGCGAAGCGGGAGAGGGCGGGGGGAGGGTTTCCCCGGCGACTCATATCACGCTTGCCGCCACATCTCTACGATGACACCCATGCCCGCACTCCCCCCCACCCCGCTCGTCCTTGGCGACAACAACATCTGGCCGTTCCGGCTGGCCGAGGGTGGCTGGCTGCTCGTGGACGCCGGGATCGACACGAGCTTCGGGACTGGCGAGGACTGCGTGACCGCGTGGGAGGTGTTGCTGGAACAGGCGCGCGCGATCGGGTGCGCGCCGGGGGACGTGCGCGCGGTGGTGGTCACGCACGAGCACATCGACCACGCGGGACTCGCGGCGCGCTGGGCGGCGGAGGGGGCGCGCATCGTCGCGATGCCGGAGGCGCTGCCGATGCTCGCGGCGGGCCACGCGGCGTACGACGCGATCCGCGCGCGCCGCATCGAAGAGATGCGCTCGCACGGCTGCCCGCCGGACGTGCTGGACGCGATCGTCACTGCGCTCACGGCGTGGACGCGCGGCGGGCGGCACGCGGGGCGGTCGCTGCGCTGGGAGGCGTGCCCCACGGAGGCCTTCGAGGCGGCGCAGGACGGCGACACTTTTGCGCTCGATGGCGCGCTGGCGAACGAGCGCACGCTGCACCTGATCGCCGCGCCGGGCCACACCCCGGGCAACCTCGTCGTGTTCGTCGCCGACGAGGATGGCGCGGGCGATCTCTGCTCGGGTGACACGCTGCTGCCGACGACGGTGCCCACGCCCGGCCTCCAGTTTCCCGTGATCGCGACGAACCTCGCTGCCGCGCCACGCCTCGCGACCGCGCGCGATGCGCGGGCGACCCGCGAAGCCGAACCCGAGGCCGCCCACGGCGAGGTTGGGCGCTGGCCCTCGCTGCCGCCGTTCCTGCGATCTGTGCAGGCGCTCCGCGCGCTGGACGTGCGGCGCATCCTCCCCGGCCACGGCGCGGTGGTGGACGACCCGCAGCGCCTGTTCACGCAGTTCGCGGAGCACCACGCGCGCCGCTCGCGGCTGGTACGCGCCCACCTCGAACGGGCGAGCGACACGACGGGCGGCGTCACCGCCTACGAGATCGTGCGCGGGCTGTTCCCGCGGCTCCCCGCGGCCCGCATCGGGCAGGCACTGACGGAGGTGATCGGCCACCTCGACGTGCTGGAGGAGCGCGGCGAAGCTGCGCCCGAGGTGTGGGCGCACGGTCCAGCGGATCGCATCGTTCGCTACCGCCTCACGCGCTGATCGCCGCTCGCGACACCGGCGCGCGTTCCTGCGCGAATTGCCGAGCGATCCTGCGCGAATCGCACGCATAGCACTGGCGGGCTGGAGTAGAATGACGATACTGAATCAGGCGGAAGGAGGCGGAGTGCAGCCACCCGAACGCTTCCGAGAGGGGACACGAGCCGTTCGTTAGTCCTAGAGGGTTCCGCCCTTGGACCGAGCACCGCGTCGGCGCTAAACCGCCGACAGATCATCCTCCAGTCACAACGACTGGGCATTGAGATTCCGATCTCACGCGCAAGCAATATGCGCACGGTCGCAACCAACTGAAGTCGACCGAAACACGCAAGAAGAGGCCCCGCTGCGCGGGGCCTCTTCTTGCGTGTTTCCGTACCTGTGCTTCTGTGCCGCTTGTGCGCCGCGTGCGCCGCGTGCGCTGCGTGCCTCGCGGCCACTCGGCGGTGCTAGTCGGGGCGCTAGTCGGAGGCGAGGTGGCGGTACAGCGTCGGCAGGCGGCGCGGCAGCGTCTCCAGGTCATCCACCACCTCGTAGCCGATGTCGTCACACATCTGCTTCAGGTAGTCGTGGCCTTCCTTGTCGACGGTGATCAGGAACGGCGTGATGCCCTTCCGCTTCGCCTCCAGCAGCGCCTGCTTGGTGTCATGCACCGCGTATTCCTTCTCGGTGCGGTCGCGACCGTAGCCGTGATCCTGCGGCCGGCCGTCCGAGACGAGAATGAGTATCTTCACCTTCGCCTCGTACTCGTCCAGCTTGTGGATCGTGTGCCGGATCGCCGGGCCCATGCGCGTCGAGCGAATCGGCTCGATCTTGCCGATGCGCTTCTGCACGCGCTCCGACATCTGCTCGTCCAGGTTCTTGATGACGTGGAACTCCACGTTGTCACGGCCGTACCCGGAGAAGCCGAAGATCCCGTAGGCGTCGCCAATCGCCTCCAGCGCCTGAACGATCAACACCGTCGACTCCTTCTCGAGGTCGATGATGCGCTTCGGCGGCTCGATCGCGTTCTTCGCGCGGCGCGCGGCAAGCCACTGGAAGTACTTGCGCGGGTCGCCGTCGAAGTCGTCCTTGTCGTTCGTGTCGTACTGCTGCCGCTGCTTCTCGATCTCCTCGTCGGTGGACGCGGACATGTCGAGCAGGAACGCGACGGCGACGTCACGCTGCACCTTGTTGCGGCGGTTGTAGATCCGCGCCTGCGGGCCGACGCCCGCGCGGCGGTCAACGTGGAACTCGATCGCGAGGTCGAGGTCCAACTCGTCGCCGTCCTCCAGGCGCTTGATCTTCTTGAACGACTCGGGGCGCATCATCTCGAACTGGCGGCGCGTCTCCATGACCAGGCCGTGGTACTTGCGCAGCGTCTCCTGGTAGAACTCGCCGTCGCCCTCCTCGGAGAAACGCTCGCCGACGCGCGTCCAGCGAGGGCGGTAGTCGGAGGCGCGGAAGTCCCACTCGTCGTAATAGAACCAGTCGATCTGCGCGGGCAGGTCGCTCTCGCCGCCGTCGCCCTTGCCGCCGTCCTGGGTGTCGCCGCCGTCCGCCTGGTCGCTGGGCTGCTGATCGCCCGCGGGCTTGCCCGCCTCCTGCTCGATGTTGTCGAGAAACGCGCCCAGGCTGGCGTCCAGGTCGCCCTCGGTCCAGTCGCCCAGCGAGATCTCGGCGGAGTTCTGGAGCAGCTCCATCAACTGCTCCTTGGTGAGCGGGGAGGTCGGCCCGTCCTCGCCGCCGTCCTGCTGCGCCTTCAGCTTCGCCATCAGCTGCACGAGCTCCGGCTTGAAGTCGCCGCGGAACTCCGGCTGCGGCGGGTTCTCGAACTCCATCTCCTCGCCGCCCGGCATGTTGGAGGGCTCGCCTTCGCCCTCCCCCGGCATGCCCGGGGCGATCGACATCATGTCCTCCGACATCGGCTCGAACTTGCCGTCGGCGAAGGCCTCCGGCACGTTGGGGATCGCGAGGGCGATGTCGTAGATCGCCGCGGCCACCTCGGCGGAGTCCTGCACGTTGGCGCCCGCGAGCTCCACCATCTTCAGCGCGGCGATACCGCGCTTCATGTACTCCGCCAGCGACTGCGGCCAGCGCATGCGTTCCGGTACGCCGAGCGACACGCGCAGCAGGTTCTCCATGTACGCCTGTCGCAGGCCCATCAGCTCGATGGGCGGGCGGTGGTTCCCCTCATGCTCCTGGAGCACGCGCAGCCAGCGGCGGATGCCGCCGTACTCGAGGCCGGTGCGCGCATCGATGCGCGTATCCTCGGCGATCGTGAACAGGCCAAGGACGAGCGAGCGGTCGTCGAACATGTTGAAGTAGCGCTGCATCGGCGTGACCGGCGCGATGTACTCTTTCAGCGGCGTGCCGGTTTCTGCGGCGCGGTTCAGGCGCTGCTCCTCCACGCGCAACTCGCGGCGGCCGGCGGTGCCGGGCACGTGCTCGCCGTCCTGGCCGAACTCGTACCGGAACGAGCCGAACTCCATGCGCCCGGTCTGGTGGGTGGTGAACACCTTGTAGGCCTGGAAGTTGGCCTCCTGGTCCTCGAACGTGGCGACGTGGGGCGGGAGGTAGATCGCGTTGCCCTCCGTGGTGGCGGAGGACTCGGTGACCCAGCCGATGTTGCGATCAACGAGTGCCTCGGCGGACTGCACGGCGACCGACTCGCCGGAGAGCGCCTTCGCGTACATGCGCAGCAACTGGTTGACGTTGGTCAGCTCCACGCGAGCGGACAGCGTGGACAGCGTCTCCTCCGCGCGCGCGGACTCCAGGCGGAAGTACGCCTCCGCCCCCTCCGGGTTGTGCTCGTCGTTCAGGATGCTCGCGCCCACGTCGGCCCAGCGCGCCATCTGCAGTTCGGTGAGCCGGCTGCTCACGAACGGCGCTGACTTCAGGTACTCCATCGCCGCGGTGGGGCTGCCGATGGAGAGGCGCTCGGCGAACGCGAGCAGGCCGGCGTGCAGTTCGAAGGGCATGCTACCGAGGGCCTGCGCGGAGTCGGCGAACAGCGGGAAGCCCTGCCGCCCCACCTCGGCCGTGACGCGCGCGGCGAGGTCCAGGAAGCGCGCGCGCTCCAAGGGCGCGATGCCTTCGGTGAGCTTTGGCCCGCGTTCGAAGTAGAGGCGGATGTCGGCCCACGATGCCCGCGCAACGGCGCGCGCGAAGCGCAGGAACGGCTCGCGGTCCGGCACCGGCAGCGCCGCGAAGATCGCGGGCGCCGTCTCCAGGCAGGTCGTGGCGAGCTCGTACGAGCGCTCGGTCAGTTGGTCGACGATGTCGACGATCCGACCCACGGCCTCGAGCGAGGTGGCGCGCAGCAGGCCGGGGCTCACCTGGAAGTACAGCGACGAGAGCGCGATCGACTTCCAGTTGCCGCGGCAGAGGCGGTCGCCCTGCTGCGACCACGCGTCGAGTTGATCGGCGCGGAGGCTCTGCAGCGCCTCCGGCGTCGACTTCAGGAACGCCGCCGCCATCAGCGAGGAGCGTTGCGACAACTCGGCCGCGATGCCCGACCACTGGCGCATGCCGTCGAAGCCCAGGCGCTCGACCACGTGGGGGCTGGCGCGGAAGTACTCCGCCGCCGCCTCCCACGCCCGCAGCGACGAGGCCGCGAGCTCGATGCCGGACTGCGCCCATGCGTCCAGCGCCTCAGCGGGGAGGCGCGATTCGAGCGCGGTCGCGGCGGTGAGGAAGTCGTCCGGCAGCGCGGCGCCGTAGCCCTTCAGCTCGGCGGCGTAACGGAGCGAGAGTTCGGTCGCGCGGCTCATCGCACTCCCCGGGCGCGCGCTGCTGCTCGCTCCTGCTACTCGAAGACTACTCGAAGATCGAGGATACGACTTCCTCGATGGAGCGCTGCACTTCATGGTCGTCGGTGAGCGCCCACACGATGGCGACCTGGCAGGCGCGGCGGGGTGCGATGCCCTGCACGATCAGCTTGCCCGCGTACACCAGCAGGCGCGTGGAGACCCCCTCGCCCAGGCCGTGCTCCTTCAGGTGGCGCACCTTCTCCGCGAGTTTCGCGAGTTCCCCCGCGATCGCGGGATCCACGCCCGACTCCCGCGCGATGATCTGCGTTTCCAGATCGCGCGGTGGGTAGTCGAACTCGATCGCGATGAAGCGCTGGCGCGTGGAGTGCTTCAGATCCTTCAACGCGGACTGGTAGCCGGGGTTGTAGGACATCACCAGCAGGAAGCCGTCGGCGGCCTCCAGCAGCTCGCCGCGCTTCTCCAGCGGCAGCAGGCGGCGGTAGTCCGTGAGCGGGTGGATCAGGACGGTGGTGTCCTTGCGCGCCTCGACGATCTCGTCGAGGTAACAGATCGCGCCGTTCTTCACGGCGCGGGCGATCGGGCCGTCGATCCAGCGCGTCTCCTCGCCCTCGAGCAGGTAGCGTCCGACGAGGTCGGAGGCGGTCAGGTCTTCGTGGCAGGCGACGGTGATCAGCGGCACGCCCTCACGGTGGCCACGCCCGTCGCGGTTGTGCAGCCGCCACGACATGTACTCGACGAAGCGGGTCTTGCCGGCGCCGGTCGGGCCCTTGAGCAGCACCGGTATCTTTTCCCGGTACGCCACCTCAAAGAGTTCGACCTCGTCGCTGATGGGGAGGTAGAACGGCTCTTCCGTGATCCGGAAGTCCTCCACGGCCATCTGCTTGAATCCCGCCTGCTCAGTCGTCAATGCCATCACCCCGCCCTGCGCCGCGCCT
>SHYQ01000057.1 GCA_009692765.1 Dehalococcoidia bacterium | reverse complement strand
ACGGCGCCCCAGGTGAGCCCGAGCACGATCGCGGTACCGAGGTCGGGCTCGATGACGATCAGCACGGCCGTCACGCCGAACAGCCCGAGCAGTGCGGTCGCGGCGCGTCCGTTCGCCGCCCGGTCGGCGGCGAACGCGGCCCCGGCGATCACCGCGATCACCTTCGCGAACTCCGATGGCTGCACGGTCATCCCGCTGCCGAGGCTGATCCACCGCCGCGCTCCGTATTCGTGCGTGCCGGCCACGAGCACGAGCAGCAGCCCCGCGAGTCCCGCGACGAGCAGCTGCGGCGCGAGCGTGCGCAGTAGTCGATAGTCGGTGCGCGAGGTGATGCCGAAGGCGAGCAGGCCCAGCGCGACGTACGCGGCCTGTCGCACGAGATCCGCGCTGAGCGTGCCGCGCGCCTCCTCCAGCGCGATCGCGCGCACGATCAGGAGCCCGCCGCTCGAGAGCAGACAGGCCGCGAGCAGGAGGAGCGGGTCGGGGACAATGGCGGCGCGCATACGGAGCGTGGTCATCGCGCGACCCGACTGCCCGCGTGAGGCGGGCCGCTGAAGTAGGCCTCCATGATCTCCTTCGCGACGGGACCGGCATGCGTCTGCCCGACGCCGTATTCGAGGTAGACCGCGACGGCGATCTGCGGGTTGTCGAACGGGGCGAAGGCGATGTACCAGCCGTGCGTGTCGAAGCCGCCGTCCGGGTACGGCTGGCCGAACTCGGCCGTGCCGGTCTTGCCGCCGATCGTCACGCCCTGCGGGACGCCGGTTGCCGCCGTGCCGTCGAAGTCGGCGGCGGCCGAGGCCATCCCGCGCCGCACGACCGCGAGGTGCTCCGCGCTCACCGGCAGCCAGTTGCCGACGCGGGCCGAGGTCGGCGTGAAGACGCCGCCGCGTTCGATGCCGCGGACGACGCGCGGCACGGGCGCCTCGCCGCGGTTCGCGATCGCGGCGGTCAGCGTCACCATCTGCATCAGCGAGGTCGTGAGGTAGCCCTGCCCGATGCCGAAGGTGTAGGTGTCGCCCAGCAGCCAGTCGTCGCCGACGACGCGGCGCTTCCAGGCGCTGTCCGGCACGAGGCCGGGCGCCTCGCCGGGGAGGTCGAGGCCGGTGGGGCGCCCGAGGCCCGCTAGGCGCGCCCAGCGCGCGAGCCGATCCGCGCCGAGGCCGCGGAAGGTCTCCCGGCCGTCCTCCCAGTAGCCCCCCGCGAGTTCGTAGAAGTAGACGTCGGACGACCGCGCGATCGCCCGGTTCAAGTCGACGTTGCCGTGGACCGCCCAGTCGCCGAACACGTACACGACGTTGGGGTCGTACTGGCTGCGCACCGTCAGCGAGCCGCCGGCCCAGATGCGCGTCTGCGGCGTCACGACCCCTTCCTGCAGCGCGGCGACCGCGACGAGCGGCTTGAAGATCGAGCCCGGCGCATGCACCTCCATGTAGGAGCGGTCCACCATCGGTCGCGCGGGATCGGTGAGCAGCGCCGCCACCGCATCGTCCGTGCCCCGCTCGAAGATGTTCGCGTCGTACGATGGCTGCGACACCATCGCCAGCACCTCGCCGGTGTGCACGTCGAGGACGACCGCTGCGCCGGCGGCCGGCGGTCGGGGGCGCGGCTGGCTCGGCGGCCGGAGGATCGTCAGGCCGCGATCGATGCCGCGCGCGACGGCCGCCTCGGCGGCGCGCTGGAGGCGGAGGTCGATCGCGAGCACCACGTTGGCGCCCGGCGCCGGCGCCTGCTCGCCGAGCGCGTGCAACTCGCGTCCCTGCGGATCGCTGAGCACCAGACGGCGTCCGGGCGTGCCGCGGAGTGCCTCCTCGTACTGTATCTCCACCCCGGCGAGGCCGATGCGCGAAGAGAGCGCATACCCCTCCGCGAGCAGCGCTGGCGCGCGTTCCGCAGGCAGCGCGCCGACGTAGCCGAGGATGTGCGCCAGCGCGCCGGTCGGCTCGTACCCGCGCGCCGGGGCCACGTCGACGCGCGTCCCCGCGACGCCGGCGAGCGCGGCGCGCAGCGCGATCGCCTCGTCGCCGGTCAGTCCCTGCCGCAGCATGACCGGCGCGAACGGGTCCATGATCGCGAGGCGCGATGTCGCGACCTGTTCGAGGTCGCTGTAGGCGATCCGCAGCGACCGCGCGATGCGCAGCAGCAACTCGCGTCGGGCGTCGCCGCCGGCCGGGAGCTCGCCGGGGATCAGCGTCACACGATAGCGCGGGGTGTTCCGCGCCAGCACGGTGCCGTTGCGGTCGACGATGAGGCCGCGCGGCGCCTCGATGGGGACGACGCGGGGGATCCCGCCGCTCGCGGAGGCGGCGACGGCCGGGTCGAACACCTGCAAGCGCAACACCTGCGCGGTCAGGATCGCGCCGATCACGCAGACGACCACCAGTAGCGTGCGCAGGCGCGCGGCCGCGGAGGACGCCGAGGATGCGGCGGCGCGCGTCATGCGAAGAATCCGCCGCTGTCGGTGCGCAGCGGCCACAGCGCGGCGGCCAGCGCGGTCGCCGACGCGCCGGTCCACGCCACCCCGACGAGGAGCGCGGGCACGGCGGCCGCTGGCGATGCCGCGGCGCCGCCCGCCGCCCCCGCTGCCGCCCAGAGCACCAGCACGTAAGACAGCGCGCCGGCCGCCCCCGCCCCCGCCGCCAGTCCGAGGCGGCGCATGGCTGTGCCCTCGCCGCGTCGTTCGCGGTCACGGACGAGCGTGACGATGGCGAGGGCGGGCAGGAGCGCAAGCGCGAAGGCGCCGACGCGGGCCTCGGAGACGCTGCCGAGGATGACGGCGGCGGCGAGGGGGGCCGGCCACGCCTCGCGTGGGTGGCGGACGGCCGCCCACCCGGCGAGCAGCGCGACGGGGAGCACGGGGGCCGCCAGCGGCTCGGCGAAAGCGGCGGGGACAACCCCGATCTGCACAAACGACAGCGCGATCGACAGCAGCATCGTCAGCGCGAGCAGCGGCAGCGCGTTCATCGGCCGCCGCCCGGGCCGGAGAGGGCGCCCGGGGTGGACCGCGGGAGATCGGCGCCCGGGGCGAACCCCGTCATCACCAGCACCTCTTCGAGCCGCGCGAGGTCGGCGAGCGGTTCGACCTCGACCGTCTCGTTCAGGTCCTGGGGCGCGGAGCGGACGCCGGTCACCTTCCCGACGAGGAGGCCGGGGGGCAGCAGGCCGCCGAGCGCGGAGGTCAGCACGACGTCCCCCGTGGCCACCGGCGCGCCGTGCGGGACGAAGTCGAGGCGCAGGCCGGCGCCGGTGCCGGCGAGCGCGGCCGGCGTGCGTGACGCCTGCACGATGCTGGCGACGGCCGAGTCGCGGTCGGTGACTAGGCGGACGCGGGCGTGGCGGTCGTCGACCTGCGTCACGATGCCGACGAGGGTGGCCCCCGCGCCGAGGACGGGCTGCCCGACGCGCACGCCTTGGAGCGCGCCACGATCGATGAGCAACAGCTGGCGGCCCGGCGCGGGATCCCGCGCGAGGACGGCGGCGGTCACGAACTGATCGGCGCGATCGCCGGCGGCGGCGACCAGCGCGGTCGCTCGCTGCGCCCGCGTGCGCTCCTCGCGCAGCGCGGCGAGGTCCGCCTCGCTGCGTGCGAGGGCGCGGCGGAGGTCGGTGTTCTTGGCGGCGAGCTGTTCGAGCTGCCCCGCGTGCAGCAGCACGTCGGTGGCGGGGCGCACCGCGGCGCGCAATGCCCCGGCGACCGGCGCTATCACGCCGCCGATCGCCCCCTCGAGGCGCGTGGCCTGCGGTAGCGGCGAGAGGGCGAGCAGGAGGATCGCCGTACCGAGCAGGGCGGCGAGCCAAGCGGCGTGCCGGACGATGACCACGCTCTCGCCTCCACGCGACTTCGCACCTCTGGCCACCGGCCGGTCACCGGCGCGCGGCCCGGTGCCGCTCGGCCGGCCCTCACAGGCGCCGGCGGCGGCGTGTGGCTAGCGAGGCGGACGGCGGCTGGCTACGGCGGCCTGCACCTTTTGCAGCGTTCCAGCTTCCTCCAGCGCCTCGGCGCAGCCGCGCACCACCGTGCGCAGCGGGTCCTCCGTCACGAAGACCGGGAAGCGCGTCTCCGTGGCGATGCGGCGATCGAGGCCGCGCAGCAGCGCGCCGCCGCCGGTCATCGCGATGCCGCGCATCATCAGGTCCGACACCAGTTCCGGCGGCGTGGTTTCGATGGTCACGCGCACCGCGCGGACGATCTCGTTCGTCACCGCGGAGAGCGCATCGCGTAGCTCCACGGTGGAAATCTCGATCGTCTTTGGCAGCCCGGTCGCCAGGTCGCGGCCGCGCAGGTCCACCGTCCACTCCTCGTCGAGGCGGAACGCCGAGCCCGCGGCGATCTTGATCTGCTCGGCCGTGCGCTCGCCGATCAGCGTGTTATGCACCTGGCGCGCGTAGTCGATGATCGCCTGGTCCATCGCGTCGCCAGCGGCGCGCACGGACTGCGATCGCACGATGCCGCCGAGCGCGATCACCGCGACCTCGGTGGTCCCGCCGCCGATGTCCACGATCATCGATCCGGCGGCGTCCATGACGGGGAGCCCCGCGCCGATCGCCGCCGCCATCGGCTCCTCGATGAGGAACGCGGAGCGCGCGCCCGCCGCCATGGCAGCGTCGTGCACCGCGCGCTTCTCCACTTCGGTCGCGCCCGAGGGGATGCCCACCACCACGCGCGGCTTCGGGATGCCGAGGCCGAAGCGCTCGTTCACAGAGCGGATGAAGTACTCGAGCATCTTCTCGGTCGTCGCGAAGTCGGAGATGACGCCGTCGCGTAGCGGGCGGACGGCGACGATCGTCGACGGTGTGCGCCCCACCATGCGCTTCGCCTCCGAACCGATCGCGAGGACGCGCTTCGACACGCGGTCGATCGCGACGACGGACGGCTCGTCGATGACGATGCCGCGCCCGCGCACGCTGACGAGCGTGTTGGCGGTGCCGAGGTCCATGCCAATGTCGTGGGAAAACATCCCCAGGAAGGAGGAAAGCGGATTGATCAACTGTTCACGGGCCCCGTCGGGGGAGAGGGCGGCATTTCGGTCGTAGGGAGTCGACGGGCGGAGTCTAGCAGCGCGCCGCGGGCGCGGCAACTCCCGGACACGCCTCCTCGAGATGCCGCTCGGAACGCGGCGAGATGCTAGATGCCGGTGACGTCGCCGATGAGCGAGCCGAGCACGAAGGTGAGTACTGCCGCCAGCAGTCCGAGGATGAGCTGGCGGAGGCCGCCGTAGAGCATGCTGCGGCCCGTCAGCAGGGTGATCCCGGCACCGACGGCGAAGAGGGCGAGCGCGGAGACGACGGCGCTGACGGCGATGTGCAGGGCTCCCGCGCCGAAGAAGAACGGGATGACGGGGACGACCGCGCCGATCGAGAACAGCATGAACGAGACGACGGCCGCGATCCACGGGGAGCCGAGTTCCTCCGGAACGATGCCCAGCTCCTCGCGCGCGAGGGTGGCGATCGCCCGCTCCGGGTCGGCGATGATGAGTTTCGCGAGGCGCTCCGCCTCGGGGCGGGGGAGTCCCTTCGCCTGGTAGATCAGCGCGAGTTCTTCCTCCTCGGCCGCGGGGTCGAGGCGCAGCTCCTCGCGCTCGGCCTCGATCTGCGCCTCCGCGGCCTCGCGCGAGGAGGTGACGGAGATCCACTCGCCGAGGGCCATCGACGACGCCCCCGCCAGCAGGCCGGCGACGCCCGCGAGGATGATCGCGCCCTGCCGCGGCGCCGCGCCCGCGAAGCCGGCGACCAGCGCGAGGTTGGAGACCAGCCCGTCGTTCGCCCCGAGCACGGCGGCGCGCAGCGCGTTCCCGCCGCCGAGCGCGCGGTGGCGGGACTCGATGCGGCCGATCACCGAGCCGTGCACGCCTTCGCGCGACCTCGAGAGCGCGTCGAAGATGCGCGCGTGCGCCGCTTCGTCCTGCGGCAACTTTGCGGCCTCGGCGATCAGGTCGCCCGCGTACATGTCCGTCGCGTCGTTCTCGAACGCCTTGATCACCGGCAGCACGAGGTCGACGCCCCCCTTCCGCGCGGCCCACATCATGAATCGCGCGCGTCGCGAGGGGCGTCCGGCGGTGGCGTCCGCCCCGGCGTTCCGCAGTTGCTCCTGCCAGAGCAGCAGGTGCCGCGTCTCCGTCTCCGCGAGGCGGTGGTAGACGTCCTTCAGCTGCGGTTCCTGCTCGATCTCCGCGAGCTGCTGGTAGATGTACAGGCCGTCCACCTCCTCGTTGAGGTAACGGCGGTAGCGCTTCACGTCGGCTGGGGTCGCGGTGGTCATACGCGCGTTAGTGTCCTCGCCGGTCGAGGAGGATGCTCGTGCCGGTCAGCGCCATGCCGATCAGCACCACCACCGCCAGTACGAGCCACACCGGGTCCGCTGAGCTCGCATAGACCACGAGC
>SHYQ01000056.1 GCA_009692765.1 Dehalococcoidia bacterium | reverse complement strand
CGATCGGCGAAGAGATGGTGGCGCTGCGCTCTGAGATCGACAACATCGCGGTGAGGACCCGCTTCAACGGCCAGACGCTGTTGAACGGCTCGCTGGCGGTGACCGACACGGCGACCGGCACGCTGAACGCCGACACCTCGGTGCAGAACGGCGCGACCGTCTCTGTGGCGGCGATCAACGTCGGCAACGCCATCGGCGGCGCCACGTACGCGCTGGCCAGCGGCGGCGGCGCCGTGCTCAACCTCTCGGTCACGTCCGGCGGGCTGACGAAGACGGAGTCGGCGACGTTGATCGCGTTGGGCGCGAACGCGACGCAGACGGTCACGTATTCGAACCTGGGCGTGTCATTCAACCTCGTGCATGACGCGAACGCCGGCGCCGCCACCGCGGCGCAGATGGTGATCGACTTCGCGGGCTCCACGCTCATCACGAGCGCATCCTCGAACGCGACGTGGCGCGTGGGCCCGCAGGTGGGTGACGATGTGTCGCTAGCGTTTACGGACATGCGGACGTCGGCGCTCGGCAGCGGCGGCTTCCTCAGTGCGCTGGTGGCCAACAACTCCGCGGTCTCGACCACGGCGAAGGCGGACACGCTGCTCGCCTCGTTGGACACCGCGATCGGGCAGGTCTCGACCTTCCGCGCGCAGCTCGGTGCGCGCCAGAACCAGCTGGAGACGGCGATCAACTCGGTCGGCGTCTCGGTCGAGAACCTGAGCGCGTCCGAGTCGCGCATCCGCGATGCGGACATCGCGCAGGTGTCCTCGAAGAGGGTGACGCAGCAGATCATGCAGCAGGCGGGCATCTCGGTGCTCGCGCAGGCGAACTCCGCCCCGCAGGCGGTGCTGTCGTTGATCCGCGGCCAGTAGCCGCGGTCACGCCGGACGCGCGCACCGCTCGAGCGCACGCCCGTGGAGGCCCCCGCCGCAAGGCGGGGGCCTTCGGCGTTCGCGTAGCCGCCGCCCCGGGGAGAAACCCCGATGCGCGCCCCGCCGCCGAGCGGCCACACTCGGTGCAGTCCGCGCGCGCCGGCGGGAAAGCCGGGAGGGTGTCGATGGCCGTGCTCACCGCCGTGCAGCAACAGTACGAGGTGCTGCCGTACCCCCCGCGCGACCCCGAGCGCGAGCTCGACCAGTTGCGGCAGCCCTCGCTCGTCGAGCTGCCGCGCGTCCTCGGGGTGTTCTGGGGCGGCGCGCGCCACCTCGACGGCGACTTCCGCGTCCTCGATGCCGGGTGCGGCACCGGTGACAACACGATCTTCCTCGCCGAGCAGCTGCGCGGCACGGGCGCTGAGGTGGTCGCGCTCGACTTCTCGTCCGCATCGCTGACGATCGCGCGCCGTCGCGCGGAGCTGCGCGGCCTCGATGGCGTGCGCTTCGTGGAGGCGTCTCTGGAGGACGCCCCCGCGCTGGGCCTCGGATCGTTCGACTTCATCGTCACGACGGGCGTGCTGCACCACCTCGAGTCGCCCGCGGTGGGCCTGGCGGCGCTGCGCGACGTGCTGAAGCCGGACGGCGGTCTGGGCGTGATGGTCTACGCGCGCTACGGCCGAGAGCCGGTGTACGAGATGCAGGCGCTGCTGCGCCGCCTCGCCCCGGCGGCGCTGCCGCCGGTGGAGCGGCTGCGCATCATGCGCGCCACGCTCGCCGCGCTGCCGCCGGACCATCGCGCGCTGCGCCCGCTGACGGACCCGGCGCAGTTCCGCGGCGAGATCTCGACGGACGCAGGCGCCTACGACCTGCTGCTGCACACGCAGGACCGTCCGTACACCGTGCCCGAGGTCTACGAGTGGCTCGATGGTGTGGCGATGGCGCTGCGTGAGTTCTCCATCCCGCGCCGCTACGAGCCCTCCACGTACCTGCGCGACGGCCACGCGGAGCGCCTGCCGCAGGCGGAGCGCCACGCTGTTGCCGAGCTACTGCACGGCGCGATGCGCAAGCACGAGTTTTACGCGTCGCGAGCGGTGGCGCCGACGCCACCCGCGATCGCCTCCGGCGACGGCGCCGCTGTGCCCGCGTGGTGCTCCTGGGGCTTCGGCGAAATGCTGGCGCCGGCGCTGGAGCGGCCCGGCAACGAGCTCCGCTTCTCCTTCGGCGAGGAGCGCGACGTCACCCTGGGCGGCGACCCCCTCACGAGGCGGCTGCTCGGCGCGATCGACGGGCGCCGCGCGGTGGCGGCGATCCTCGAGGTGGGCGCGGCGGCAGCCGGCCGTCCGACGCCGGGGGCGGTGTCGCGACGGTGGGCAGAGGCCGCGGGTGCGCTGCGCGCGGCGGGCGCGCTGGCGCTGCACCTGCCTGCCCGCGGCGGTCACCGCTAGCGCGCCGGTCTCCGCTGGGGTGGGGGAACCCTGCTACCATCGGCCTCCTCGACCACTCGGTGGGCGCGCGGGAGGGCCGCATGCAGGACGATCTCATCGACTCGCGCGAGTTTCGCGACGTGATGGGGCGCTTCGCCACCGGCGTGACGGTGGTGACGACGCGCGTCGGCCACGAGCAGCGCGGCATGACCGCGAACGCCGTGACCTCGTTGTCGCTGCACCCGCCGATGCTGCTCGTCTGCGTCGACCGCAGCGCCTCGATGCACCCGTTCTTGGAGGTCGCGGAGGCGTTCGCGGTGAACATCCTCGCCGCGGAGCAGAAGCCGGCGTCGGAGTTCTTCGCGCGTCACAGCGAGCAGTCGGCGGAGCTGGGTGGGTTTCCGCACCACGCGGGGACGACGGGCGTCCCCCTCCTCGACGGTGCGCTGGCGGCCGTCGAGTGCCGCATCACCGAACGCTATTCGGGCGGCGACCACACGATCGTGCTGGGGCGCGTCGTCGCGATCCACAGCGGGACGCCGGAGGGCGCGCCGCTGGTGTTCTTCGGCGGCAAGTACCGCGCGATCGCGGACGCCGTCTAGCGTCGAGCGAGCGTCCCTGGCCTTCCCTGCGCGGGAAGCGCGGAACCCTCACCCCCGGCCCCTCTCCCGCTTCGCAGGAGAGGGGAGTCAGAGGAGATGTGGGGGCTGCGCCCCCACGCCCCGCGGAACGCGTGCAGCAGGCGCGCTCGGATCCTGCGAGGCGGACGCGCAGAGCCCCCACCCCCGGCCCCTCTCCCGCTTCGCAGGAGAGGGGGGTCAGAGGAGATGTGGGGGCTGCGCCCCCACGCCCCGCGGAACGCGTGCAGCAGGCGCGCTCGGATCCAACAAGTGAAGTGCGGACCCTCAACCCCGGCCCCTCTCCCGCTTCGCAGGAGAGGGGGGTCAGAGGAGATGTGGGGCTGCGCCTCCTCGCCCCGCGGAACGCGCGCTACAGGCGCGCTCGGATCGCGCGAGGCGAAGCGCAAAGCCCTCACCCCCGGCCTCTCTCCCGCTTCTCAGCAGAGGGGAGTCAGAGGAGATGTGCGGGCTGCGCCCCACGCCCCGCGGAACGCGTGCAGGGGGCACGCTCCGATCCCACAAAGTGAACGCGCAGCCCCCACGGCCCCGTGGAACGCGTGCAGCAGGCGCGCTCGGCTCCCACAACGTGAAGCGCACAGCCCTCACCCCCGGCCCCTCTCCCGCTTCGCAGGAGAGGGGGGTCAGAGGAGATGTGGGGGCTGCGCCCCCACGCCCCGCGGAACGCGGGCGGCAGGCGCGATCGGATCGCGCGAGGGGGACGCGCAGCGTGTGAGCGCGACCAACGGGCGTCGCCAGACATGCGGGCGCGCGGCGCATCACTCGGGGGGGGGGTTCCCGCATACGGATGCATCGTGCGCCGCCGTTAGGCTGACGAGGCAGACCCTGCGGACGAGCCAGATGGGAGAGGCCGCGTGGCGATCGATCCGGTCGGCGCCGTCCAGGCGACGACAGCCGTCCCCGCTCTCCCCTCGACGCCGCCGCCCAGCGCGACGACGCCGAGCTTCGCCGCGACGTTGCAGGCGCAGCTGAGCCGACCGCGCGCCGAGGTTGCGCAGATCCGCGCGGAGGTCGCGTCGCTGCGCGACGGCGGCGCGTTGCGCCGCAGCACCGCGCCCCCCACCGCCGACGGCAGCATCGCGCCGCACCGCCTCGCGGCGCTGCTCGCGCAGCAGGCGACGGGGGACTCCGCGGACGCGTTCGGTTGGCGCGCGATGAGCCGCCAGCTCGGCGACCAGGTGATCGCGCCCGGCTACGGCGCGCTCTTCGAACGGCAGATCCAGCAGGAGTCCGGCTTCGCGCCCGACGTCGTCTACGGCCTGCGTCGATCCACCGCGGGCGCCGAGGGCATCGCGCAGCTCATGCCGCAGTTCTACCCCGGCGTCGCGCGATCCGACCCGCGCCAGGGCCTCCTGGCGGGGGCGCGCACGATGCAGGGGCACCTCGCCACGTGGGACGGCGACGTCCGACGTGCGCTCGCGTCGTACAACGCCGGCCTCGGGCGGGTGCAGGCGCTGGTCGCCGCGCACGGCGAGGGCTGGGAGGCGAAGCTGCCGCTCGAGACGAAGCAGTACCTCTCGGCGATCCTCGGCGGCGCGCGCCCCCGCGTCGCTGTCGCGCCGAGCGCCGTCGCGCCGAGTTCTGGTGCGCCGAGTGCTGGACCGATGGGGCCCACCGCGGACGCGGCGGCGACGAGGCCTCCCGCGACGGCCGCCCCCGAGGCGACCCCGTAGCGACGCGCCTCCCTCGACGTCATACGTCGGCTTCACGCCTCGACGGGGCGTCCTACGGCAGCGGGTGCTACGATCCCGACTCGGCGAGGCACGGTCCTCGTTACGTTTCGATGGTGGGTGTGGCCTAGCGGTTAAGGCGTCAGGTTGTGGCCCTGAAGATCGGGGGTTCAAATCCCCTCACCCACCCCATCTCCCCCTCGTTCCCCTAGCACGCGGCGCCACTAGGCAGTCGCCGAGGCGCGCCCGCGGGTGCGCGCGCCTGGCTATGCGGGACGCGCCGGCCCGCAGGGCGGGGTCTCCCGCATCGAGCGCGTCCGCAAACCAGAGATGATGCTCGCGTCGCAGCGCCATGGGCGTTGCGGACGTCGTGGCAAGGACGCCGCGGCGGCGCTACGAGGCCAAGGAGGCCGCCGTGGGGCTGCAGATCAACACCAACATCGCCGCGCTCAACGCGCAGCGAAACCTCTCCGTCACCAACCGCAAGCTCGGGAGCCTCTTCGAGCAGCTGTCGAGCGGCCTGCGCGTCAACCGCGCCGCCGATGACGCCGCGGGCCTCGCCATCTCCGAGAAGATGCGCGCGCAGATCCGCGGCATGCAGCAGGGCCAGCGCAACGCGCAGGACGGCATCTCGATGCTGCAAACGACCGAGGGTGCGCTGAACGAGACGACGGCGATCCTCCAGCGCCTGCGCGAGCTGACCGTGCAGGCCGGCAACACCACCCTCTCCGCGAGCGACCGCACGGC
The DNA here is from genome assembly GCA_009692765.1 of Dehalococcoidia bacterium. GTDB lineage: Bacteria > Chloroflexota > Dehalococcoidia > UBA2979 > UBA2979 > SHYQ01. The sequence continues at coordinate 1,528 of SHYQ01000056.1, read as the reverse complement.
GATGGGCGACGAGATGCTGGCGCTGCGGTCGGAGATCGACAATATCGCGCTGCGCACGCGCTTCAACGGCTAGCAGCTGCTCAACGGGTCGCTGACGGTGTCCGACACGGCCACCGGCACCGCCAACGCGCAGACGGCCACCGCGAACGGCGCGACAGTGTCGGTAGCCTCGATCGATGTGGGCAGCGCCGAGGGGGGCACCACCTACACGCTCACCGCGGCGGGCGGCAACCTCGTGCTGTCCTTCACCGCGGGCGCCGTCACGCAGACGGAGTCGGTGGCGGTGAACGCGATGGGCGCGAACGGGACCCAGGCGGTCGCGTTCTCCACGCTCGGCGTCACGCTGAACCTCGCGCACGACGCGAATGCCGGCAACGTGACCGGCGCGACGATCGCGACGGCGTTCAACACGAGGACGATCATCACGAGCGCCAGCTCGAACGCCACATTCCGCGTCGGCGCCGAGGTTGGCGATGACATCCTGCTGCACGCCCGCGACGCCTATCGCTCCGCCTTCGAGGGCGACACGACCATCTCCGCGGAGGGCGCGTTGCGCGCCGCCTACCTGATCGGCGACCTCACGCTCCGTCTCGGCGACGCGCTGGAAGCGGCCCGGTGGTTCGAGATCGCGACACGATCGCCCCAGGCGGCAAGCCAGTCCGGCCTCGTGCGGATGGCGCGGGAGCGGCTGCACGACGCCCGCACGGCGCTGAACGGGTCGGCCTCGAAGCGCACCGCCTGATGCGCGCCGCCCGCCGCGGCTCGTCACTCCTCGTGCTTGCATTGCTGGCGGTCGCCCTCACCTCGGGCGGGTGGTCGCTGCGTACGAGCGCACCGCCTGCACCACCTCGCGCGCTGCTGGCGATCGCCGATCTGCGTGGCCACGCGCTAGTGCTCGCCGACACGGGCGACCCCGCGCGCGCGCGCCGCATCCCCCTCGCCGGCGGCCCGCACGAGATCGCGACGCTGCCCGGCGGCCGCATCGTGGCGTCGCTCGAGCAGGCCGGCGCGCTGGCCGTCGTCGACGTGGCCACGGGCCAGACGCGCACCCTCGAGGTCGGCGGGCTGCCGCACGGCGTCGCGCTCGGCGGCGACACGCTGTACGTCACCGATCGCAGCACGGACCGGCTGCGCCGCTTCAGCATCGCCGACTGGCACGAGGGCGCCTCCCTCCCCGCGGGTGCGTGGCCGCATGCGATCGTCCGGCTGCCCGACGGCGCGCTCGCGGTGGCGCACGCCGCGGACGACACGCTGAGCATCGGCGGACGGATCGTCGCGGTCTCGCACGTCCCGGAGACGATCGCGGCGGCGCCGGACGGGCGCGTCGCCACGGCGGGGTCGCTGGGCGGCGCGGTGCAGTTCTTCTCCGCGCAGGGGGTGTTGCTCGCGACGCATGACGTGGGCGGGCGCCCCGTGCGCGTGCTCTTCGCGCCCGACGGCGGCACGCTCGCCGTCGCGCTCTCCGCGGACGGCGCCGTCGTGCTCCTGAGCGGCGGCGCCACGCGCCGCGTCGAGGTCGGCGGCGTGC
>SHYQ01000006.1 GCA_009692765.1 Dehalococcoidia bacterium | reverse complement strand
CGATGTGCTGATGCGGCTCGTCGAGGATGCCGTCGCGCGGGATGTCGTACACCGCCATCGCCGCGGGCGGCGGCAGTTGCGGCGGCGTCGCGTACGCGAAGGCCGCGCGGTCGAGCACGTCGACGTCGAGGCCGGTCTCCTCGCGCACCTCGCGCAGCACCGCCTGCAGCGGATCCTCGTCGGCCTCGACGTGCCCGCCCGGCGGCAGCCACATCGCCAGCCGTCGATGCCAGTGCAGCGCGGTGCGCCCGTCGTGCGAGACGAAGCCGGTGACCGTGAAGTGGCGGTGCATGGCGCTCCTCGTGCGGCCTCGGTGTGGCGGAGCGTAACAACGCGCCTCGACGGGCGCTATGCGCGGAAGCGTCGAGGTGCGGGCGCGGAGGAGAGCCCTCACCCCCGGCCCCTCTCCCGCTGCGCGGGCGAGGGGAGATCAGAGAAAGATCATGGGGGGCTGCGCCCCCATGCCCCTGCGGAACGCGCGCGGGGAACGTCACAACGCGCCTTGACGGGCGCCACGCGCGGGAGTAGCGAGGTGCCCACGGGCACGGGCCACCCCCTGCCCCCTCCCGTCGCGGGAGGGGGTTCTGAAAAGGGAAGGGGATCTCTCCCATCCCCCAACCCCCTTCCCTCGCGGGAAGGGGGCTTTGACCGCGGCGCTCCCCGCGCGCGGACGGACAACCGCGACGGCGCCTGGGCCGCATGGCTGCTCGAGGCGGAGTGAAGCGACGCGCTCGCCAACTCCCGCTCCTGGAAGGAGGGGGCCGGGGGGGGAAGTTGACCCACCCTCTTCTTCTGAACCCCTTCCCGCGTCGGGAAGGGGGTGGGCCGCGCTACACAGTCCTCAAACGCCCGGTCACGCGCGCGCCGCCGAGGCGCGCGCGGCCTCCAGCAGGTGCTTGAGGCGCCACAGCGCGTCGCGGAACGCCTGCGCGCGGTGCGGGCGGTGGAACAGCGTCTCGAGGAACGCGCCGGCGAGGCCGCCCGCCGGGCGGTAGGTCGCCTCCAGCGTGACGTGTACCTCGCGCGCGCGCTCCGCGTGCAGCGCCCACGTCAGCGACTCGTACGCTCCGTCGCCGTCGCGCACGAAGGTGACCGCGCCGTCCTCGATGCCCGCGCGGCGCAGGCGGGCGCGCTCCGTGCGCGCGGGCACCGCGAGGTGGAACGCGAAGCCCTCGCCGTCCGCGGTGTAGGCGCGGAACGCGGGGCCGAGCCAGTCGGGGTACGAGTCGAGCGCGAGGATGCGCCGCTGGATCGCCGCGGGCTCGGCGTGGATGTGCACATCCTCGCGCAGCGCCACCAACGCCGTCACTCCGCGGGGCCCTCGAGGGGTGCCGGGTGTGCGGGTGCGTCGCCGGCGCGCTCACGCATCGCCGGGAAGAGGATCACCTCGCGCAGTGAGTGCTCGCCCGTGATCAGCTGCACCACGCGGTCGATGCCGATGCCGAGGCCGCCCGCGGGGGGCATGCCGTGCTCGAGCGCGGTGAGGAAGTCCTCGTCGACGAGTTCCGTCTCGTCATCGCCGGCGGCGCGCTTCGCGGCCTGCTCCTCCATGCGCGCGCGCTGGTCGATGGGGTCGTTGAGTTCGGAGTACGCGTTCGCGATCTCGTAGCCGAGCACGAACAGCTCGAAGCGCTCGACGGTGTCGGGGTCGTCCGCTTTCTTCTTCGCCAGCGGCGACAGCGCCGTCGGGTAGTCGAAGATGAACGTCGGCTGGATCAACTTCGGCTCGACGAACTCCGACATCAGCGCGTCGAGGATCGTCGCCCACGATGCGTCGAGCGCGAACGCGACGTGGCGCTCCTCGGCGAGCGCGGCCAGCGCGTCGCGCGTCGGGTAGCGCGTGTAGTCGATCCCCGCGTGCTCGATGAGCGCCACGCGGTACGTCGTGCGCGCGAACGGCGCGGCGAGGCTCACGCGATGGTCGCCGTGCGCGACCTCGGTGACGCCGAGCACCTCGGTCGCGACGCCGGCGAGCAGCTCCTCGACCATGCGCGCGACGTGCTCGTAATCGACGTACGCCTCGTACGACTCGAGCAGCGTGAACTCCGGGTTGTGGCGGGTGGAGAGGCCCTCGTTGCGGAACACGCGGCCGATCTCGAACACCTTCTCGAAGCCGCCGACGAGCAGCCGCTTGAGGTACAGCTCCAGCGAGATGCGCAGGAAGAGGTCGCGGTCGAGCGCGTTGTGGTGCGTGACGAACGGCCGCGCGGCGGCGCCGCCGGCCTGGTCCTGCAGGACGGGTGTTTCCACCTCCATGAAGCCGCGTCCGGCGAAGAAGCCGCGGATCGTGGCGACGACGAGCGCGCGCTGCCGCGCGATCTCCCGCGCGCGCTCGTTCGCGAGCAGGTCGAGGTAGCGCTGCCGGTAGCGCGTCTCGACGTCCGTGAGGCCGTGCCACGCGTCCGGCATCGGGCGGATCGTCTTGGTGATGACTCGCCACGCCGTCACCGCGACGGTCGGCTCGCCGGTGCGCGTGCGGAACAGCGTCCCGCTGGCCTCCAGGAAGTCGCCGAGGTCGACGAGGGCGAGGTTGGCGAAGTCCGCGAGCGCGTCGCGCCGGAAGTGCAGTTGGATGCGCCCGCTGTCGTCGCGCAGGTCGAGGAACGCCGCGCGTCCCATGATGCGCTGCGCCGTGACGCGTCCGACGACGGTGGCGGCGGGGCCGGCCTCGGCGGCCTCAGGTGCGGCGCCCGCGGCGGGCGCGGGGGCGGCCTCGAGGGCGGCGAGGGCCTCGATTGCCGTGTGCGTGCGCGTGACGCGGGGCGGATACGGGTCGCCGAGGCCGAGCAGGCGTTCCCGCTTCTCCAGCCGCTGCGCGATGAGTTCCTGCTCGGTCGGCATGGCGTTAGTAACGCATACGGGGCGCATACATGCGCGTGGCATCGAGGTGCTCGCCGCGCAGGGCCCCACCCCCGGCCCTCCCCTGCGCGGGGAGGGGGGACAGCAACCGGATCCGAGGGGCTGCGCCCGTCGCGCTCCGGCGGGACGGCGCGCGGGGAGCGCGCCTCGGAAGGGGGGAAGGGGCGGGGGATCGGCGGCGCCAGCAGTCCTCGACGGCGGCCCGAGGCATCGCGACACCCCTTGACGGCGATAGCACGCCCGTTCTACAGTCCCCCCGACGAGCGAACAGGCGTTCTGTTCACTCCTCACGGACCGGGCGGGCGGTCCCGGCGGGCGCGAGTCGCCGCCGGGTGACAGGGGTAACGGGAATGCCGTCTCAGATTGGCTTCATCGTCGCGTTGGGCTTCATCATCGGTGTGGCCGGTTTCACGCTCCTCCGTCAGTGGGCGTCCGAGGCGCTGGGCGTGGAAGCGGAGGGCGCTGCCCTCACCTCGACGGTCTTCCCGCGCCTCGCGCCGCCCACGCGCCAGCCCAGGTTCCCCGCGGGCTACGCGCCCTCGCCGTACCTCGCGGCGCTCGCACGCCGTCGCCGCGCGGCGTAACGCGCCGCGGCGACCCGGTCCCACGAGGGCGTGTCGTAGACTGCCCGACGTGACCGCTCCGCCGCTCGCCGTCCGCCTGCTCCTCGACGCTCAGGACGAGTTCGTCGCCACGCTCGACCGCGTGCCTGACCCGGGTCGAGGGGGACCGTGGGGGCGGCTGAACGCCGCGGGCTGGATCGCCGCGCACCTCGCCGCCTCCTACGACCAGTGGATCAACGTCCTCGCCGCCGGCGGCGAGCCGCGCGCGTGGGGGCGCGACTGGTCCGCGCGACAGACAGCCGCCACGCTGGCACGCCCGCTCGCAACGCCGTTCGTCGAGGCGCGCGCGGCGTTTGTCGAGGTCGCGGACGGCGCCACGCGCTTCCTCGAGGGCTGCGACGAAGCCTCGCTCGCGACGCGCGTCGACACGCGGTACGGGCCGGAGGCGCGTGGCTACCTCGTCGCGCGCGCGGTGGCGCATCTCTTCGTGCACATGGGTGAACTGTCCGTGATCGCCTCGCTCGCGGGCGCGGACGAGGTACGGCTGCCCGGCCGCCTCGCGCGCTGCGCCACACCCACCGACGACGCCACGCCGATCGAGCGGGCGACCGCGCCATCGCCCGAGGTGCCCCTCGTCGCGCGTCTGCTCCTCGACTCGTACGACGAGGTGGCGCGTGTCGCGCCCGTGCTCTCCGCGCCCGCGCGCTTCGGCGCGTTCGACCGCCTCAACCCCGGCGCGTTCACCCTGGCGCACATCGCGGAGCACGAGGACCGCGTGTGGAACGTGCACGCGCAGGGCCACCCGCGCGACGCCTGGCTCGAGGCCGCCCACGTCTCGACCGGCGACCCGCGCGGCGTCCCCGACTTCGACGCGGCGGCCGCCGCCTTCGCGCGCACGCGCGCCGCGACCACGCCGTACCTCCAGGGCCTGCGCGGCGCGGACCTCGCGCGCCCGCTCGCCACGACGAACATCGGCGCGGAGTTGTCGCGCAGCGCCGCGCACTGCTTCGCGCACGCCGGCGAGCTGATGGCGATCGCGTCGCTCTTCGGCGCGGAGGACCTCGGACAGCCGGGGCTGCTCGCGCACGTGGGGGCGGCGTGGGGCGCGACGGCCTCGACGGACCCGGTGCCGCGATGACCGGCGCGCCCGCGGAACGCCCGACCGTACGCATCGCGCTCGGGTCGGTGTACCACCCGCCCGAGGACCCCTACCCGCGGCTGCTGATCATGCGGCGCTGGCCCCGCGGCATCGCGAAGGGCGCCGTCGACCAGTGGGAGCCCGCGCTCGGGCCGAGCAACCCGCTGCTCGACGCGTACAACGCGCACGAGGTGCTCTGGGACGACTTCGCCGCGCGCTACCGCGCGGAGATCCTCGAGCGGTTGAACCTCCTCGACTGGGCCGCGCGCATGGCGACGACGACCGGCGTGACGCTGCTGTGCGGCTCGCACCCCGACGAGGAGTGCCATCGCAGCCTGCTCGCCACGCTCATCCGCGAGCGCGTGGGGGCGTGAGCGTGCCGCGAGCCGATCGCGCGCTGATCGAGGCGGTGCGCGCGGGCCTGCGCGCCGCCGCCGACCCGGCCCGCGCGCCGCAGATGCAGGCGTACATGAAGTCGACGATGCCGTTCTACGGGGTGCCGAGCCCCGTGCAGCGACCGATCTTCCGTGCCGCGTTCGCCGCACATCCGCTCGAGGATTTCGCGGCGTGGCACGACACGCTGCTCGCGCTATGGCGAGAGGCGACGCACCGCGAGGAGCGCTACGCCGCGCTGGCGCTCGCCGACGCGGGTGCGTATCGCCGTCACCTCACGTGGGCGGCGATGCCGCTCCTCGAGGAGTTCGTGGTGACCGGCGCGTGGTGGGATCTCGTCGACGAAACGGCGAAACTGATCGGCGAGGTGCTGCGAGGCGATCGCGCGCGCATGATCGACGAAATGCGCCGATGGAGCCACGACCCCCTGCTCTGGAAGCGCCGCGTCGCGATCATCTGCCAGCTGCGCTTCAAGGCGGGCACCGACCTGGACCTGCTGCACGCGGCGATCGAGGCGAACCTGGACGACCGCGACTTCTTCATCCGCAAGGCGATCGGCTGGTCGCTGCGTGAGTACGCGAAGACCGACGTCGAGGACGTGCGCCGCTACGTCCGCGCCCACGCCGCGCAACTCAGCGGCCTGAGCGTCCGCGAGGCGCTCAAGAACATCGGCGGCCCCGCCTCGATCGCGCCCTGACGCGAGCATCCCTGCGCGAAGCCGGGAGCCCTCACCCCCGGCCCCTCTCCGGCGTTGCGGGCGGGGGGAGGAAGAGGAGCGAGGATCGCCCATCCCCCCGGCCCCCTTCCCTCCGGAAAGGGGGCGTGCGCCCTGGCGCTTCGCGAGGAGCGGATAGCGCGCCCCCGCTCTCGTGCTGCGGGGGCGTGGGGGCGCAGCCCCCGCATCGCTGTTCAGAACCGCCTTCCCGGGCAGGGAAGGGGGAGGGGGATGGCCGCCCGCGTCAGTCCTCGAACGTACCGTGGCTCGCGTCACGGTGCCGCGACCGCGTACCCTCGACCGGTACCCAGGGAGCACCGAGCCCACGTGAATCGCATACCGCCCGTGCTGCGCAGCTTCATCTTCGGCGCGATCTTCGCCGGGGCCGCCGTGGGGATCACGCTGGTCCTGCGGACCACCGTCGGCGGGGCGCTGCTCGACAGCTGGTTCACCCCGCTGGCGATCCTCGTCGTGATCGAGGTGGTGTGGGCGTTCGTGGCGCTGCGGAAGCCGCGCTGACGCGGCGTCGATGTGGCGTCGAGGCAGGGCGAGCGCGGTGAGGGCAGCGGGGCGTCAGTCCTCGCGGACGAGCATCCCGTTCGGCGTCCAGCGCCAGGTGCGGAACTTCACGCGCTTCATGCCCGCAGAGCCGGCGTAGTCCTTCGCGCGCGCGAGCATGCCCGCCGGCACGTAGAGGTAGACCGGCGCGTCCTGGTTCTCCAGCTGCGCCCACACGTTCGTCGCCTGGTCGCGCGTCACCGTCTCGCGCGTTTCGACCTGCACGACGGCGACCGGACGGTTGCCCGGATACGACACCGTGAGGATGTCGGGGAACAGCTTGTCGCCGCTGCCACGGGGCTCCAGCGCCAGCGTGGGCTCCGGCAGGTTCACGTACGTGCGCAGGTCGGGGTACTCCGCGTTGGGGAAGGCGAAGCGCTCGCGCGCGATCTGCTGCACCGTCTCCGCGAGGAGGTAGCGGCGCGACTCCTCGTTGCGGCGGATCTCCGCGCGCAGGCTGCGCCACCCGCCGAGCCGGCGCTCGTGCGTCGCGGCGAAGCCGTGCAGCTCACGCACCTGCGAAGCGATGAACATCACCCCGAGGATCACGTCGATCGGCAGCAGGGCGGCCATCACCAACCCGATGCTCACGCTGCCGAAGTGCAGGACCGGCGGTCCCGGCACGACGAACATCAGCACGAAGACACCGGCGAAGAGCACGAACCACACGAAGCCCGCCGGGGACAGCGGCTGGTGCGCCGGCGGAGCGTGGCCGGCCGATACCTGCGCGACGGCCGCCTGCGGCGCAGCGGGCACTGCCGCCGCAGCGGGCGCGGCGGCCGGGCGGGCAGCCGCCGCAGCCGGCGCGGCGCTCGAGGGTGCCGCGGCGGCAGCGGCGGGCGCCGGTACGGCGGCCTCGCCGCCGACCTGGGCGCGCGCGGCGGCCGGGTCGGCGTACCACAGCTCGTTGATCGCCGTGAACCGCTGCGAGGCCGCGGGCACCTCCGCCTCGGGGAAGATCGCGCTGACGGGGCACGCCGGCTGGCAAGCGCCGCAGTCGATGCAGTCCGTCGGGTTGATGTAGAGGATCCGGTCCTTGCCCTCTTCGAAGTGGATGCAATCCACCGGGCAGACCGAAACACACGATTGATCCGTCGTATCGATGCAGGGTTCGGTGATGACGAAGGTCATCGCGCACGCCTTTCCGTCGACGGGTCCACCCTCGACGGCTGCTCCGTCGCGGTTCGGGTCATGCTAGCCGGGGGGCCCGTTGGCGTCCACGAGCGTGGGTGGCGCCCGCGCAGGGCCCCCAAGCTAGGGGATCGCGTCGGCGGCGGCGACCAGCGCGTCCTCCAGGCGTCGCATAGTGGCGATCTCGTCCGTGATCACGAACTTCGGCACACGCGCCTCGAACATCCGGCGCAGCCGGCCGTTGCTCTCGCTGAGGTACCCCGCCTGGTGCGCCGCGAGCGTGTACGCGTCGGGCGCCTCGACCGGGAGCGGCGGGATCGCCGGCGTAACTGGGGCCGCCGCCGCGAGTCCATCGAGCGGGTCGAGCAGCCGGGAGACGCCGCCGTCCGTGTCTTTGTTGAACCACGGGTTGGCGTCCGTCGACAGGCCGAGATGGAGGTGCGCGCCGAAGGAGTACCCCGTGTTGCCGATGAGCCCCAGCGTGTCGCCGACCGCCACCTCGTCGCCCGGCGCGCGCGCCGGTGGCTCCGCCATGTGCGCGTAGAGCGCGCGCGTCCCGTCACCGTGGTCGACGATGCACGATTTGCCGAAGATGTCCGACCACCCGCCCGTCTCCGCCCTGGAGGTGAACACGACCCGCCCGGCCGCAAGGCACGGGATCGCGGTCCCCGCGTCCGCGCCGAGGTCCGTCCCGGCGTGCGGATTGGTGTGCACCTCGTCCGTCAGGCCGAAGCACGCCGTGACCGGCGCGGAGAACGCGCCCGAGGTGAAGATGCCGCCGATCTCGTTGGCGGTGACTGAACCGATGAGCGCCATCGTCTTCTCCTGTTCCTCGACGCCGCCGAGTCTAGACGCGCGGGAGATCGCCGGCATCGCGTCGGGGCGGCGCTCCGCTTCAAGCATGCGATCCGCCGGGGTTATCGCGTGCGTGTTGCTGACGAGTGTCTGTCGACTCCCGGCGGCACAGCCGGCGTTGCGGGAGGTCGGACACGCCGCTTCCCTGCGTCCCGCTCTATGCAAACGGGTGGCGGGACACGATGATGGAGGCGCTCGCCGACGTCGACGCCCGGCCCCCATCGGGGCCCGCGCGGGGATCGCAACGAGCGAGGCGCGCAGTCCGGGGTGACGGCGGCAAGATCCCGCTCGCGTGGGCGCGGAGGGGTGCCGGAGTGGTCGAACGGAGCCGTCTTGAAAACGGCCGTCCCTTCGGGGACCGTGGGTTCGAATCCCACCCCCTCCGCCAGGCGCGCCGGTGATCCGTCGAAAGGGGACGCCGCCGAGGCGATCCCTACGGTCGCGTCGATGGGGTGCGATCCATCCGAAGGGACTGCGCGGCCGGGGGTCTTCGGCCGAAGATCGGGAGTATGCGTTCGTCGCGCAGAATGGTGGGATGGGGTGGTTCAACCGAACCCCGAACTCGACCTGCTCGTCAACGAGACCATGGAGCTGCGCCCGCTCCCGGTCGTCGCCCTCCGCGTGCTTGAGCTGGCCGAGGGTGACCGCTTCTCCGCCCACGAGCTCGCGCAGGCCATCGCTTCCGACCAGGCACTGACCGCGAAGGTCCTGCGCCTCTCCAACTCCGCGTACTACGGCTTCCCTCGACGGATCACCACCGTGCGCGACGCGGTCGTGCTGCTCGGGTTCCGCGCGGTGCGCTCGGCAACCCTCGCCTCCTGCGTGATCGACACGCTCCCCGGCGGCGAGGTGCTCGACCCCGTGCGCGCCTGGCGCTTCTCCGTCACGGTTGGCATGCTGGCCGAGGTGCTCTCGCGTGCGACGCGCGAGCACGTGGACGAGGCGTTCACGGCCGGGGTGCTGCACAACATCGGACGGCTCGCGCTGGACCAGCGGCGCCCGCGGCTCCTGGAGCGCGCCATCCGGCTGGCGGCGGAGCGACAGATCACGCTGCCGGAGGCGGAGCGGGAGGTGCTCGGCTTCACAGACGCCGAACTCGGCGGTGCGCTGGCGCTGCACTGGAACTTCCCGCCCGATCTTGCCGACGCCGTGGGGCGCCACCAGCTCGACGTGAACGCGCTGCCCGACCCGCGCAGCCTCGTGGCGTTCGTGATCCGCGCGCGGCTCTTCGCGCGCGCCTCCGGCATCACCGACGGCGTCGAGGCGCCCTCGACGGAGCGGCCGGCGCCCGAGTGGGGCGTGCCGCCGATCTCGCGCACGCTCGCGCAGACGGGCGGGATGGAGGGCATCGAGGAGAAGGTGGCCGCCTTCGTCGAGGGCGCGCTCCCCGCGCGGTAGGAGCTCGCCACCCCCGGCCCCTCGCCCGCTTCGGTGGAGAGGGGCGTCCGAAGCGAGGTCCCCGCCGACGCGCGCCTACCGCGCACGCATCCGCCGGGAGCGCGAGGGGGTTGTCCTTGCGGGGCCTGCGCCCCCACCGGCCCCTGCTGCGATCCAAGGCGCGCCTACCGCGCGCCGTTCCGCCGGGAGCGCGAGGGGCGCAGCCCCCTCGCATCACCTTCTCTTCTGAAACCCCCTCCCGCGCCGGGAGGGGGGAGGGAGTGGGCCGCACCCCGCAGTCCTCGGACGCTGCGCGCGTTGAGGTTCCACCGTGGCGCGCCCTCGCCCCCCGGCCCCTCTCCCGCTTCGCAGGAGAGGGGCCAGATTTCCTCAGAACCCTCGCCCACGTCGAGTGGGAGAGGGCAGGGTGAGGGCGCACTACGCGGCAACTTCGCCGAGCGCCGCTCCCAACCGCACGCAGGGGGGCAGGGGGATGTGCCGCCCCCTCATTCCTCGAACGCCGCGCCCCAGCGCGCCTGGCCTTCGAGGGCTACGTCCAGCGCGTGCGCACGTTGATCGCGCCCTCGATGCGGTCCATCTGGCCGCCCTCGTGGTACTCGAGGCTGCGCAGGATGTTCCCGCCGACGCTCTGCGCGGGGCGGTTCGGCTGCATGTCCGGCACCTTCTTCTCGAGCGTGGCGTCGTCCCAGCCCTTGAGGTCGACGAGGGAGGCGGCGTGCCCGGCCTTGGCCTCCGCGATTAGGTCCGCGATCGACTTGCCGGCGCGCTCGGCGATCGCCGCCTGGTTGCGCTCGTCCACGCTCATGGCGGGCGCGGCGCCCGCGGGCGCCGCCGCCGGCGCGGCCGGCGGGTTCAGCCGCGCGAGCGCGCGCGTCCCCGCCGCGGACACCTTCGAGGATCCGGCGACGTGGCAGAGGCAGTCGCGCACGCTCCACTTGCCGCCGTCGTCGAGCAGCTTGTCGTCGGCGTAGGTCTCCATGCGCGCCTTGAGCGCGTCCAGCCGGGCGTCGGCCGCCGCCAGCGCGGCCTCGATCGCCTGTCGTGAGGACATCGGTTCCCCCCTCGTGTGTGTGGGTGTTGGTTGGCGGGCGGATGATACACGGGTGGGGTATGGGATGGGGGTTGGGCGACTGGGTCAGCGCAGCGCGGAGCTCCAGCTACCTGCGGATGTTGTAGTCGGTCGGATCGTGGACGGCGTCGTAGTTGTCCCGGTAGAGCCAGTTCACCGGGAGGTCGCGGCCGGGAATCCAGATCCGCTGCCCGTACTGCCCCTCGCGCCAGCCAGCCACTTCGACCGCCATGGTGCTGCCGGCGTAGCCGTTCATCACGGCCTCAATCGCGGGGATCAGGTCGGTGTCGGCGGAACACACGACGGCAACGTCGAATCTCCCGGACGCCGCCGCGTTCATCAGATCAACCGCTATCGACACGTCGATCCCTTTCTCGGTAGGCGACCGACCGTTGACGTACTGCAGCGGGCGTTGATGAACGACAACGCCCGACTCCTCCCACGCCCGGCACTGGCGCACGTTCGCCGCGTGCCCTCTGGGGTTGACGAATCCGTCCGGCCGACCGGTGTAGATTCGCGTCTCGAGGAGCGTTCGTGCCTGACCATCTCGGTGGCGAGCGGCCAGTAGTTCGGCGAGGGCTCGCGGGGCGTACTGCCCGTCGCGCGAACTCGCGGCGTTGTCTCCGAAGAACGCTCGTCGCGCTCCCCGGTACATGTTCTGCGCATCGATCAATACGATCGCCCGGGGAGAGGCGTCCTGAGCGTTCATCTCGTGTCCGGAAAAAGAAGCCCGGCCATCCCCTTGCGGGGAGGCCGGGAAGATTGACGTGATCTTCGGCTGGAAGCGTTGATCAGTCAAGTTCATGATCTCTATCAGTTCCAGAAACGCAATGGGCACGCGGCACAGCTACGTTCGACCGCGATCTCACCTCCCGACACCGCGACGACAGTGCCTTCCCTCCTAGCCCCCAAGCCTCCGGGTGATACCATCGCGCGGGCCGCTGGCGGCGGCCGTCCTTACGTCAACGGCTGGCCGCGCACGCGGCCTCGACGAGGCGGATTCGAGGCGTCATGAAACTCCACGAGTACCAGGCCAAGGAGCTCCTCGCGCGCTTCGGCGTGCCCGTCCCGAAGGGGCGCGTCGCGCGCACACCCGAGGAGGCCGAGGCGATCTGCCGCGAGCTCGGCGGCAAGGCCGTGATCAAGGCGCAGGCGCACACCGGCGCGCGAGGCAAGGCCGGTGGCGTGAAGGTCGCGCAGACCCCCGCCGAGGCGAAGCAGCACGCGGCGTCCATCCTCGGCATGCAGCTGGTGACGCACCAGACCGGGCCGCAGGGGCTGCCGGTGTCGGCCGTGCTCGTCGAGGAGCTGGTGGACATCGAGCGGGAGATCTACCTCAGCGTCGCGATCGACAACACGCCGGGGATGCCGGTGATCATTGCCTCCGCGCAGGGGGGCATGGACATCGAGGAGGTCGCGGCCAACCACCCCGAGGCGATCTTCCAGGTGCACGTCGACCCCGCGTGCGGCTTCCAGCCGTTCCAGGGGCGTTCGCTCGCGTTCAAAGTCGGGCTCACGGGCGACCTGCTCAACCCCGCCACGGCGATCATCGGCGCGCTCGTGAAGGCGTTCGACGCCACGGACGGGTCGATCATCGAGATCAACCCGCTCGTCGTGACGAAGGACGGCAAGCTCCTCGCGGCCGACGCGAAGTACTCGATCGACGACAACGCGGACTACCGGCAGAAGGACATCGCCGGGATGCGCGACCGCTCGCAGGAGGCGCAGCGCGAGCTCGAGGCGCACGACGCGGGCATCCAGAACTATGTGAAGCTCGACGGCACGATCGGCTGCCTCGTCAACGGCGCGGGCCTGGCGATGGCGACGATGGACGCGCTCAAGTTCGAGGGCGGCAGCCCCGCGAACTTCCTCGACATCGGCACGGCGAACAGCACGGACACCGTTGTCGCGGCGCTGAAGATCATCGGCTCCGACCCGGACGTGAAGGCGGTGCTGGTGAACATCTTCGGCGGCCTCGCGCGCACGGATGTGATCGCGCAGGGGATCGTGGACGCCAAGCGCGAGGGCTTCATCCCGCAGCCGACGGTCGTGCGCCTCGCGGGCACGAACGTGGAGGCCGGCATGAAGATCCTCGACGCGTCGGAACTCGACCTCGGCCGCGCCGACGGCTTCGCCGAGGCCGCGCGCATGGCCGTCGCCGCCGCGAAGCGGAAGTAGGGGGCCACCGATGTCAGTCTTGATGAACCGCAACAGCAAAGTCGTCGTGCAGGGCTTCGGCGGCGCCGGGCAGCGCGAGGCCGCCAACGGTCGCGCGTACGGCACGCAGATCGTGTGCGGCGTCACGCCCGGCCGCGGCGGCCAGGTGATCGAGAACACGCCGATCCGCAACACCGTCGAGGAGGCCGTGAAGGAATTCGGCGCGAACGTCTCGCTGATCTTCGTGCCCGCCCCCTTCGCGGCGGACGCCATCCTCGAGGCGGAGGCCGCCGGCGTGCCGGTGATCATCTGCATCACGGAGGGCATCCCGGTGCTCGACATGGTGAAGGTGAAGCGCGTGATGAAGGGCTCGAAGTCGCGCCTGATCGGCCCGAACTGCCCCGGCGTGATCTCGGTCGCCGAGCACGCGCGCGCCGGCATCATGCCGGTGGACGTGTACATGGAGGGCCACGTCGGCGTGATCTCGCGCTCCGGCACGCTGGTGTACGAGGCGGTCGACCAGCTGACGCGCCTCGGCATCGGCCAGTCGGGCTCAGTCGGCGTGGGCGGCGACCCGATCATCGGCACGTCGCAGCGCGAGGCACTCGAGCTGTTCGAGGCCGACCCCGACACGAACGCGATCGTGCTGATCGGCGAGATCGGCGGTACTGCGGAGCAGGAAGCCGCCGAGTACATCAAGACGATGAAGAAGCCAGTGGTGGCGTTCATCGGCGGCGCGACGGCGCCTCCCGGCCGCCGCATGGGCCACGCGGGCGCGATCATCGCGGGCGCCGCGGGCACCGCCTCGGCGAAGCAGGCGGCGCTGCGCGCGGCGGGCGCCACCGTCGTCGAGTCGCCCTCGAACATCGGCCAGACGATGCTCGAGGTGCTGCAGAAGGCCGGCCTGAAGTAGCCCTCGACGCTGCTCGATGCGAGGACGGGGCGCGTCACCGCGCCCCGTTCTGCGTTTCGCGGGCGCTCAACCGCGAGCGCCGCGCACGTAGCGCGAGGCGCGGTACTCCTCGACCCACGCGCGCGAGGTTTGCCACCGTCCGTCGGGGCCGCGCACGGCTGCCAATCGACCGCGTGTCGCTGCCGCACGGAGCGCGTTCTCATTGAGGTCCTCCGACGCGAACGCGGAGAACGGCAGCGTGCGATCGGCCTCGGCCACCGACGGCAGCACGAGCCGGTGGAGGTTCGCAAGCATCGCGCGCGCCAACATTTCGCCCAGCGCTCCGGGATCTCCGGCATCGGCGCGACGGAGCGCACGCAAGTACTGATCGCGCTGGCGCTTGTAGACGATCACCGGCGGGTACCCGAGGCGCACCAGTACGAGGTTGAGGGCCAGCCGTCCGGTCCGACCGTTCCCGTCAATGAACGGATGGACACGCTCAAACCCTGCGTGCACCCGCGCGAGGTCTTCTGGAAACGTGGGGGCCCGCGGGTCGAGCGCGTTCACCTCGTCGACCCACGTCGCGAGTTGCGCCGGCACATCGGGCCAGGGCGGCGGCGTCATGCCGTCGGGAAACGGACGGATGTCGTGGCGGCGGAAGTCCCCCGGCCCTTCGTCCGGACCGGCGTCGGGATGCGGATCAACCTGCCAGACCGGCGTCATCGCGATCTGGTGAATGTGGCGGACTTCGGTGAGAGAGATCGTGGCACTGTGAGCCCAATCCCCCTCACGCGCCTGCCCGTAGGCCCACTCCGCGGCATCGGCATAGCCACGGACTTCCGCGTACTCCTTAATCTCCTTGTTGCCGACCGCGCGCCCCTCATTGAGCAGCGCCTCGACCTGCTTCAAGACGAGCGTGTTCCCCTCGATCGCAGTGGAGTGGTGCGCCTCCTCCGCGCGCAGCGCGCGCCTGATCGCGCGGGCATCGAGGTAGGCCGGGAGCCCCCCGAAGCGTTCGTGCAACGCAACCACCTCGGCTTCGAGGCGGGCGTAGAGCGCCTGCCGCGACGGGCGGCCTCGAGGGGCCGAGGGGGAAACGATTGTTGTACGGTTCAGTTCCATCGAATAGAACCATACACTTTCGTTTGTATTCGTCAACCACCAATGAACAGAACCAAACACTTCAACGCCTCGCAGATTCGGTAGCCGTCTCCGCGCGCCCGATCCGTGGACGTTCCTTGCCGCGTCCGAGGCGCCCCCGTAGCATGAGTGATCGGCCTGGAGGGGTCGCATAGTGGTCTAGTGCGGGCGCCTGCTAAGCGCCTGTCTCCGTTCTGGGGACCGAGGGTTCGAATCCCTCCCCCTCCGCCACATACAGGGCCACATACCGCCATCGAGGCGCACCGCTACTTCCGAGCGGGCAGGGATCCGGCATGGCCACGTACAACATCTGGACCGTCGGCTGCCAGATGAACGTGGCCGACTCGCAGAAGCTCGCCGCCGGCCTCGAGCGGATCGGGTACACGGCCGTGCCCGACGACGTCGACGCCGACCTCGTCGTGATCAACACCTGCGCCGTGCGCCAGCACGCCGAGGACCGCGCATTCTCGAAACTCGGCGTGCTGCGCAAGCGGCAGGCCGAGGGCGCGAAGTTCGACATCGCGGTGATGGGCTGCTCCGTCGGGCCGAAGACCGCCGACCTGCGTCGACGCTTCCCGAACGTCGCCGTGTGGGCGCCGCCGCAGCAGTTCGACGGCATCCTCGAGCTCGCCGGAAACGCGCGCGACGTGTCCGAGGGCGAGCTCGGGTCGCTCCTCGACGGCGGCATGGCGCGCACGTGGGCCGTGCCCAGCGGGTCGACGGCGTTCGTGCCGGTGATCCACGGCTGCGACAAGTTCTGCACGTACTGCATCGTCCCGCTGCGCCGCGGCCGCGAGCAGTCGCGTCCGGTGGACGACATCCTCGCGGAGGTGCGCTTCCTCGCCGGGCACGGCGTGCGCGAGGTGACGCTGCTCGGCCAGACCGTCGAGGCGTACGGGCACGACCTCGACGCCGGCGCGTACGGCGGGCGGGATGGGCGGCCCGACCTCGCGACGCTGTTCGCGGGCATCGACGCGATCGACGGCATCGCGCGCGTGCGCTTCCTCACGTCGTACCCGAAGGACATGACCGACCGCATCATCGACGCCGTCGCCGACCAGCCGAAGGTGTGCGAGCACTTCAACATCCCCGTGCAGTCCGGCTCGAACACCATGCTCGAGCGCATGCGCCGCGGCTACGCGGTCGAGCTGTTCGAGGAGCGCGTGGCGCGGATCCGCGCGCGCATGCCCGACGCCGCGCTCGCCACCGACGTGATCGTGGGCTGCCCCGGCGAGACGGAGGCGGAGTTCGCCGAAACGGTGGCGCTCCTCGAACGCGTGGGCTTCGACGTCATCCACGTCGCCGCCTACTCGCCGCGCCCCGGCACCTACGCCGAGCGCCGCCTGCCCGACGACGTGCCCGCCGAGGTGAAGAAGGCGCGACTCCGGGTGATCGAGGGACTGCACGCGCGCTCCTCCGAGCGCATCAACCAGCGCCTGCTCGGAAAGACGGCCGAGGTGCTGATCGAGCAGCTGGACGAACTCGGACGCGCGACCGGTCGCACGCGCGCGGGGCAGCTCGTGCACTTCGCCTCGCCGGGGCAGGTCGGCGACCTCCTCGACGTCGAGATCACGCAGGTGACGTCGTGGTCGCTGCGCGGCCGCGACGCGCGCAGCCCCGTGCTCACGGTGGTGTAACGCGCGGCGGGAACCCACCCCCCGGCCCCCTCCCGCCAGGCGGGAGGGGGAGGAGATGAAGCATTGATCGCGGGGGCTACGCCCCCGCACCCCGGCGGATCTCCCCCGGCGCATCACATCGAGGTTCGCGCGGACGCCGAGGGGAGCCCTCACCCCCGGCCCCTCTCCCGCTTCGCGGGCGAGGGGGGCAATCAGAAGAGTCGTGGGGGCTGCGCCCCCACACCCGTGCGGAACGCACCGCGGTGTAACTCCTCGGACACGCGAGTCCTGTAGGCTCACCCCATGACCAGCCCGTCGACGACGCCCGCGGAGCCTGCGGCGCACACCACGCCCGTCGAAGCGCGCCCGCCCCTCGTCGCGACGATCGTCGTGATCCTCGCGATCATCGAGGGGCGGCTGCAGGTGCTGCTGATCCACCGCACCGCGGAGCCCGAGCGCGGCAAGTGGGCGCTCCCCGGCGGGCGCTGGGACGGCAGCGAGTCGCTGGGCCAGCGCGCCCAGCGCAAGCTCGTGGAGGAGACCGGCGCGACCGACGTCTACCTCGAGCAGCTGTTCACGCGCTCCGGCCTCGACCACGCACAGCCCTCGGTGGCCGTCGCCTACTTCGCGCTCGTCGAGGCCTCCACGGTGCGCCTGCGCGAGGAGCAGGAGTGGCCGCCGGCGTGGCACGCGGTGGCGGACCTGCCGCAACTGGCGTTCGAGAACAACCGCGTGATCGAGCAGGCGGTCGCGCGCGTCGGCGCGAAACTCGACTACACGAACATCGCCTACGGCCTGCTGCCGGAGCTGTTCACGCTGCGCGAGCTGCAAGCCACCTACGAAGCGATCCTCAGCCGCCCCCTCGACCGCCGGAACTTCCGCAAGCGCATGCTCTCCGCCGGCATCGTCGAGGCGGTCCCCGGCGAGACGCGCCGCCACGGCGCGCACCGCCCGGCGCAGCTGTACCGCTTCACCTCGAAAGAGCCGGTGGTGCTGTAGGGCGCGTCGAGGCTCGCGACGCTCAGCCAGATCTTCCGCGGGGGGGGGGTGTCCGCTGCGGCGTTCCGCCGGGGTGTGGGGGCGCAGCCCCCGCATCTTCCTCTGACTCCCCCTCCCGTCGCGGGAGGGGGTCGGGGGGTGGGTTCCCCCGTGCGCGCCTGACGCGCCACTCAGCCCGCGAGCAGCTTCGCCTTCAGCGCCGCGAACTCCTCAGCCGTCAGCGCGCCGCGGTCGCGCAGCGCCGCGGCCCGCTCGAGCTGCGACACCACGTCGGAGGGGGCCGCGGGCCCGCTCGCGCTGGGCGCCGTCGCCCCCGGCGCAACGTTGTCGAGCCGGCCCCACCCCTCGGGCGCCTCGATCTCCTCGCCGCAGAGCGGGCAGATCATCACGCCGTCGTCGGTGAAGCGCGGGGTGAGCAGCTCTTCGTTGCAGACGGGGCAGGGGAATGTCATGAGCGCGCCCTTCGGAGCGAAGAGAGGATAGCGAGCGGGCTGGCACCGCGCTCTCCCGCATTGACGCCTTCGAGGAGTAAGCGTACTCTCGACGCATCAGACTTAGCGTACTCAGGACGCAAAGGTTAGCGTACCGAAGACGCAGGACGGCGGGGGCCTCCGATGACGACCGCTCCGGCGCTCAAGCCCAACCCCTACTTCCCCATCGCGCAACTCCAGTGCGAGACCGACGCGGGCATCGAGACGATCCCGCTCGTCGAGGAGCGCGCGTTCTCCTCGTGGCAGCCGACCATCCCCGCGCACTACCAGGCGATGGCCGTCGAGGAACTCACGCGCCGCATCCACGCCGCCCGCGCGACCCTCGGCGAGCGAGTCGTGATCCTCGGCCACCACTACCAGCGCGAGGACATCATTCGCTTCGCGGACGACCGCGGCGACTCGTTCGCGCTCGCGCAGTACGCGGCGTCGCACCAGGACGCGCCGTACATCGTGTTCTGCGGCGTGCACTTCATGGCGGAGGCCGCGGACATCCTCGCCGGGCCGCACCAGCAGGTGATCCTGCCGAACCTCGAGGCCGGCTGCTCGATGGCGGACATGGCGAACGAGCGCGACGTGCGCTCGGCCTGGCGGGAGCTCGGCGAGCTGTTCGGCGGCACGAACGACATCATCCCCGTGACGTACATGAACTCGGCGGCCGCGCTGAAGGCGTTCTGCGGCGCGAACGGCGGCGTGGTCTGCACCTCCTCGAACGCCGGCAAGGTGCTCGAGTGGGCGTTCACGCAGGGCAAGCGCGTGTTCTTCTTCCCGGACCAGCACCTCGGCCGCAACACCGGCCACGCACTGGGCATCCCCGACGCGGAGATGGTGCTGTGGAACTGGCGCGTACCGGCGGGCAACCTCGGCGGCGCGCAGCCCGCGGCGCTCGAGGGCGCGCGCGTGATCCTCTGGCAGGGCCACTGCTCCGTGCACCAGCGCTTCTCGCTCACGCAGATCGCGGAGGCGCGCGCCCAGCACCCCGGCGTACAGATCGTCGTGCACCCGGAGTGCCGCGCCGAGGTGGTGGACGCCGCGGACGCCAACGGCTCGACGGCGTTCATCGCGAAGTACGTCGCCAACGCGTCGGCCGGCGCCGTGATCGGCGTCGGCACGGAGATCAACCTCGTGTCGCGGCTCGCGAAGGAGAACCCGGACAAGACGGTGTTCTGCCTCGACCCCGTCGTCTGCCCGTGCAGCACGATGTACCGCGTGCACCCCGCGTACCTCGCGTGGGTGCTGGAGTCGCTCGTCGAGGGCCACGTCGTGAACCGCATCGAGGTGCCCGCTGAGCACAAGCGCGACGCGAAGATCGCCCTCGAGCGGATGCTCGCGCTCAAGTAGCCTCGCTCCCGCCGGAAAGGCGCGTCGATGACCACCGCGCGGGACGGCCGCTACGACCTCGTCGTCATCGGATCGGGCATCGCCGGGCTCTACGCCGCGCTGCAGGCGCGCGAGCACGGCGCGAGCGTCCTCGTCGTCACGAAGGGCTCGATCGACGAGGCGAGCACGCGCTACGCGCAGGGCGGCATCGCCGCCGCGCTCGGCCCGGAGGACTCGCCCGCCGACCACCTGCGCGACACCATCGAGGCCGGCGCGGGCCTCGTCGACGAGGCGGCGGCGCGCATCCTCTGCTACGAGGCCGCCGACCGTATCGCCGACCTCGTGCGCTACGGCGTGCGCTTCGACACCGTCGACGGCGAGATCACGCTGGGGCGCGAGGCCGCGCACTCCGCCTCGCGCATCGTGCACGCGCGCGGTGACGGTACCGGCCTCGAGATCGAGCTGTCGCTCTCCGCGCTCGCACAGCGCGAGGTGACGATCCTCGAGCACACGCTCGCGAGCAGCATCGTCGTCGAGGACGGGCGCGCCGCCGGCATCGAGGCGTTCACGTCCACGACGGGCGAACGCCGGTCGTTCGGCGCGGGCAACGTCGTGCTCGCGACGGGCGGCGCGGGACAGATGTACCGCACGACGACCAACCCGGACGTCTCCACCGGCGACGGCGTGGCGCTGGCCTACGCCGCCGGCGCCGAGGTCATGGACATGGAGTTCACGCAGTTCCACCCGACGGCGCTGGTGCTGCCGGGGCAGCCGGTGTTCCTGATCTCCGAGGCCGTGCGCGGCGAGGGCGCGCTCCTGTACGCGACCGACGGCGTGCGCTTCATGGAGCGCTACGACGCGCGCCTCGAGCTGGCTCCGCGCGACATCGTGACGCGCGCCGAGCATGCCGAGATGGCGCGCACCGGCGCGGACCACGTCCTCCTCGACATCACGGACCGCGACGGGTCGTGGCTCGCCGCGCGCTTCCCGCAGATCTACGCGCGCTGCCTGGAGGCCGGCCTCGACATGGCGCGCGACCGCATCCCTGTCTCGCCCGCGGCGCACTACACGATGGGTGGGGTGCGCACGAACACGTGGGGCGAGACGACGGTCGCGGGGCTCTTCGCGGTCGGCGAGACCGCCTGCACGGGCGTCCACGGCGCGAACCGCCTCGCCAGCAACTCGCTGCTCGAGACGATGGTGTTCGCGAAGCGCATGGTGGAGCGGCTGTTCAAGGCGGGCGAAGGCGCGTCACCTGACAGCATGATGCCGCCGGCGCTCATCGCCGGCGCGATCACGCTGCTCCCCGCCCTCGGCGACCACGCCGTGCCCTCGACAGACGAGGTGCGCGCGCTGATGTGGAAGCAGGTGGGCATCATCCGCAACGGCACCGGGCTGCGCGACACCGCGGTACGCCTCGCCCGGTGGCACGCAGGCATGCCGCCCGAGCCGTTCGACCGCGAGGGGTACGAGCTGCGCTCGATCCTCGTCTGCGCGCGCCTCGCCGCCGAGGGCGCGCTGCGGCGCGAGGAGTCGCGCGGCGCGCACTACCGCACGGACTTCCCCGAGCCGCGAGACTCGTGGCGCCGCCACCTCGTGTTCCGCGAGCCGGAGGCCCGCGTGGAGGCCCTGCGGGACCTCAATCGCGATACGCTGCGCGACGAACGGCAGCGGGAGGTCACCGCATGACGACACCTCGAGGTTCCGAGCGAAGTCCCCAGAGTCCTGCGCTGCCCGCGGGCCATCCAGCCCATGAGGTGATCGCGGCGATCGTCGTAGCGGCGCTCGCCGAGGACCGAGTCGCCTACGACATCACCACGCAGGCCTCGATCCCGCCCGACCAGCCCGGCGAGGCGACGCTGCTCTACAAGGAGGCCGGCGTCGTCTGCGGCGTCGAGGTAGTGCGCGAGGTGATGCGGCAGATGTCGCCCGACCTCGTGCTCGACGCTCGCGTCGCCGAGGGCGCCTGGGTGGAGTCGGGCACCGTCGCCGCCGAGATCAGCGGCCCGCTCGCGCCGATGCTGTCCGGTGAGCGCGTCGCGCTGAACCTGCTCCAGCGCATGTCCGGCACCGCGACGATGGCACGCCGCTACGCCGACGAGGCCGCGCGCGGCGGCGAGGTGCGCGTGGTGGACACGCGCAAGACGACGCCCGGGCTGCGCGCCCTGGAGCGTTACGCGGTGCGCCTCGGCGGCGGCTACAACCACCGCAACACGCTGGAGGACGGCGTGCTGATCAAGGACAACCACATCGAGGCGGCGGCGCGCCGCGGCGTCTCCCCCGCCGACCTGATCGCGGAGGTGCGCGCGCGCGTCTCGCACCTCGTGCGCATCGAGGTGGAGGCGGACACGCCGCACATGGCGCGCGCGGCGGCGATGGGCGGCGCGGACGCGGTGCTGCTGGACAACATGCCGCCGGACATGATGCGCGCGATCGTCGCGGAGCTGCGCGCGCGGCCGGCGACGCGGCACGTGCTCTTCGAGGCCTCGGGGGGCATCCGCATCGACACGATCGCCGCGGTCGCGGGCACCGGCGTCGACCTGATCTCGGTGGGCGCGCTGACGCACTCCGCGCCCGCCCTCGACATCTCGCTCGACGTGCGCCCCGCGTAGCCATCGAGGTGGCGACGCAGATCATCGTGATCTCGGGGCCGTCGGGCGCGGGCAAGAGCGCCGTCGCCGAGGCGCTGTGCGAGCGCTTCGACCGCATGGTGCACGTGGAGGTCGACGCGCTGCGCCACTGGGTGAAGGCGGGCTACCGCCACCCGTGGGCGGGCGACCACCAGGCGCAGGAGCAACTCGAGCTGGCGGTGCGCAACGCCTGCGCGATCGCGCGCGAGTGCGTGACGATGCGCTACGCCGTCGTGGTCACCGACGTCGCGCTGCCGCGCATCGCCGCGCTGTACCGCGAGCTGCTGGCACCGCTCACCGACGCTGACACCGCGAGCCACCTCGTCACGCTGCTCCCGAGCCTCGAGGTCGCGCTGCGGCGGGACGCGGGCCGCGACACCTCGATCCCCGACCGCGTGGAGGTGCTGCATCGCGAGTTCACCGCCGCCGTCGCGGCGCATGCGCTCCCCGGCGCGCACCTCGACACGACGCACGACGCGGACGCGCGCGTCACCGCCGACCGCGTGCAGGATGTCGTCGCGCGCGGCTTCGCGCGGCTGGCCTGACCTCGACGGGAGCGGGCGCGCGGGCGTCGAGGACTGACGGGACGGCCCATCCCCCTGCCCCCTTCCCTGCGCGGGAAGGGGGTTCAGCATTCGGAAAGAATGCGAGGGGGCTGCGCCCCTCGCGCTCCCGGCCGAGGCGTGCGCAATAGGCGCACACCGGATCCGGACGCGCGCCTGCCGCGCGCGTTCCGCCGGGGTGTGGGTCCGCTTCGGCTGCGCGCCCCTACCCCCGTCGAGGCCGATCGCGGTCGGCGCTGTCGAGGAGGATCGTGACGGGGCCGTCGTTCGCGCTGTCGACGCGCATGTGCGCGCCGAAGCGGCCCTCGGCGACGCGCAGGCCGCGCGCGCGCAGCACGGCCGCGACCGCCTCGACGAGCGGGGCGGCGAGGTCGGGCGGGGCGGCGGCGGTGAAGTCGGGGCGGCGGCCTCGACGGGTGTCGGCGTACAGCGTGAACTGCGACACGAGCAGCACCGCGCCGCCCGCCTCCTGCACGGAGCGGTCGAGGAAGCCGCCATCGCCGACGAACAGCCGCAGCTCGGCGACCTTGCGCGCCATCCAGTCCGCCTCGACGGCGGTGTCCGCGGGCGCGACCGCGAGGTAGACCAGCAGGCCGCCCTCGATCGCGCCGGTCTCGACGTCGTCGCCACCATCTCCGGACACGGTGACGCGCGCGTGGAGCACGCGCTGCACGACGGCGCGCACCGCTACCCCACGGGCCGAGGGAAGCGTCGAGGCGGCACGGCGCGCCTACTCCTCGACGGAGGGGCTCGCGTGCGCCTGCGAGGGGTTGGGCGCCTCGGCCGCCTCGGAGGACGGCGCGGTCTTGGAGCGCGCGGCGGAGTCGGGCTCGCGGTCGGGACGCGGGCCGGCGCCGGCCTTCCCGGAGGTCTTGTAGAAGCCGCCGCCCTTGAACAGGAGTGGCGGCAGGTTCAGCAGGCGCTGGGCGGGCTTGCCGCAACGCTGGCAGGGCTGGGCCGCTGGGGAGCCGAAGGGCTCCCGGCGCTCGTACTTGTGGCCCGCCTCGCAGCGGTAGTCGTACCTCGGCACGTGTGCGCTCCCAGCGCGCGGGCTCGACGGCACGCGTCGGCCGACGGTGGCCACTCCTGATCCTCGGATGAGGGAGACAGGTAGTGTACGAACTCGCGCCAGACTTCACAATCGCCCGGGGCGGCGGGGAGGCGAGGAGAGCCCACCCCCCGGCCCCCTCCCGAGGACGGGAGGGGGAGACAGAACAGAGACGTGGGGGCTGCGCCCCCACACCCGGCGGATCGCGCGGCCGCGACGACCCGCCGCGCGAGGCGGCCCCCGGGGCACCACCCACGCTCGAGGGGTGCGCGGGAGCGGCGGGGCTGCCATACTGAGCGAGCCCCTACGGGGGAACACCACCGAACCGTCGGCACCCTGCTCGCGCCACCAGCGTGGGCAAATCTATGTGCGGGCAGCGCAGACACGAAGGAGTCACACCATGGCCGCTGGGGTCACCATGCGCCAGATGCTCGAGGCGGGGGTCCACTTCGGACACCAGACCCGGCGCTGGAATCCGCACATGAAGCGCTTCATCTTCACGGAGCGCAACGGCATCCACATCCTCGACCTCGCCCAGACCGTCGCGCGCCTCGACGCCGCGCTCGAGAAGGTGCGCGAGGTGGTGTCGGCCGGCGACCAGGTGCTCTTCGTCGGCACGAAGAAGCAGGCGCGCGGGATCCTCCAGCAGGAGGCCGAGCGCAGCGGCATGCCGTTCGTGAACACGCGCTGGCTGGGCGGCACGCTCACCAACTTCATCACGATCGCCCGGCGCATCGAGCACTTCAAGCAGCTCGAGACCCGCGTGCTGCGCGGCGACGAGGCGATGGAGGCCGAGGGGCTCACCAAGCGCGAGCGCATGGTGCTGATGAAGGAGTACGAGCGCCTCGAGCGCTCCCTCGGCGGGCTGCGCAACATGAGCCGCCTGCCGGGCCTGATCTTCGTCGTCGACCCGTCGATGGAGGAGAACGCGGTCCGCGAGGCGAACCGCGCCGGCGTGCCGATCGTCGCCATGTGCGACACGAACGCCGACCCCGACCTGATCCAGTTCCCCGTCCCCTCCAACGACGACGCGATCCGCGCGATCCAGCTGATGACCGGGCGCATCGCGGACGCCGTCGTCGAGGGCATCGCCGTCGGTGAAGTGGAGCAGCAGTTCCAGGCCCGCGCGACCGGCGCACCGGACGCGCCGCCCTCGGCCGCCGCACCCGCCGACGAGGCCGGCGAGCAGCCGTAGCCGGTCCGGCGACGCCGTCGCGGCAGGGCAACGACCAACGCGCGCAGCCCTCGAGGGCTCGCGACGCGCACCAAGCGCACGAGGGACGAAGAGGAAGCCATGGCAACGATCACCGCCGCAGACGTGAAGCGGCTCCGCGAGGAGACCAGCGCTGGCGTCATGGACGCCAAGCGCGCCCTCGAGGAGGCGGACGGCGACTTCGCCAAGGCGAAGGGCATCCTGCGCGAGCGCGGCATCGCCGACGCGGCGAAGCGCTCCGGGCGCGAGACGAAGCAGGGCATGGTCGAGTCCTACATCCACGGCGGCGGCCGCATCGGCGTGATCGTCGAGGTGCAGTGCGAGACGGACTTCGTCGCGCGCACGGAGACGTTCCGCAACCTCGCGCGCGACATCGCGATGCAGGTCGCGGCGATGAACCCGCTCGCGCTGACGCCGGATGCGGTGCCCGCGGAGCACGTGGGCACTTCTGAGGAGAACGCGCTGCTGACGCAGGCCTTCATCAAGGACAGCGGCCGCACGATCCAGGACCTGGTGTCGGAGGCCGTGGCGCAGACCGGCGAGAACGTGCGCGTCGCGCGCTTCGCGCGCTTTGAACTCGGCGGGTAGCGCCGCGCCACACCGACCCGCTGCCGCCTCCGGGCGGATGCGCTGCGAGGGAGGCCGACCGTGACCGAAGAGATCCTCCTCGAAGTCGAGGAGCGCATGGAGCACGCGGTGGACGCGCTGCGTCGCGACCTCGCCTCCGTGCGCACCGGCCGCGCCTCGACGTCGCTCGTCGAGCACCTACCGGTCGAGGTCTACGGCGCGAAGATGCAGCTGATCCAGCTGGCGAACCTCGCGGCGCCCGAGGCGCAGCTGATCACGATCACACCGTTCGATCGCACCTCGGCCGACGCGATCATGCGCGCGATCCAGTCGAGCGAACTCGGCATCATGCCACAGAGCGATGGCCGCGTGATCCGCCTGCCGATCCCCTCGCTCACGGAGCAGCGCCGCCGCGACCTCGTAAAGCAGGTGCACTCGAAGGCCGAGGAGGGCCGAGTCTCCGTGCGCAACGCGCGCCGTCACGGCAACGACGAGCTGAAGAAGGCCGTCCGGGCCGGCGAGGTGTCCGAGGACGACGAGCGCCGCGCCCTCGCCGACGTCGAGCGGCTGACCGGCACGTACGTCGGCCAGCTCGACGCGCTCGCCATGGAGAAGGAGCGCGAGCTCCTCGAGGTCTAGCCGTGCGCCGGCCGGAGTCAGCCTGCGAACGAGCGGCAGAACCTCGACCGGCCTTTCGCCTGCTGGGGGCGGCCCACCCCCTGCCCCCTCCCTGCGCGGGAGGGGGTTCTGCATTTTGGGATCACCCATCCCCCAACCCCCTTCCCTCAAGGGAAGGGGGCTCCGGACTCGCGAGCTGCCAGCACGGTGACCCTCGCCGCAGCATGCGCGGCGACGCGCGCGGCGGAACGAGCGGCGGCACGCGCGGCGGCCCGAGCGGCGGAACGCGCGGCGGCGCGGCTTGCTACCCGGCGGGGAGCGGGGCCCGTGGGGGCGCAGCCCCCACCACAACAGAACCCCCTTCCCGCGCAGGGAAGGGGGCAGGGGGATGGGCCGTGCGCCACATACGCCTCGATGCTCCCGCACGGAGACATGCGACGGGCGGAGCGGAATCCCGCTCGGCCGTGCTCGCCCCCGACGCGCGAGTGACGGCGAGCCGCGCCTCGTGCTGATCCAGCGCCTGATCGTCGCGGCCGCCGGCCTGCCACTGCTCGCGCTGCTGCTCGCGCTGCCCGAGCGTGTCTTCGCCGCCGTCGCGATCGCGCTACTCGCCTACGCCGCGTACGAGTTCGTGCGTGCCGTCGCGCCCGACGCGCCGCTGACGTGGGGCCTGAGCGCCGCCGCGGCGACGGCGCTGCTGGTCGCGCTTGCGCGCACGAGTCCCGCGTTCCCGATCGCGTGGCTGCTCGCGCCCACGGCCATCGCGCTCGGGCTGCTGCTGTGGTCGTGGGATGCGCTGGGCGACGGCGTCGGCGGCTGGTGGATCAGCGGGATCCTCTACGCCGGCGTCCCCGGCGCGCACCTCGTGCTCGCGCGCAACCTCGTCGAGGGGCAGGCGTGGCTCGTGGTGCTACTGGCGATCGTGTTCGCGACCGACACCGGCGCCTACGCTGCCGGGCGGCTGCTCGGACGGCACAAGCTCGCGCCGGCGATCTCGCCGAACAAGACCGTCGAGGGTGCCATCGGCGGGCTGCTCCTCGGCGCGGGCGCGGCGTTGCTCGCGCCGCGGCTCGCGGGCGCGGGGATCGCGCCGCTGGGCCTCGCGCTGCTCGCGATCGTCGTGCCGGCGGCCGCCATGGCGGGGGACCTCCTCGAGTCAGCGCTCAAGCGACGGATGGGCGTGAAGGACATGTCGGCGCTGCTGCCGGGGCACGGTGGGCTGCTCGATCGCCTCGACTCCGTGTTGGTCGCGGGGCCGTGCCTATACTGGATCGTACGATGGCTGCAGACGTGATCCGCATCGCGGTGCTCGGCTCGACGGGCTCGGTGGGCGAGCAGGCGCTGGACGTTGTGCGCGGCCTCCCCGATCGCTTGCGCGTCGTGGCCCTCGCCGCCGGCGGCAACATCGCTCGCCTGCGCGAGCAGGTGCGCGAGTTCGCGCCCGCAGCCGTCAGCGCGCGCGCGGGCGTCGAGGCCGACGCGTTCCGGGACGCACTGCACGCGTCGCACCCCGACATCGCCTGGCAGCCGCTGGAGGAGATCGCCGTCCGCGACGACGTGGACGTCGTGCTCGTCGCGACGAGCGGCCTCGCGGGCCTCGCGCCGGTGCTCGCGGCGCTGCGCGCGGGCAAGGCCGTCGCCATCGCCAACAAGGAAGCGCTGGTGGTGGGCGGGCCCGCGGTGCGCGCCGCCCTCGAGGCCGGCCGCGCGCGCGGCGCGGAGCTGCGCCCCGTGGACTCCGAGCACTCGGCGATCTGGCAGTGCCTGTGGGGCGAGCCGCCGGAGGGCATCGACCGGCTGATCCTCACCGCGTCGGGTGGCGCGTTCCGCGACGCCGACGCGCGCACCCTCGACGCGGTGACGCCGGAGCAGGCGCTCCGCCATCCGACGTGGCGCATGGGGCCGAAGGTGACGATCGACAGCG
Source organism: Dehalococcoidia bacterium (assembly GCA_009692765.1). Classification (GTDB taxonomy): domain Bacteria; phylum Chloroflexota; class Dehalococcoidia; order UBA2979; family UBA2979; genus SHYQ01. The sequence continues at coordinate 8,287 of SHYQ01000006.1, read as the reverse complement.
CGACACTCTTCAACAAGGGCCTCGAGACGATCGAGGCGCGCTGGCTCTTCGACGTGCCGCTGGCGCGTATCGACGTGCTGCTGCACCGCGAGAGCGTGGTGCACTCGCTCGTGCAGTTCCGCGACGGCTCGGTGAAGGCGCAGCTCGGCGAGCCGGACATGCGCCTGCCGATCCAGGTCGCGCTCACCTACCCCGACCGCGCGGACGCGCGCCCCGCGCCGCCGCTTGACCTCGCCGCGCGCGGCGCGCTGCACTTCGCGGCGATCGACCTCGCGCGCTATCCCGCGCTCGCTGTAGCGCTCGAGGCCGGGCGGCGCGACGACACCACCGCCGCCGCGATCTGCGGCGCGGACGACGCCGCCGTCGAGCACTTCCTCGCGGGGCGCTGCCGCTTCATCGACATCGCGCGGCTGCTCGCGCGCGCGCTGGAGGCGCACGAGCCGGTGCGCACGGCCGACCTCGACGCGTTCCTCGAGGCTGAGGCGTGGGGCCGCCAGTACGTCAACGCAGCGGTTGTCGCGGGGGTGGGGGCATGAACGACGAGTGGCGTGACCGCACGCCGGTCAGCGGCGGCACCCAGGACGACGGCGGCGGCGCGGGGCCGGTGCAGATTGCGATCTCCCTCGGGGCGATCGCAATCGCTCTCGCGCTGGGGTTCGTCTTCGCGCGCAACGCGGTGACGAGCACGTTGCTGTTCCTGCTGATCCTGCTTGGCCTCGTGATGGCGCACGAGGCGGCGCACTTCTTCACCGCGAAGGCGTTCGGCGTGACGGTGCACGAGTTCGGCTTCGGCTTCCCGCCGCGCGCGTGGGGCAAGCGCGTCGGCGAGACGGTCTACACGCTCAACTGGCTGCCGATCGGCGGCTTCGTGCGCCTGGAGGGCGAGGAGGCCGACACCGGGCCGCGCGCGTTCCAGTCGAAGCCGGCGTGGCAGCGCGGCATCGTGCTGGTGTCGGGCGCGGCGGTGAACCTCGTGCTGCCCGTGCTGCTGTTCACGATCGCGCTGATGGTGCCGCACGAGGTGCCGGAGGGCCGCGCGATGATCACGGGCGTGCTCCCGGGCAGCCCCGCCGCGGAGGCCGGCCTGCAGGCGCAGGACACGATCCTCAGGGTGGGCGGCCGCGACGCCACGAACATCCTCGAGGCGAGCCGCTTCGTGCGGCTCAACCAGGGCACGACGGTGCCGATCACGGTGCGTCGAGGCGGCGCGGAGGTGACGATCCCGGTCTTCGCGCGGTGGGCGCCGCCGAAGGGCGAGGGCCCCACCGGCATCAGCATCGCGCCCGTCGCCACCGGGCCCGGCGGCGCGCCGTTCACGAAACGCGTCGCGCTGCCGCCGCTGGCCGCCGCGCCCGCGGCCACGCGCATGACCGCCGACACGATGATCCTCGCGCGCAACGAGGTGATCGGGTGGTTCAAGGGCGCGGGCGGACCGCAGTTCGCCGGCCCCGTCGGCATCGCGCAGACCACCGGCGAGGTCGCGCGCTCCTCGGAGACCGCGGCGGGCGCCGTCGCGCCGTTGCTCGAGCTGGCCGCGCTGCTGTCGATCAACCTCGGCATCATGAACCTGCTGCCGCTGCCGATGCTCGACGGCGGCCGCGTCTTCTTCCTGCTGGTCGAGGTGGCACGAGGCGGCAAGCGCATCGCGCCGGAGCGCGAGGCGTTCGTGCACCTCGTCGGGTTCATCGCGTTCATGGCGCTGGCGGTGATCATCACGTTCGCGGACATCGGACGGCTGCTCGGCGGCGGGTCGCTGATCCGGTAGGCCTCGCGCACCAAGGAGACCATGGGGCTCACGATTGCCTACGACGGAGACGTCGACGCGATGGCTGTCGATTTCGTGCCACGCGGGGCGAACGACACGGACCATACGGAGGAGCTCGACGAGTTCCGGCGGATCGACTTCGACGCCGCTGGGGAGCCGATCGGCCTCGACCTGACCTACGTCAGCGAAGGCGTGAACCTCGACGGACTCCCCCATCGCGACGAGCTGGCGGCGGCGTTCCGCTCGCTCGCGACCCTCGCGCACGCCTAGCTCCGCCTCGTCGCCTTCGCTCGCTCATAACCTCGATGCGGTACCCTTGTGCCTCCGAGGCTCGCTCGCAGCGATAGGCACCGCCGATGGCACTCGCCCGCCGCAAGCCCACCCGCGCCGTGCGCGTCGGCGCGCTCACGATCGGCGGCGGTGCGCCGATCGCCGTGCAGTCCATGGCCGCCACGCGCACGCAGGACATCGAGGCGACCGTGCGCCAGGTCGAGCTGCTCGAGGCCGCGGGGGCCGACCTCATCCGCATCGCCGTGGACTCCGCGAAGGACGTCGAGGCGCTCGCCGAGGTGCGCGCGCGCACGCGCGACATCGGGCGCGCGGCGCTGTCGGTGGACCTGCAGGAGAACTACCGTCTTGCCGCGACCGTCGCGCCGCACGTCGACAAGATCCGCTACAACCCCGGCCACCTCTACCACCACGAGCGCGACAAGTCGGTGCACGACAAGGTGGCGTTCATCGCCGAGATCGCCGAGCGCTTCGACGTGGCGCTGCGCGTCGGCGTGAACTGCGGCTCGGTCGACCCGGAGAAGACCGCGAAGTTCGGCGCGGACGATGTCGGCGCGATGGTGGAGAGCGCGCTCGAGCACGCGCGCATCCTCGACGACCTCGGGTTCCACCGCTACGTCGTGTCGCTGAAGGACTCCGACTGGCGCAAGGTCGTGGAGGGCAACCGCCGCTTCGTCGCCGCGCGCCCGGATGTGCCGCTGCACCTCGGCGTGACCGAGGCGGGGATGCCGCCCGACGGCATCATCAAGACGCGCATCGCCTTCGAGCAGCTGCTGTCCGAGGGCATCGGCGACACGATCCGCGTCTCGCTCACCGTGCCGTTCGAGGACAAGGGCCAGGAGATCGCGGCCGGACGCGAGATCATCGCGGACATCGAGGCGGGGCGCTTCCGCTCCGTGCCGGCGAACTTCGGCGAGGGGCTCAACATCATCTCGTGCCCCTCCTGCTCGCGCGTGGAGAACGAGGCGTTCATCGAACTCGCGCGCGACGTAAAGACGATGGCGCAGTACGCGAAGGACTACGCCGTCACGATCGCGATCATGGGCTGCCGCGTGAACGGCCCCGGCGAGACGGACGACGCCGACATCGGGCTGTGGTGCGGGCCGCTGGGGGTGAACCTCAAACGCGGCGACACCGTCATCGGGCACTTCCCGTACGACGCGGTGCTCGCGCAGACGCACGCGCTCCTCGACACGGTGATCGCGGAGCGCGGGCTCGCGAAGGCGTAGCGCGCGGCGCCCCCACGGGCCACGGCCCACCCCCCGGCCCCCTCCCGGCGCGGGAGGGGGAGCCAGAATGAGATGCGAGGGCTGCGCCCCTCGCGCTCCCGGCGGAGTCAGGAACACGGCCGCATGACTGCGCAGACCTCGTCGCCCCGCCCCGAAGCCCCGCTCCCCGCCCTCTCGACGATGTGGGCGATGCAGCCGCGCTTCGAGCGGGACATGGGCGCCTTCCTCGCGCGCGTCGAGGAGCTGGGCTACGCGGGCGTCGAGATCAACCACTCGATGACCGCGGAGCACGCCGGCGCGATCCTTGGCTATCGCACGCTGCCCGTGCTCGGCGTGCACGCGCCCGCCCCGCTCGAGCGGCACCCGACCGCCGGGTGGAACCGCGACCTCAACCTCGCCGCGACCGACGAGGATGAGCGGGCGCTGGCGGTGATGTACCACACGCGCTCGATCGACCTGGCGGTCGAAGCGGGGACGCGCATCGTCGTCGTGCACCTCGGCGGCGTCGGGTCGCGCACGCTCGCCGGCGAGCGGCGGTTGCGCTCGATGTACGACCGCCGCGACGCGCTCGCCGAGGACTGGCAACGCACGGTCGACGAGACGGTGCGCGAGCGCGCCGCGATCGCCACGCCGTACCTCGTGCAGGCCGCGCGCAGCCTCGAGGCGCTCGTCGAGGCGGCGGCGGGGCGCGGCGTCACGCTGGGCATCGAGTGCCGGCTGAACTACCACGAGATCCCGCTGCCGCACGAACTGGCTGCGCTGCTCGCGCCGTACCCCGTCGAGGCCGTGGGGTACGTGCACGACGTGGGCCACGCCGAGGTGCACCACCGCCTGGGGCTCACCGACCGCGGCGCGTGGTGGGACCTGCTCGGCCCGCGCCTCGTGGAGCTGCACCTGCACGACGTGCGCGGGCTGACCGACCACCGCGCGCCCGGCAACGGCGACGTCGACTTCGCAGACCTCGCCGCGCGCATCGGCGCCGCGAACCCGCTGGCCGCGCGCACGTTCGAGATCGACCAGCACGAATCAGATGTCGACGTCGCGCGCGCCCTCGAGGTGCTGCGCGCGGCGGGGGTGGTGGGGAGCGACTGACGGCGGGCTCTCCCGTCGGCTCGGACCAGCACGGATACACTCCCCACATGCCCAAGAGCGCGTTTGACGACCACCCCGAGGTGTACGACCGCGCGCGGCCGGGGTACCCGCCCGCGCTCTTCGATGACCTGTTCGCGTACATCGGCGGACGCCCGCGCGAGGCGATCGAGGTCGGGCCCGGCACGGGGCAGGCGACGGCGGCGCTGCTCGCCCGCGGCATGCACGTGCTCGCCGTCGAGGTGGGCGCGAACATGGCGGCGTTCCTCGCGCGGAAGTTCGGGGCGCAGCCGCGGCTCGGCGTGGTGCACGCGGCGTTCGAGACCGCGCCACTGGCGCTCGGCCGCGCGGACCTCGTGCTCGCCGCCACGGCGTGGCACTGGGTGGACGCCGCGGTGCGCATGCAGCGCGCGCACGCGCTGCTCGCGCCCCCGTCGCCGAGGCGCGCAGGCGGCGTGCTCGCCGTGATCGACACCAACCAGGTGCGCTCCGAGACCGACCGCGGCTTCTTCGAGCGCTGCTTCCCGATCTACCTGCGCTACCGCCCCGACGAGCAGCACGATGACGGCCTGCCGCCCGACCTCGTGCCGCCGGTGTTCGAGGAGATGCGCGCGAGCGGGCTGTTCACGGACGTGCAGTTGTGGCGCTACCCGTGGGACCAGCGCTACGACGGCGCGCAGTACGCCGACCTCGTGCAGTCGTACTCGGACACGCAGTCGATGGAGCCGGCGGCGCGCGCGGGCCTCGTCGCCGACCTGCGCGCGATGGTCGAGGCCGAGCCCGACGGCATGGTGACGCGCCCGCTGGTGATCACGCTCGTGGCGGGCCGGCGCACGTAACGCCGAGGGTCAGCGCGCCGCGCCTCACCTCGATACGTTCGGGGGCGGGAGCGGCAGCGCGCGCGCGATCGTGTCGCCGCCGGCGCGGACGAAGCGGCCGAGGATCGGCAGCACGTCCCACGGCACCGCCGTCGAGGGGCCGCCGTCCCAACTCCACGTGAAGAGCAGGCCCCGCGGCTCCGGCAGGCCGGGCGGCGTCGATGGCGAGTTGCGATACACGATCGTCAGGCGCGTCTCGGACACCCCATCCGGTATGCGCCCGCCCGCGAGCGACCACCCCTCGATCAGCGCGGTGTTGGGCGGGAAGCCGATCTGCCCGCACGCGAGGTCGCTCCACTCGAAGTCAGCCGTGGGCACGCGACGCATGAACGGGGTCTCGAAGCAGCGCGCGTCCGACCCACGGTCGGTGGCGATGCGGATGTCGAGCGCGAGCTTCGACAGCGCGCACTCGCCCGTGACGAGGAACGTCCACGAGGTGCTCCCGACGCCCTCTTCGAGGATCGTGCTGAGCGTGAGGGCGGGGTCGGGGCAGCGGCCCGTCGTGGCCGTGCGACGCGGTGCGCTCACGACGGGGGTGCCGCCTGGCGTCGCGGCACGCGGCGGCGGTGCGGTGCGCGCGCGCAGCTCCTCGGGGATCGCGCGGCGGCTCGTGTCCGGCGTCGCCTCGACGTTCTGCGCGAAGGGCGTCGCGGCGACCTGCACCCGGGGCGCTTCGCGCGGGCGGAGCACACCAGCCACCGCGAGCGCCGCGACCGACGCCGCGACCAGCGTGACCGTCCCGAACGCGAGCGCCGCGAGACGCACCTCAGCCGCCCGCCGCGAGGCCGCGGAACGCGAGGCCGACCGCGTACGCGAACAGCGCCGCGCCGCCCCCGAGCGCGAGCGTCTCGAGGCCCGAGCGCAGCCAGCGCTCGCGCACCACGTACGCCTTCGCCACGCCTGTGGTGAAGAACGCGGCCGCCGCCATCGCGGCGCTCCATACGATCGGGCTCGGCACGAGGCCGGGCGACAGCAACTCGACGACGAACACCAGCAGCAGCACCGCGCCGACAAGCATGAACGCCACGAACGTGGAGACGCCGGCGCACACTGCTGAGCGGCCCCCGTCCGGCAGCCCGTGCTCCTCGCGCAGCATCACGGCGAAGGTTGTGACCGTGCCGTCGATCGCGCCAAAGACGATGTCGCGCCGGTAGCTCTGGGCGGGGCCGGAGGCGAGGCGCGCACGCACCGCCTCGGGCGTGTGATCGGCCGCCAGCCGCTGGTGGGTCAGCATGCGTGCATCACCATCAGGGGGAGCCTGCGCCCGCTACGCGCGCGGCGCCAGCGGCGCGTCGAGGGGCGTGAGCGGGGCGTCCGATGCGGCGCACGCCTCGGCGGTGGCGCGCAGCGCCTCGACGTCGCGCATGAAGCGCGCGATGTCGAGGCCGCGATGCGGCGAGCCGAGCACGCCCATGCGGTCGAGCGCGCGGCCCAGCAGCGCCGCCGCGCCGTGGGCGTTGCCGCGCGCCCAATGCGTGTATCCCGCGCCCAGCTGCGCGAGGCCCTTGAAGAACTCCTCCTCCTCCGTGCCCTTGCGCTGCACCCAGCAGGTCTCCCACGCCTCGTGCGCGCCGAAGTAGTTGCGCGCCTCGAAGAGCCGGATCGCCTCGGCGTGGCACGCCTCGGCCGTCATCGCGTCGAAGTTGGGGAGCACGAGGCGCGTCGCGGCGCCCGCGGGCAGCGGCCGGCCGAGCTCGTCGCGCGGGCGCAGTGGTTTCGGCTGGGGCGAGGGCGGGGGCCAAGGGACGTCGCGTGCGGCAGGCGCGTCAGTCATGCGGGCTCGCTCTCGGCGCTGCTCGGGGCCGCTGTAGAGTAGCGCACATGCAATCTCTAACCCTTGTGGAGCAGTTGCTCTTCGCAACGATCCGCATCGAAACGGAGACCAGCGTGGGCACCGCGGTGGGCACCGCGTTTCTCGTCTCGCACACTTGGGGCGAGGACAAGACTGGCGTCTTCCTCGTGACTAACAAGCACGTCGTCGACGGAGCATCGACGGGCCATATCTTCCTGACCGCTGCGGATGGCGAACCGCCCGATGTTAAAGCACCGCGTCTCGGCGACCGCATCAACGTTACCCTGCCCAACTTCGCTCAGATGTGGCATCCGCACCCTCGTGACGATGTTGATGTGACGATCGCGCCGTTCGCACCCGTTCTCAACCACCTTGGCGACCTGAAACAACCGCCCTTCTTTCGTACGTTCAGCACGGACCAGTTCGCCTCGCCAGAAGCACTCGCGCAACTCGACGCATTAGAAGACGTTTCCTTCATTGGCTACCCGATCGGTATCTACGACGCCGTCAATTTGATACCGGTGATCCGAAGCGGAGCAACCGCTACGCCACCCTATCTCGATTACGCAGGCAAGCCGGCATTCCTCATAGATGCCGCTGTGTTCCCCGGGTCAAGCGGGAGCCCGGTAGTCCTTCTGAACCGCAATGGCTACGCCACCCGCGACGGAGCGATGATCATTGGCTCGCGGTTCTTGCTGATGGGACTCGTTGCGAGCGTGTTCGTACAGGAAGACTCCGGCCGTATCGAGATTCGAGAAATCCCAACTGGCCAGATACCCTTCGCGGTGACGCGGCAGATGATTGGCCTCGGCGTCGTTTTCAAGGCTAGCGCGATCCTCGAGTGCATCCGCGGGCTTCTGCGCTCTCGGGGCGAGACCGAGTCCTAGCGGTCGGAGCGTGTCCCGCCTAGACTCGCGCCATGCGTATGTCGAGGATGTTCGGGCACACCCTGCGCGAGGCGCCGGGCGAGGCGGAGACGCCCGCGCACGCGCTGCTGCTACGCGCGGGCTACATCGACCAACTGATGGCCGGCGTCTACTCGTTCATGCCGCTGGGCTACCGCGTGAAGCGCAACGTCGAGGCTATCTTGCGGCAGGAGATGGACCGCGCCGGCGCGCAGGAGGTGCACCTCCCCGCGATCCACCCGATCGAGTTGTGGGAGCAGACCGGCCGCAAGGCCGCGATGGGCGACGTGCTCTTCCAGTTGACCGACCGCCGCGGGCGCGGCCTCGCCCTCGGCCCCACG
>SHYQ01000001.1 GCA_009692765.1 Dehalococcoidia bacterium | reverse complement strand
GCGCCCCGTCCGATGAACGCCGGCACGCCGCCCTCCGGGCGGTGGGTGCCGCCGGGGCACGTTGCACGGCGAGCGCCGGCGCCCGAGGATTTCTACCGCGGGGCCTTGCATCCAGATCGAGCCGTGCCACTAGCAGGAACGAATGTTATGCTCCCAACACGCTGCTCCCTTCGGCGCAGGTGTATACGAGTGGAGGTATCGCTTGCCAAGACTGCGGACTGAACGAAGACTCGCGATCGTCGCGGGAGGCCTGATCGCCGTGACGCTGATCGCGTTCACGGCGCTCGCGACGAACGTCGCGGCTCAGACCCCGACGGGGACGGCGGCACCGCCGAAGGCCACCGCCACGGCTACACCCGCGGCGCCCACGGCTGCACCTGCGGCAACCACGCCCGCGGCGGCCAAGGCCACCGCCACCGCCACGGCGGCAGCCGCCCCGAAGGCCGTGGCGGCTGCCGACAACACGATGATGTACGTGTACATCGCGATCGGTGCGATCGTGATCATCGGTGGCGCCTGGTACGTGATGCGGCGTCGCTCCTAGCGACGGTTCTCCCGCGATTCCGCTGCACGAGGGCCGAGCAGTCGGCCCTCGTGTTTGTCGCGCGCGCATCTGGCGGGCTGGCCGCATTGCCAACAACGCCGCCCTAGGGGGCGGCGTTGTTGTGTCCGAGGTGCGCGAGGCAGCCGTGCTCTGTCTGATTACCGGAGGTGTTCCCCGACCCTCGTGAGGATCCGCCGATCAGGCGACATCAAGCGACTCTACCGCCGCGCCGGATATCGCGGCAGGCCGAACCTGACCACGCGATACAGCGGCAGCTGGAACCGAGAGGACTCCCCATCGTCCATCCAGAGACGTGCGGTCCGACGAAACCAACAATGCGTGTATCCGGTGCGATCCGGCTTCGATTCAGATCCATGCGGGCAACTGGTCGACGAATCGCGCTCCCGCCAATGCAGGCAGACCTCGCCCGTCCCCCGGCTGCGCAGGCCGATCCAGACCGCCGCGAAGGGGTCTGGATCGAGATTCCATTTCTTGCCGACAGAATGGAAGGTCCAGCGCCCCAGACTACTCGGCCAGGCCTTGTCGTCCGGGCGGGAGACCACGATGCGGCGTGGGGGCACCAGCGACTGAGGGTCGCGAACGTACAGTCGTCCGAACAGCGCGAACATATGGTCGGTGTACCAGCCTTCGGCCTCGGCAAGAGATTCGGCGTAGCCGTCCTCCGTGAGGAGATCGCGGAAGTAAGTCTCCCGCCCTGCGTAGTCAAGGACTTGACCGGCGGTGCGGCGAGACTCACTCACGACATCGGCGAGGTCGAGATGCATCTCGCGGATCTTCGTGATCAAATCAGGGCCGCGCATCCACCCGGCACCGCCCCTCCTCTGCGCCACCTGCAAGCTATTCAGGCTCTGCGCCATCGCCACGGGCTCGTGGCCGCCTGTCTTCAGCTGGTCCTCACGGTCTTTCGCCGCAGCGGATCTCAGCGTCAGGAAAGCAAACCCAAAACTCGCGAGACCGGCGGCCAGAATGGCCGTCTGCACCCAGTCCACTCACGTCGCCCCTGTCGCGTCCTGAGCGAGCGCCAGAACCACCGCTTGCAGTGCGGACCCGATACTCAACATGTCTGTCCCCCGGTCAGCGCGGCGTACTCCGACGAGGCGGGGTCGAGGCCATAGCCCCCCGTCGCGATCGCATGGAGGATCGCGCGCAGGCGCGCACCGGCGGGCGCGCCCACGGCCGGTCGCCCGGGCAGCCAGCGCAGCGACAGGCGGTGGAGCGCACCGGGCCCCCCGGGCACCCGGTAGCCCGCAGCGCACGGCACCTCCACCGCGCCCAGGCGCTGGTAGAAGGCGTGACGGCGTGCCGCCTCGTGGCGCTGCTCCGCGTCACCTTCGTCGAGCGGCCCGATCTCGAGGATCACGCCAGCGAGCGCAACGGGGTCGGCCGTGACGGCGACCATCAACTGACTACCGGTGCCCCGGCTCCGGCCCGCGGGGTCGATGGCGATGTACTCGAGAAACAGGGGCACCCCATCACCCATCGGTCGCCCCTCCGCGAATCCGATCGCCCGCGCGCCATCGCGCACGACCCACCAGAGCACGGCGCCGTCAGCTATTTCCGCAGCCAGTTCCTCCCATGGTGCTCGCAGGTGCGGCGGAAACGCCGCATCGTACAGCGGTTGAAGAGCGCCAACGTCAGCGGCCGCGACCGCGTCCTGGAGCCGGATCGTGATGGAATCGCCCTGTGTCATCTGTCCTCCCGCACGCCCACAGACCGACCAACGGCTCGCCTGTGGGGCGCACGCTACACTTGGCCCGATATCGGAATGGCACGCCACTCGACCGACGACCGCGCGCTACCCCCACCCGATGACGACGTGTAGGATCCCGCGGTGACGCACGCCTCGGAGCCACCGTTCCGCCTGCGCGACCTGGGGATGTCGGTGTATCTGCCGACGTTCCTCTTCGCGGTGGGGCAGGGCGCGGTGATCCCGTTCACACCGCTGTACGCGATGGACCTCGGCGCATCGGTGGCGCTGGCGAGCCTGATCGTCGCGCTGCGTGGCTTCGGGATGATGCTGTTCGACATCCCGGCGGGCATCCTGGTCGGTTCCGTGGGCGAGCGATGGGCGATGGTGATCGGCACCGCGATTCTCCTGACCGTCGCGGTCGGGGCGGCGCTGACGCAGTCGCCGTGGGTCTTCGCGGGCCTGATGGTCATCATGGGCTTCGCGTGGGCGATCTGGCAGCTCGCGCGCCTCACGTACGTCAGCGAGCAGGTCCCCCTCGAGGTGCGCGGGCGCGCGCTGTCGCTGCTCGGCGGCACCAACCGCGTGGGGACCGCGATCGGGCCGCTGCTGGGCGGGTACCTGGGCGTACAGTTCGGTCTCGTCAGCTCGTTCTACCTGCAGGCGGCGCTCGCCCTCGTCGCCACCGTGTTCATGTTCCTGCTGATCAAGGAGTGCGAGGACCGACGGGAGACCGTGGGTCACGGCGCGGCCCACGAGCGCTTTTGGGGCATCATCACCGACCACCGCCGCGTATTCGCGACCGCCGGCGTGGCCACGCTCTGCCTCAGCGTCGTGCGCGCCTCGCGGCAGACGATCATCCCGCTGTGGGGCGACCACATTGGGTTGAGCGCGGCCGCCGTCGGCGGCGTGTTCAGCGCCTCGAGTGCGATCGATATGCTGCTGTTCTACCCGACCGGCGCCGTGATGGACCGCTGGGGGCGGAAGTGGGTCGGCATCCCGTGCCTGATCACGATCGCGGCCGGCCTGATCCTGATCCCAGCAGCGACCACGCTGCCGCTGTTTGTCGCCGTCGCGATGCTCACCGGTTTCGGCAACGGGATGGGGGCGGGCATCAACATGACCCTTGGCGCCGACTTCTCGCCCGCGCAGAATCGCGCCGAGTTCCTCGGCGTCTGGCGTCTGCTGGCGGATGTGGGGCAGCTGGGCGCCGGTGTGCTGCTGAGCGCGATCACGGCGGTCGCCACGCTCGGCCTCGCCTCGGCGGCGACGGGCGGCGTGGGGCTGCTGGGCGCGGTGGTACTGTGGCTGTTCGTGCCGGAGCCGCTCCAGAGGCGTCGCGCACGCCCCCCCGAGGCTGCCTAGACGACGCCGATCGTTGGGTGCTGACCGCTACGCCTCGACCCGCCGTGCGTCATCGATCGACCGGACCGCCGGTGCGGCATCGGCCGGCGGCCCGGTCCCGGCCGGATGGGGTCGCGCCGAAACTGCGGCGCAGGGGCACCTCGCGCAGCGTCACGGCGAAGGCGAGCATCATCGCGGCGATCACCGTGGTAATGACGAATAGGCGATGCGTCGACGACGAGACCGCGGCGCGCTGCGCGGCGAGCGTGCGATCGAGCTGCGCCTCGCCGCCCGGCTGCTGCAACAGCGCTCCGCGGACGGCGGCGAACCGGCCCGCGTCGAGCGCGAGCGTGGGATCGAGGAACTGTGCGTATACGGCGGGGGCGAGCGCCTCGCGGACCTCGGCCTCGGCCTCGAATGCGGAGGCGTAGCCGGAGGTGAAGACGAGGCCGAACACGGCGACGCCGACGACCTGGACGATGGACATGAAAAACTGTCGAGAACTGGACGCGACGCCGACCAGCTCCTGCGGCACGGAGTTCTGCACGACTGTGGACATGATCGGCATCACCAGCCCGAGGCCGAGCCCAATCAGCGCCATGTAGAGTGCGATGATCAGCGGCGTCGAGCCGATGCCCAGCGTCAACATCGGCGCAGTGCCGAGCAGCACCATCGCCGATCCGATCACCACCGCCCGCTTGTACCGCCCCGTACGACCGGCGATCTGGCCACCCACGATGCTCGTGATCAGCACCCCCACCGCCTGCGGCGTGGCGACCAGGCCGGAGACCGTGGCCGAAGTCCCCAGGGACGTCTGGATGAACGTCGGCAGGAACTGGATCGACGCGAAGATCCCGCCGCCGACGGACATCAGGATCAGGGTCGCCTGCACGAACACGCGGTTCTTGAACAGGAACAGCGGCAGGATCGCCTCCGGGTGTCGACGCTCCTGCGCGATGAACGCGGCCCCGAGGACGAGCGAGAGGCCGAGCAGCCCGAGCGTCTGCGGGGCGGCCGGGCCATAGGCCGCGCGCGCCCACAGCAGGCTTAGCATGAACGCCGTGGTCGCGGAACCCAGCAGCAGCGCCCCGAGGAAGTCGACGTTGGCGAGGCGTCCGCCCTTGCGCACCGCGGGCATGGCGAACCAGAGAAGCACGGCGGCGATCAGGCCGACGGGCACGTTCACGTAGAAGCACCACCGCCAGCCGGGGCCGTCGGTCAGGAAGCCGCCGATCGTCGGACCCGTCAGCGCGGACAGCGTGAACGTGCCGGTGAAGTAGCCGACGTACTTCACGCGCTCGATCGGCGTGAAGAGATCGCCCAGCGTCGCGAAGACGCAGGCGAAGATCACGCCGCCCCCCGCGCCCTGCACGGTCCTGGCCCCGATGAGGAAGGGCATCGACGGCGACAGGGCGCACGCCACCGAGCCGACGACGAAGACGGCGATGCCGCCCAGCAGGAACGACTTCGGCCCGAACATGTCCGACAGTTTGCCGACGACGGAGACCACCACCGTAGAGGCCAGCAAGTACGTGGTGAACACCCACGAGAGCAGGTGGAACCCCCCGAGGTCCGCGAGGATCTTCGGCATCGCGGTCGAGATGATCGCGTGGTCGAGCGCGGCGACGAACATGCACAGCATCAGCGCGTTCATCAGCACGAGCTTCTGCCGGCGGGTCATCGACTCGCCCATCGGGCGCTGAGCGGAACGCAGGGTCGTCAGGGCGGGGCCGCACCTCTCCGAGCCGCCTCTGCGAGACGGAGATCTCAGTGTCTCACGCACCACCTCGGCCGCCACCTCGCCGCCTCGGCGGCAGCCCCGGACGCCCGTGCCATAGGATGCGCCCGGAGACGAGCGAACGGACCGGAGCGGGAGGCGCATGGACCTGTCGCCGCGAGGGATGTCGATGCGGACCGCGGCGATCCTCGTCGCCGCGATGATCGCGGCCGGCGCGGGGGCGCTGTGGCTGATGGGTCAGCCGCTATCGTGCCGCTGCGGCGAGATCGCGGTGTGGTCGTGCGACATCTGGAGCAGCCAGAACTCGCAGCAGGTCGCGGATCCCTACTCGTTCACGCACATCACGCACGGCGTGCTGTTCTTCTGGGCGCTATACCCGCTCCGCCGGCGGCTGGCGCTCTCCTGGCGGCTCGTCGCGGCGATGGCCATCGAGGTGTCGTGGGGGGTCGCGGAGAACACGCCGATGGTGACCAACCGCTACCGGGAGGCGACGATCTCGCTGGACTACTTCGGCGACAGCGTGCTGAACTCCTCGTTCGATGCGCTCTTCTGCGTGGCCGGCTTCGCGCTGGCGTCCCGGCTGCCGTGGCGCATCGCGGCGCTCGGCGTGGTGGCGAGCGCGGTGGCGCTCGCGCTGACGATCCGCGACAGCCTGCTCCTGAACATCATCATGCTGCTCGTCCCGATGACGGCGATCCGGGAGTGGCAGGCGGCGGGATACGCCCGAGGGTAGCGCGTCCGGTTGACCTCAACGACGGCGGCAGTAGGAGGCCCGGTCTCAACTGCCCCGCTGTCGCTTCTCGCAACCCCTCGCGCGAAACGAGCGACGCGCCTAGGATCAGCCGATCGACCGCAAGCGCACGGGGAGGGCCTGCGCTGCCAGCCACAGCCCTCCTGCGACACGTTCGCCGCCGCCGGGCGGGAAAAGAGCGTCCGAGTGGAAGAGCCCCGGGAGTCCACCGACGAGGGATCGCCCCCGTCGCGAGGGGCGCCGCAGGCGGATCCCCCGACCCCGCCGACGCCAGCGGCGGCCCCGCCGCTGCTGGGCGCGCTGGGCACGCGCCGCTCGGGGAGCCTGATCGGCTCGCCGCGCATCGTCCACCAGCGCCGCTTCCTCCGCGGCTCCGGCAGCGGACGCTACCGCGCGACCGCCGAGGCGGACGCGCCGCCGACAGGCGGCGAGCGCGTGCTCTGGCAGGCGCGACGCTGGCTCTTCGGCGGGGCGCTTTCGTCCGAGGTCGAACTGCACGAGCGCTTGGACAAGAAACGCGCGCTGGCGGTCTTCGCCTCCGACGCGCTCTCCTCCACCGCGTACGCGACCGAGGAAATCCTCCTCATCCTGGTGCTCGCCGGGACGGCCTATCTTACGCTCGCGATCCCGATCTCAGTCGCGATCACGGTACTGCTGGCGATTGTGGTGCTGTCCTACCGTCAGACGGTGCGCGCCTATTCGGGCGGCGGCGGTTCCTACATCGTCGCCAGCGACAACCTGGGGCCCGCAGCGGGACTGCTCGCCGCCGCGTCCATCCTCTCGGCTTACGTGCTGACGGTGGCAGTAAGCATCTCTGCAGGGACGCTGGCGGTGGTCGCCACGTTTCCCGCGCTGGCCCCGTTCACTGTCCCGCTCGCGCTCGCGTTGCTGGCCGTCGTAGCGCTGGTCAATCTCCGTGGCCTGCGAGAGTCCGGCAGTGTGTTCGCGATCCCGACGTACGTGTTCATCGCGGTCTTCGGACTGCTGATCGCGGTCGGCCTGACACGCATCGCGCTCGGTGACCTTTCGCCGCTTGTCTATGCCGCCGGTCCTCCCGTCTATACGGGCGAAGCGGTCGGGCTGCTGCTCCTGCTGCGGGCATTCTCCTCGGGCGCAACGGCGCTCACCGGGGTGGAGGCGATCGCAGACGGTGTCCCGGCGTTTCAACCGCCCGAAGCGCGCAACGCCGCGACGACCCTGGCTTGGATGGGCACGATCCTCGCTGTGTGCTTCCTCGGCGCAACGCTGCTCGCGATCCAGCTCCAGGTCGTACCCGTTGCAGGCGACTCGGTCATCTCACAGATGGGGCGCGCCGTCTTCGATGGGATGGCGCCGCTCTACTACCTGTTGCAGGCGGCCACAGCACTCATCTTGATACTCGCGGCGAACACCGCGTTCAACGACTTCCCCCGGCTGGCCTCCTTCCTCGCGCGGGACCGTTACATGCCGCGCCGGTTCGCGTTGCGCGGCGACCGGCTGACGTTCTCGGTGGGCATCGTCCTGCTCACGGCGATCTCCGCCGCGGTGCTGCTGATCTTCCGGGCCGACACGCACCGCCTGATCCCGCTCTACGCGATCGGCGTCTTCCTCGCGTTCACGCTGTCGCAGGCCGGTATGGTGGTCCGCTGGCGCCGGGCGGGACGCGGCGGCTTCCCCATGGTGATGAACGCGATCGGTGCGATCACGACCGGCGTGGTGGCGATCGTCGCCGGGGTCACGAAGTTCACGCAGGGCGCGTGGATGGTGATGATTCTCGTGCCGGCGCTCGTGCTGCTGCTGCGCGCCCTCCACGACCACTACGCGTACGTGGAGGGGCGACTCGCGCTGGACGATGCCGACGCGGTGCTCGCCCCGCGCGCCGCCGACCTCTCCGCGCACCCGGTGATCGTGCCCGTGCGCGAGCTGAACCTGGTGACGTGGAACGCGCTCGAGTACGCGCGGCGGCTGTCGCGCAGCGTAGTGGCGACGCACGTCGAGCGCGGCGACCCGACGCAGCAGCGCGCGCTCACCGAGCGCTGGAACCGGCTGATCCCCGACGTCCCGCTGGTCACGATCGAATCCCCCTACCGGACGTTCCTCGGTCCCTTCCTCGCCTACGCCGATCGGCTGGCGGACAGCAGCGGGAGCGACGTCACCGTGGTGGTGCCGGAGTTCCGCCCCGACCACTGGTGGCAGAACGCGCTCCACAACCGCACGGGCCGCCTCATCGAGGACGCCGCAGACTCGCACCCGCGTCTTGCAGTGACGGTGCTCTCGGTACACCTCCCCTCGCGTCGTGACGCGTAGTTATGTCGCGCCCGTGACCCGGCGCACGCCCCCGAGCCGAGGCGCCGCGTGCTGAGCGCCCTCACCGAGTTCGTGCTGCGGACCGTCGAGTCGCTGGGTTATGTCGGGGTGGCGTTCTTCGTCATGCTGGAAACGGTGTTCCCGCCGATCCCCTCGGAGCTGGTGCTTGCCCTCGCCGGGTTCGTGGCCAGCCGCGGCGAGGCCTCGCTGGCCGGCATGATCGCCGCGGCGACGGCGGGATCGCTGGCCGGGGCGTGGATGCTGTACGCGGCAGCGGCGCTCTTCGGGCCGGGGCCGCTGCGGGCGCTGGTCCGCCGCTATGGCCGCTGGCTGCGCATCACCGAGCGTGACCTCGATCTGGCGGAGCGCTGGTTCTACCGGTGGTCGACGCTCGCGGTGCTGCTCTGCCGTTGCATCCCGCTGGCGCGCTCGTTGATCTCGGTCCCGGCGGGGTACTCGCGGATGAGGCTCTTGCCGTTCACCATCTACACCGCGATGGGCAGCCTAGTGTGGAACGCCGTCTTCGTGACCGCCGGGTTCCTGCTGGGCGAACGCTGGGAGACGGTGCTGGAGTACGCGGACTACCTCGAATGGGCGACGATCGCGGCGATGCTCGCCGGCCTCGCGTACCTCGCCGCCCGGCTGGCGCGACGCCGTCTCGCCTGACGCCTGCCTCCCGGCCCCGGCGCTCCCGAGGAGGCCCAGCCGGGGCCCCCGCGACTCGCGCGTGTCTCGAAACGCCCCTATCATCCGCCGGTCGAAGCGCAGAGGGCCGACGACGGCGATCCGGGGTCGATCGCCCCGGATCCGACCATGCGAGCGACACGCGTGACGGCGGAAGCAATCCGCCAGAGGGCGTGTGCGCCCTCTGCCGGTTCGCAGCCCAGGCGCGGCGCTCGCCGTCGCTGGTGAACGACTTGGAGGGGTGGATGGAACTCGTCTGGCTGGTGCCGGTCACCGGCGTCCTGGCCGTCCTCTTCGCCTTCTGGCTCGCCCGCAGCGTGCTTTCGCGCGACAAGGGCACGCCGGAGATGCAGGCGATCGCGGACATGATCTTCGAAGGCTCGATGGCATTCCTCCGCCGCCAGTACGGCACGATTGCCGTCCTGGCGCTGGTGGTCGCCGCCGGAGTGGGCGTCCTGGTGGCGTCCGTCTCGGATGGCGTGCGGGAGATCGTCTTCGCGAAGGGCGTCCTCAACTACGGCGATCAACCCGTGGTCTCCGCGACCCAGGAGGGGCTGCTCACCGCAATCGCCTTCCTGGCGGGGGCCGCGGCGTCCGGACTGGCCGGCTACGTCGGGATGTACATCTCGGTCCGATCGAACCTCCGCGTCGCCTCGGCGGCGCAGCGATCGCTCAAGGAGGCGATCACCCTCGCGATGCGCGGCGGCGCGGTGTCCGGGTTCCTGGTCGTGGCGCTGAGCCTGCTGGGCGTCTCCGGGATCTTCGCGCTGTACAGCAGCGTGCTCGGCAACCCGGCCTCGATCGCGCCGTTCCTGGTCATCGGCTTCGGCTTCGGCGCCTCGTTCGTGGCGCTGTTCGCGCAGATCGGCGGCGGCATCTACACGAAGGCCGCCGACGTGGGCGCGGACCTCGTCGGCAAGGTGGAGGCGGGGATCCCCGAGGACGACCCGCGCAACGCGGCCGTTGTCGCCGATCTCGTCGGCGACAACGTGGGCGACTGCGCCGGTCGTGGCGCGGACCTCTTCGAGTCCATGTCCGCCGAGAACATCGGTGCGATGATCCTGGGCGTCGCGATCTTCAGCGTGACGCAGCGCATCGAGTGGATCATGTTCCCGCTCGTGCTGCGTTCATTCGGCATCCTCGCGGCGATGGCCGGCATGATCGCGATGCCGATGTTCGCCAAGGAAGAGGACTCCGCTCACCCCATGCGCCCGCTGGACATGGGCTACTACGTCGTGACGGTGTTCTCGATCATCGGTCTGTACATCACGACCAAGATGATGCTGGGAGACGTCTGGTACTGGTTCTTCTTCTGCGGCCTCGCGGGCATCGCCTGCGGCATGGCCTTCGTGTACATCACGCAGTACTACACGGCGGGCGCGTGGCGTCCGGTGCAGGAGATCGCGCGGGCGTCGCAGACGGGCCCGGCGACCAACATCATCATCGGCACCGCCGTGGGCCTCGAGACGACGGCGGCGACGGCGGTCGCCATCGGCGGCGCGCTGATCGTGTCGTTCTCGCTGGGCTCGCAGGCGCAGATCGATCCGAACATCCCGGCGTTCACCGCCGGCATCTTCGGCACCGCCGTGGCGACCATGGGCATGCTGATGTCCGCCGCGTACATCTTGGCGATGGACACCTTCGGCCCGATCACGGACAACGCCGGCGGCATCACCGAGATGTCGGGTGCGCCCGAGGGCGCGCGCCGCATCACGGACGCGCTGGACACCGCGGGCAACACCACGAAGGCCCTGACGAAGGGCTACGCGGTGGGCTCCGCCGGCCTCGCGGCGTTCCTGCTGTTCAGCGCCTACCTGGACAAGGTGAAGGAGCGCCTCGGCATCCCGCTGACCGCGGAACTTCCGGTGGACATCGCCAACGTGGACGTGTTCGTGGGCGGTCTGCTCGGCATGATGTTGGTGTTCCTCTTCTCGTCGCTCACCATCCGTGCGGTGGGAGCCACGGCGGAGAAGATCATCGAGGAGGTGCGCCGGCAGTTCCGCGAAAACCCCGGCATCATGACCGGACAGGTGCGCCCAGACTACGGCCGCGCCGTGGACATCACCGCGAAGGCCGCGCTCCGGGAGATGGTGGCGCCAGGCCTGCTGGCCGTCGGTTTGCCGGTCGTCGTGGGTCTCGGCTTCCGGTTCTTCCGGAACTCGACGGTGCACGTGGACGGCCAGGCGTACCCCGACGCCTCGGGATGGCTCGCCGTCTCCGGTCTGCTGATCGTCGCGACGATCGGCGGCATTGTGATGGCGACGTTCTTCAACAACTCCGGTGGGGCGTGGGACAACGCCAAGAAGTACATCGAGGCCGGCGAGATGACGGTGAACGGCGAGGTCGTCCGCAAGGGCTCCCCGACGCACGCCGCGGCGGTGGTCGGTGATACCGTCGGTGACCCGTTCAAGGACACCGCCGGCCCGTCGCTCCACGTGCTCATCAAACTCCTCGCCACGGTGACGCTGGTGCTCGCACCCCTCTTCGTGGGCTAGGACAGGGCCCGAGGGGTCGCCCGCGGCCCCTCGCGACAGCCGCTGACGCAGCAACGCCGCCCCGATGGGGCGGCGTTGCTGCGTCAGCGAGGCGGCAAGGCGTGCCCACCCTCGGGTGGCGGGCCCCGCCCCGGGACACCTTGCCGAATGCGGCGGGGCGTGTACCGTGACGAAGCGCGCCGTGTCGCGCATGGAGGATCGAACGATGCTGTACGAACTGCGTCTCTACTACGTGAACCCGGGCAAGATGCCGGCGCTCCAGGCGCGCTTTCGGGACACCACGATGGGGTTCTTCGAGAAGCACGGCATCAAGAGCGTGGCCTACTGGACGAACACGGTGGGGGGCCGCAGCGACGAGTTCGTCTACATCGTCGCCTTCGACAGCATGGCTCACCGCGAGCGCGCGTGGGGCACGTTCCAGGCCGACCCGGCGTGGCACGCCGCGCGCGCAGCGACCGAGGCGGACGGCCCGCTGGTGCACCACATCGAGAACCGCTTCCTGACCCCGACCGACTTCTCGCCGCTCCGCTAACGCGGCGGCGCCAGCCGCCAGAGCGTCCGGGCACCGCGACCGCGGTGAAGGCGGGCGGAGTGTAATCGCGCAGAAACACCTCGATGGCGACAATCACCGCCATCGTCGACGACGATCAGGGAGCGCGATGACTTCCGATACCCACCACCACTCGCGGCTGCACGCGCGGCGTGCGCGCGTCGACCGACTGGTGCGGCCGGTCACCCAGTTCATGGCCGTGGAGAGCGCCAGCGGCGTGGTGCTGCTGGCCGGCGCGCTGCTCGCGCTGGCGTGGGCGAACTCGCCGTGGGCCCCCGTCTACCATGCGCTGCGCGACCACCACATCGCGGTGTCGCTCGGCTTCTGGACCGTCGACGAGCCGTTCCACTTCTGGGTGAACGACGTCTTGATGGTCTTCTTCTTCTTCGTCGTCGGCTTGGAGATCAAGCGCGAGGCGATGATCGGCGAGCTGTCGGAGTTGCGGCGGGTGATCGTGCCGATCGCTGGCGCGCTCGGCGGGATGATCGCGCCGGCGGTCATCTTCGCGACGATCGTCGCCGGCGGTGAGGGCGCGCATGGCTGGGGCATCCCGGTCGCCACTGACATCGCGTTCGCCGTGGGCGTGCTGACGCTCGTGGGACCGCGGGTACCGTTCGGGCTGCGCGTGATGCTGCTCGCGCTGGCGATCGTCGACGACATCGGCGGCATCGTGGTGATCGCGGTCTTCTACGCCTCCAACCTGGAGGCGTGGGCGCTGGCGGCGGTCGCGACGATCCTGATCGCGTGCTACGTGCTGCGGCAGAGCGGCGTCTGGTACCTCCCGCTGTACTTCGTGCTGGGCATCCTCGGCTGGGCGGCGATGCTCGAGTCCGGCGTGCATCCCACGATCTTCGGCGTCGCGCTGGGGTTGCTCGCACCGTGGCGCGCGTGGCGGCCGGAGGAGGGCTTCGCCGAACGCATGCGTCTGCTCACGGAGCGCTTCCACCGTGCAGAGGAGACGCCGGACGACGAGGATGAGCAGGTCACAGTGGCGCTGGAACTGGCGCGCCAGACGCGCGACCACGTCTCGCCGCTGGACCGGCTGGTCCGCGACCTGACGCCGGTCGTGGCGTTCGGCATCGCGCCGCTGTTCGCGCTCACGAACTCCGGGGTGCCGCTGGATCCGGGGACGCTGGGCGCCGCAATGACATCGCCCGTGGCGATCGGTGTGTTCCTCGGCCTGCTGGTGGGCAAGCCAATCGGCATCTTCGTGGCGATCCGGCTGGCGGTCGCCGGCGGCGCCCGGCTCCCGGACGGCGTGGGCTGGGCCGGCATCGTCGCGATGGGCATCGTGGCGGGCATCGGCTTCACGGTCGCGCTCTTCGTCACCGAGCTGTCGTACGCGAGCGCAGGGATGCTGACGGACTCGAAGCTAGGCGTTATCACCGGGTCGATTGCGTCGGGTGTCCTTGGGTTTGTGGCGCTGCGGATCGTCTTCCGTCACGCGCCCGAGGTCGTCGATGAGGGCTAGCGGCGCGCTCCGGCAGGGTCGCGCTGGACGAGCACGAACGACAGCGCGAGCCCGAGGATCAGCGCGCCGCCCCCGACGATGAGCGCGCTGCGATCCATGTACGCCGACAGCACGAGCGCACCGCCGAGGCCGACCAGCGAAGGCACGGGGATGCCGGCGATCGTGGGGCGCACGCGAAACGGCCGCGGGGTGTCCGGCTGCGTGAATCGCAGCCGCATCACCGAGCCGTTAACGACCACGAGCACGGCGACGGCGAGGCTTGCGCGGCGGTGCGCGCCGATCCGCCGCAGCAGCGGCCGGTGCCCGCCACGGCGGACGATCACCCATCCCGCACCCGCGGTCACGAGCAGTGCGACGAGCGCGAGCGGTACGCGGTACGGGTACAGCGCGTCCAGCAGTCGCTCGATATCGCCGAAGATGCTATGGCTGCACGCCTTTCGATACACCCACGGTACGCGCCCGGCCGGCGGTCGGATGCGCGCGCGGCTTGACCGAGCGCACAAGGCGGCGCCTATGATGCCGCAATCTGCAACGCGCTCGGGCCGTCACTCCCCTGCACACCCTCGCACACACCTCACGACGTAAGAGGCAACGTGGCATCAGCCTCCGCCCCGCCCGACCTCCCGCTGTCGTCTGCACTGAGGCGTGCCGCGATCCTGACGATCAGCCTGCTCATCCTCTCGCAGGCGTTCCAGGGGCTGATCCAGGGCGGACTGTCGCTCTTTCTCCCGCGCATTCGCCCCGAGTTGGAACTGACGTTCACGCAGGGGGGATCGCTTTCCTCGATGGCCACGCTCGTCTATGCCTTCATGCAGATCCCGGCGGGCTACCTGGTCGATCGGTTCGGGCCGCGGCGGCTGTTCTTCATCGGCGCGCTGGGGACCAGCGTACTGGCGTTCACGTTCGCGCTGGTCCATTCGTACCCGCTGCTCCTGCTGAACCAGGGGGCCGCGGGGTTCTTCCGCTCGCTGCTGTTCGCGCCGGGGCTGGTGCTCATGGCATCGTGGTTCCCGCCCCAGCGGCGCGCCACGGCGATGGGCCTGTTCATCGTGGGCGGCTTCTCCTCGAACATCCTCCTGAACCTCGTCGGGCCGGCGCTTGAGGCGCGGTTCGGCTGGCGGTCCATGTTCATGCTGTTCGCGGGCCTCGGCGTCGCGGCCGCGCTCGCGTACGGGCGGCTGGCCAGCGAGCGCCCGCGCGCTGCGGCGCGGGCCGCGAGCGTCGGCGAGGCGCTGAGCCTCTTCCGCTACCGCGTGATGTGGGTGATCGGCGGCATCCAGTTCGTCCGTTTCTTCGTGGCGCTGGGCATCGGCTTCTGGCTGCCCACGCTGCTCGTCGCGGACCGGGGGTTCTCGCTGCACACCACGGGGCTGCTGCTCGCGCTCAGCGCGGCGTTCAGCGTGCCGTCGAACTTCCTGGGCGGCTACGTCTCGGACCGGCTGGCGAACCCGCTGGGCGTCATCGCGTTCTCGCTCGCCATGCTCGCGACGACCAGCGTGCTGATCGTGCTCGTCGACAACACGCCGATGCTGATCGTGGCGATGTGCGTGAACGCGGTGTTCGTGCAGTTCTACTTCGGACCGCTCTTCGCCGTGCCGATCGAGCTGCTGGGCGCGCGCCGCGCCGGCATTTCCAGCGGCTTCTCGAACTTCTTCGCGAACATCGGCGGATTCGCCTCCACGTGGGGTCTTGGGTGGATCAAGGACGTCACGGGGTCGTTCACGATCGGGTTCTTCACGATCGCGGCGTGCTGCCTCATCGGGATCGCGCTCACCGCGTACCTCGCGATGATCAAGCGACACTGGACGCCGCCCGCCGAGGTGTGACGAGGGCGCAGGGCGAAGCCAGAATGTGGCACGCCCGCGACTGGCGGAGGAGGGCCATGTGGAGTTCGTGATCATCATCGTCATCGCCGCGTTTGCCGCGTTGATGCAGGCGGTCGTCGGCTTCGGGTTCGCCGTCATCTTCACGCCGCTGCTGTCGCTGGCGATGGGCGCGCGGGAGGCGATCGCGCTATCGATGATCCTCGGCATGGCGCTCTCGCTCGTGCTCTACCTCGACGACCCGCCGCGCGCCCCGCTGCGCAGCGTGCTGCCGATGTTCCTGGCGGCCACGGCGGTGACCCCGATCGGCGTGTACGTCCTCGCCGTCGCGGACGAGCGAGTGCTGCGCGTTGGCATCGGCATCGCCGTTCTCGCCTCCGTGATCGGCACGTTCGTGACGTCGCACCCCGCCGCCGAGCGCCCGGAGCATCTCCCCACCACCCTCGGCGTCGGCGTGCTCTCGGGCGTCATGCGCGGCGCCACCAGCATGGGCGGCCCGCCGGTCGTGATCTACGAGCACTGGCGCGGCGCGCCGACGCTGACGATCCGTCGGCGGCTCCTGGCGTACTTCGCGCTCACCGGCATCACCGGCGCGGTGTTCGCCACGGGAAGCGGGGTCGTGACGCTGGATACGCTCGCGCACGCCGTGGCGGGACTGCCGGTGGTCGTGATCGCGCTGTATGGCGGGCGTTACATTCGCCCGCGGCTGTCCGATTCCTGGTTCCGGCTGCTGTCGATGGGGCTGCTCGTGCTCATGGGCGCAGTCTCGATCATCGGCGCCTTCCGCTAGCACACCGCACGGCGACTCCGGCTGCGACACGCGACAACGCCGCCCTCGCGGGCGGCGTTGTCGTCGTGCTTCGGCGCGTACGCGCAGCGCCTCATGCTAGAACGGACGCCGGCGAGCGAACACGACGGCCTGCCGTCCGTCCGAGGCTCCACGGGACGCCGGACGCGCACCCTCGTGGTCGCCGTGGCTTGCGGCACGCACGCCGCCCCGTCCGGCCGGGCGGCCGGGGGCGTTGCGCGGCGGGGCGCTGCTGCGCTGGTTGCGGCCGCGGGGGCCGGGGCCGGACTGCTGCACGCTGCCGCGGGTCGGCCACACCAAGCCGGCCGGCGCTTCCCACGCGGCGAGGTCCAGCAGCCGGTTGTCGTCCGGCCGCATCGGCACGATCGCCAGGTCGAGGCCGGCGTCGCGCTGGATCATCGCGATGTCGCGCATCTGCTCCGGCAGGACCAGCGTCACGACCAGTCCATCCTCGCCGGCGCGGGCGGTGCGGCCGGAGCGGTGGAGGTACGTCTTGTGATCGTCCGGGATGTCGAAGTGGATGACGACGTCGATGCCGGACACATGCAGCCCGCGCGCCGCGACGTTGGTCGCGACCAGCACGGGCGTCCGCCCGGCGGAGAAGGCCGCGAGGGCGGCCTCGCGCTTCGCCTGCGACAGGCGGCCGTGGATCGCGGCGGTCCGTAGCCCCTCGTCCGCAAGCTGCTTCGCGACGCGGTCGGCGCCGTGGGTGGTGCGCACGAAGACAAGCGCGCGCGCGGCGCCCGCGCAGATGCGCGCCGCCACGGGGAGCCGGTCTTCGCTGGTGACGCCGATGAAACGTTGCTCCAGGCTGTCCACGGTCATCGTCTCGGACTCGACCTCGTGGCGGACCGGATCGCGCTGGTAGTTGCGGACGAGCGCGCCCACGGCGCCGTCCAGCGTCGCGGAGAAGAGCAGCGTCTGGGGCGTGCCCTCGATCTGCTTCAGGATGCGCTCGACCTGCGGCAAGAAGCCCATGTCGGCCATCTGGTCGGCCTCGTCGATGACGACGAACTGCACGTCCGCGACGGACATCTCACCGCGCTCCAGCAGGTCGTTCAGGCGGCCCGGCGTGGCGATCACCACGTCCACGCCGTGGTGCAGCGCGTTGATCTGGCGCGACATGGAGACGCCGCCGTAGATCGCGGTGATCCACAGCCCGCGTGCCTTGGCCAGCGGAGCGATCTCGTCGGCGACCTGGTTGGCGAGTTCGCGCGTGGGGACGAGGACGATCGACGCGGGGCGGCGGCGCTTCGCGGTCTTCGTGCGCTCCACGAGCGGCAGGCCGAAGGCGAGCGTCTTGCCGGACCCGGTCTTCGCCTTGCCGCTGACGTCGCGGCCGGCGAGCGCCTCCGGGATGGTGAGCACCTGGATCGGGAACGGCGCGGTGATCCCGCGGTCGTTCAGCACCTCCACGAGGTCGTGGGGGACGCCGAGCGCCTCGAAGGTCACGGTGGCGAGATCCTCGTCATCCACCATGACGGCGGGTCGGACGGGGGTGGTGGCGACCGCATCGGTCGTACGGGTCGTGTCGGTCGCGCTTCGGCGGTCAAAAAAAGGCAAGCGGATGGTTCTCCGAGTTCGGAATGGGCCGTACTGGCTGAGCGCCATTGAGCCGGTCGTGTTGCCGCGGAGGAACGTGGAACGGGCGCGCATTCGGCCTGAGACCGAGTGGTCTGCGACCGGGGAACGCTGCTCAGTGCCGTCCACGTCGTGCTGGGTCGCCAGCGTGGGTCGCTGGTGCCGCCGGGCTCCGGGCTCGCAGGCGGTGTGCGGTTGGAGGTCTGCAAACGAGATCCCGGACTACCCGGCGATCCTCGGACCGTGAAACTACCGTAACACGTCATCCGACCTGGAGCGAGTAGGGCGCACCCGCGCTGCCTAGCGCTACCCCGCATCCGCGGTCACCGCAGCCTGCATGGCCTGCGCGACCTGCGCGACCTGCGCGACCTGCGCGGCCTGCGCGGCCTGCGCGGCCTGCGCGGCCTGCGCGGCGATCAGGCTCACATACAGGTTGATGCCCTCGGTGCGCAGGTGCATGTCGTCCCAGAAGAGCTCCGCGCGCGAATCACTGGCGCCGTGCCAGGCAACGAGACGCGCGTTCGGGTACCGCGACACGGCATCCGCGAGGACCGCGTTGTTCGACGCCTCCCACGGCCGTGGCACGTGCAGGTCGACGATCACGACGCGCTGCGTCCCCGCGAGGGTCTGCATGATCTCGTCCATCTGCGGGCGGGTAATCGGACCGTTGTTGCCCACCTGCACGATGACGGTCGCCGGCAGCAGGCCGGAGGAGTGGCGCTCGCGCAGCATGCGGAGCGTCGTCCAGAAATCGCGCCCGATCGCCGCATCAACCTCGATCGTCCCGAACGCGCGGGCAAGGCCGTGCGCCGCGCCGAGCATCACCGAGTCGCCGATCGCGAGCACGGACGAGTTGACAGGAGCCGGCGCGGGAGGCGAGGCGACGATGGGCGTTGCCGGTGCTGCAATCGGAGGGCCGCTGGCCGCGGGCGGGGCCGTGACCACGGCGCTCAGGCTGCTGACCGTCAGACCGGCCCCCGGTGTGCGGACCGGGACCACTAAACGCGACACCGCCTCGACCGAGGATCCCCCGACGGTATCGCGCGGCACCACCCACGAGGGCGCACCCGCCGCCGCGTCGCTGGGAAGAGGTGCGGTGAGCACGCCGCTGATCGCCGGTACCGCGAGATACGCCGGCGCGGCCGGCGGCGGAGCGGCCACGACGCCGATGATCACGGCGCAGCAGGCCAGCGACGCGGCCCCGCCGACCGCCCAACGCGTATCGCGACGCAGCCGGCGGAACTCCTCGATCGCGCGCACCACGGCGCCGCTGCGGACCGGAGTCTCGACGTACCGGAACGACAGGTCGGCGACGACCATCGTCGCGATCGCCGCCAGCGCCGCGAGCACCGGCGGCGGCAGTTCGAGGCGGGCGGCAGCGGCGGTGCCCAGCACCGCCGGGTGCCAGAGATAGATGCTGTAGGAGCGCACACCCACCCAGCGGAACGCGCCGCTGCCGACGACGCGCGCGAACGCCCCTCGCACGGACGCCGCGACGATGAGCACCGCGCTGACGACCGCGGCCAGCACGAAGCCCCCCTGGTAGAGGAACGGACGCCACTCGGCGAGCCACCAGAACAGGAACAGCGTCACGCCCAGCGCGGCGACGCCCCCCGCCTGCGCGGCGCCGGCAAACCGACGTCCTTCGTGCGTCCCGTACGCCGGCTCGATGAACGCCAGCGCCGCGCCCAGCAGCAGCCCGACAGCGTGCGTGTCGGTCCCGTAGTACAGGCGCGACGCATCCGCGCCGCCGCGGTACATCACGGCCATGAGCACCGCGGAGGCGAGGCCCAGCAGCATCGTGCCGCCGAACGCGACGGAGCGCGGCACGATGCGGAGCGCAAGCACGAGGATCAGCGGCCAGATGAGGTAGAACTGCTCCTCGACGGCGAGCGACCAGAGGTGCTGGAGCAATCGCGGCCGGCCGATCACCTCGAAGTAGGACTCTTCGCTGAAGATCAGGTACCAGTTCGTGCCGTAGCCCACCGCCGCGAGCGCCACACCGCGCAGGGCGTGCAGGTCCGCGGGAAAGAACGCCTGCGCCACGGCAAGCAGCACGAAGATGAAGACGATCGCCGCGGGCAGCAGGCGGCGGGCGCGACGGATCCAGAACCGGCGCAGGTCCACACGACCGCTGCGGTCATGCTCCGCGAGCAGCGCGCGGGTGATCAGGAAGCCGCTGATCGCAAAGAAGAGGTCAACGCCAAGGAAGCCGCCGGGCAGCCACCCGCTGTGCGCGTGGTACACGAAGACGGCCGCGATCGCGATCGCCCGCAGGCCGTCGACAGCGGGGAGGTAGGCGGTGGCGCGGCGCGTGGTGAACTCCCGTCCAGTCCCGCACTTGCGTAGACACCTTAACCGAATGTATCCCCTCGCGCGAGATGCGCGCGATGCGCGAGCAGCAAACACCAGACGATCTCGCCAATCTCTCGCCTCGGAACGCTCGCCTCGGGAAGGGGCGGCCGGAGCGGCGCGCCCGCGGCCCGGCGATCCGTTATGCTCCGCCCGTGACGCTCGGCCCGGGTGGCCGCACCGGAGAGCCGATCCGTCATGTTGCCTGTGGAGTGCGAGGCCGCCATGCAGATCAGCCCGTCCGTCCGCGCCGCGATGGTCCCGGACGAAAACCCGATGCACCCCGGCTTCACGTCGATCTACCTCCTCGGTCCGAAGGGCGGGCAGTCGCTCACCATCGACTCGGGGGAGGCGATGCAGCGCTACCAGTGGTTCCTGCGCGGCTACTTGGCGGCGGCGGAGAAGGCGGAGATCGGGATCGCGACGATCACCCACCACCACGCGGACCACTCGGGCAACCTGAAGTGGGTCAACGAGCTGCTGGGCGCGCAGGTGAACATCCCGCATAACGGACGCGCGCTCCTGCGGGGCCGCCTTCCGGCGAAGGTCGAGACGCTGCAAGACGGCGACGTCATCGACCTCGGCGGCGGCGTCCGCGTGCAGGTGATCGCCACGCCCGGCCACAGCGTCGACTCGATGTCGTACTACCTCGAGGAAGAGGGCGTGCTGTTCACCGGGGACACGCTGCTCGGCTCCTCCACCACGACGGTGCACGACCTTGGCCCGTACCGCCGGAGCCTCCAGCGGCTGGCCGCGCTCCCCAACCTCAAGGTGATCTGCCCCGGCCACGGACAGATCGTCAATGACCCGCGCGAGCGTCTGCAGATGTACATCAGCCACCGCAACCAGCGCGAGCAACAGGTGCTGAAGGCGCTCGCCGGAGGCAAACCGCGCACCTCATGGGAGATCATGCTGGAGATGTACCCGGACGTGAACCCCCGCCTGCACCGCGCGGCCGATGGCAACGTGCGCAGCCACCTGGCGCAGCTGCAGGAGGAGGGGCGCATCAAGGGCTACGCCGGCACGCCGCGACGCCCGACGAGCAAGAAGAAGATCGAGCGCGACCGGGAGCACGCGCGCGCGCAGGATCGCGTGATCCGGCAGGGGCGGAAGATCGAGGCGGACCGCCGCCGCGCCGCGCTCCGCTCGCAGGAGAACCCCCCGTCGGCGATGTGGAAAGACCCGCCCCGCTACGAACTCGTGTAGCCGAGCGTTCGCAAGCGCGTGACCGGGTCAGCGCGCGATGCGCACCAGGATGACGCCCCCGAACACCGCGATCACGCCGACAAGGCGGAGCGGGTTCAGCGGCGTCGCCTGCGCGCCGAACGCGCCGATCTGATCGAAGACCAGCGCCCCGATCAGCGACCCGGCGGTCGTGGCGGCGAAGAACAGCGCGACGCCCAGCCTCGGCACGAGCGCGGCCGTGCCCAAGAGGAACGCGGTGGCGAACACGCCCGTCACGGCGTAGCCGGGGTGCAGCCCCTTCATCGAGAGCAGCAGCAACACACCGGCCACCACCGCCACCGCAAAGAACGCGATGCCGCGATCGAGCGGCGCGAAGTACTGTGGCGCGTCACCGCGTGCCCCGCGAACCGCGAGCACGAGCGCGATCCCGGCAAGCGTCGCCATCATCGATGTGAACGTCGCCTCGGGCGCGCTGCGGCTGCGCACCATCCCGCCGATCAGCGCGATCTGCGCCGACGACCCCAACCCGACCGCCACCGCAATCAGCATCGGGACGAGCGTGGACATCAGCCGCTCCGATCGATAGGCCCGCGGTCGACGCGCGGCCGCCGCGCCGCTCGCCGAGTGTAACCGAGTACCACGCTGAACCTCTCTATGCGCGGCTCCGAAGCGGAGCGGAGCCGTATGATGGCTACCGACTCGAGCCGGATGCTGAACGCTCTGGTGCGCCGGTGAGCACGAGGGGGAGCCTGTGACACATACCCCAACAACCGAGGCCGCCGAAGCGACCGACGCGCGCTCCTACCGCTGGGTCATCGAAGCCTCGATCCTGCTGCTCCAGTTCGCGATGGGCCTGAGTTTCCTTGCGGTCGCGCCGCTGTTCCCACTGATCATCGAGGCGTTCGCGGTCGACAACGCCACGGTGAGCCTGCTGGTCGGCGTCACCTCGCTTGCGGTGGCGCTCGCCCTCGTCCCGGCGAGCCTGCTCGCGGCGCGGCTGGGGTCGCGGTGGTCGCTGGTCCTCGGCGGCGTGCTCATGGGTTGCACAGCGCTCTCGCTGTTCGCCGGCTCCTTCCCGCTGCTGATCGCCTCGCGCGTCTCGTTCGCGCTGGGCGCCGCGATCAACCTCAGCGCGACTCCCGGCGTGCTGCTGCGCTGGTTCCCGACGAAGGAACTGTCGGTCGTCAACGGCGCGAACGTCATCGCCCAGAGCCTCGGGGTGACGACGTCGATGCTGCTCGGGCCGCGGCTGGCCGGGCCGCTCGGCTGGGACGGCGCGCTGTCCACCTTCGGCGCGGCGGCACTGGCGGCGACCGCGTTGTGGCTGGTGCTCGGCCGGACGCCCGCCGAGGCCTCGGGCGCGGCGGCGAACTTCACGCTCGGCGACCTCGTCGCGGTGGCCCGGAGCCGCGTCGTGGTGCTGCTGTCGATCGGCCTGGCGGGCGCGCTCGGCGCCTTTATCTCGCTCCAGTCGTGGCTGCCGACGTTCTACCACGAGCAACGGGGCTACTCGTTGGAGCAGGCGGGGACGATCAGCGGGCTGCTCTCGTTCTTCGGTATCCTCGGCGCGCTCATCGGATCGACGCTGCCCGTGCGTATCCCGCGGCGACGTCCGTTCCTGATCGCCGGGGGCCTCGGCATCCCGCTGTTCGCCGCCGGGGCGACCGCGATCGACCTGCCGCTGCTGCTGATCCCCAGCATCCTGCTGCTGGGCATCGTCGGCTGGGTCTTCATGCCGGTGGTCTTCACGATCCCGATGGAGCTCCCGGGCATGAACGCCGCCCGTGTCGGGATCGCGGTGGCGATGGTGCTGGGCGCGGCTAACCTCGCCGGGTTCGTCGTGCCGCTGCTGGTCGGGTACCTGCGCGACCTCACCGGATCGTTCACCCCCGGCCTCGCCATCGCCTGCGCGCTGGCGCCAGCGCTAGCCGCGTGCGCGTGGGCGATGCCGGAGACCGGCCCGATCGATGCCGGCCAGCCTGCGGAGCCTGATGCGGGGCGTGCTCCCGCCGTGTAGACCCCCCCCCGGGGGCAGGCCCCGCCGCCTCGTACGTCAGCGGGGCCTGCCGTCACGTGCGCCGCCGCCGGCCACTCACTGGCCGGTTTCGATAGACGTCACTTGCGAAATCGGGGGGCGCGCTATCGGTCGCGCAACAATCTTCGTGGGCGTGATGACCAACGCGTCCTCGTGTTCGCGGCACTGCTCTCGGAGCGCGCGCGGCCCGCCTGGATCGACCACGTGATCTTCTGGGGCGTCACCATCGGGATCAGCGGGTTCGTGGCGGCGCTGCTGCTGGAGGAGGCGATGCTCAAGCGGACGTTCACGCCGATCCTCGGCGCGACGCTGCTGCTGGCGATCGCCGTGCACACCATGGGCCTGCGCGGAAGCGCGACCGGTGCGAGGTAGCGCCCGCGCGAGGCGCACCCGCGGCTCGTCTGGCCCGCTCGCCAGCCGAACGTGCGTTCTAGCGCGCGACCCGCTAGAATGCCCCGGATGGTGAGACTGTACGTGGAGGACTGGTCCCCCGAGTACGGCGCTCCCTTCGAGTCCGACCCGGACACGCTCCCCGGCGAAGTGGTCGTCGACACTGCGGTCGAGGTGCGCGGCGCGTGGGAACCCCTCCCCGGCCGCGACGATGGCGTGCGCCGTGTCGCCTTCGTCGACGGTGTGCAGCGCATCGAGGCGCGCCTCACGCTGGACGACCCCGATACTGAGAATGACGGCGGCCCGCTGCCCGGCATCTGCGCCGCCTACGCGGTCGGCGCTTCGCTGTGGGACCGCGAGGCCGGGCGCTCGACGTTCCGCGATGTGACGGTCGGCCGTGTCGCCGTGTTCGGCGACGCGATGCTCCCGGACCTGCCGCACGTCCCCGGCCTCGATTACGTCGTCGAGGCGGCCGAGGGGCGCGACATCCCGGAGTTGCGCGCGCGCCTCGACCGGCGACGCGGGCAGGCGGAGGTGGCGACGGTGCTCGCCCTGCTGCGCGAGGGCTGGTTCGTGGTGGCGGACGGACGCCTCGACGACATCGGCCCCCACGAGGCGGTGGGCTACATCAAGAGCCACCACCAGTCGTACCTGCGACCGCCGGAATCGCGGATCATCGGTGCGCTGCGGGCGGGCGAGCGGACGCCGGTGTTCCTTATCCCCGGCCACCAGTTCCAGCGCTACTCGTGGTACGTCCGCCTCGCGGAGATTCCCTACGGCCACTCGTGGTCGGGCATCGCGCGCGTCGAGGCGCCCGAGGCGATCGGCATCGAGCGCGCGCGCGTCCTCGCCGACCGCACGGCGGCGCTGCTGCCGCTCGCGGCGATGCCGCTGCACCTGGATGCGCGCGCGCCACAGAACCTTGTGCCGATCGCCGCGCTCGAAAGAGAGCTGCGCCGCTGGCTCGGCGACGAGGGGCTGGTGCGCCGCGCGCTGCGCGCCGCCATCCACGGCGCACCTGCCGGAGCCGCCTGATGACCGACGAAGCGATGCCAGCCCTCCAGACCAGCGAGCGCGTCGGGCGGGTCGTGGGCGTGGGGCACACCTCCTCACAGGAGTTCCGCGCCGTGCTCGACGAGGGGGCGCACCTCGCGGTGGACGACCTCGTCGTCGTGCGCACCGAGGTGCCCGGCGTCGGCACGCTGTGCACCTACGGCGTCGTCGTGGAAAGCGAGGCGACCTACGAGGGCGCGGCGTACGAGTCGGACGTGCATCGCATCGCGGGCGACTACGCGATGGGCGGCGGCCTCCAGCCCGCAGCGAAGGTGCGCACCGCGCGGGTCGCCGTCACGCGCGTCGACCCCGAGGTGTGGGTCGCCGCCGACCCCGGCGAGGAGGTCTTCCGCGCGCGCGGCGTCGACCGGGACCGCGCGCTGTATGCGGACGAGATGCGCCACCCGCTGGCGGTGGGGCGCGGGCGTGACGGCGAGCCGGTGTACCTGGACCTCGACTTCTTCGACGGGACAAAGGGCGGACACATGTCGATCGCCGGCGTCTCCGGGGTCGCGACGAAGACGACGTTCGCGTTCTTCTTCGTGCGCCTGCTCGCGGGGCACCCGGAGCTGCTCGGCCCATCAGCCGCGAACACGCGCGTGCTCGTCTTCAACGTGAAGGGCGAGGACCTGCTCTACCTCGACCGCCCGGGTACGGAGTTCACCGACGACGACGCGGCGGCGTGGCGGCGGCTGGGCGTCGAGCCGACGCCGTTCGCGCTTGCGACGCCCGGCTTGCGCGCCTCGACGCCGCACGCGACGCCGGGCGTGCCCACGGTCGCGTACTGGGCGCCCCTGCGCGCCCACGCCGGCGACGTGCTGATGCCGGACGTCAGCGGGCGCGCAGACGGCGTCGCCGTGTTCACCTGGACGCCGCGCGAGTTCATCGACGAGGGCCTGTTGGAGTTCGTCTTCACGGACGCGACGGACGCGCGCAACCAGATCTCCTTCGTCGAAGAGCGCGTGCGCGCACAGTTGAAGCGCCTCGCCGTCGATGTCCTCGGCGCGTCGGGCGCGGTGGTGCTGCGGGAGCAGAACGACCGCGAGGGCGGACAGCGCGCGGTCCATGCACGCGGCCCGGAGCGCGTGATCCGCACGCTGCGTGACCTCGCCGATGAGATCGCGACGCACCTCGAACCGGAGGACGGCGCGGAGCCCGACTACGCGTGGAGCGGTCGCGTGCAGGGCGGCACGGTGAGCGCGTTCATGCGCCGCCTCCACGCCGCCTCGATGGACTCCCGCCTCGGCCGCCTCGTCCGCGACGGGGAGAGCCACCGCATCGACCGCCTCGCCGCCACGGTCAGCGTCGTCGCGATCCAGAACCTGCACGACCTCGCGCAGCGCTTCGTCGTCGGTGCGCTGCTGCGCGAGACGTTCCGCGACAAGGAGGAGAGCGGCCAGCGCCTTCCGCTCTCGATCATGGTGCTGGACGAGCTGAACAAGTACGCGCCGCGCGAGGGCCAGAGCCCGCTGAAGGAGATGCTGGTCGACATCGCACAGCGCGGGCGATCGCTCGGCGTTCTGATGATCGGCGCGCAGCAGAGCGCGTCGCGCGTCGCGCCGGACGTGCTCGAGAACGCATCGATCCGCGTCACCGGCCGCCTCGATGCCGCGGAGTCGGAGCGCGCCGAGTACGGCTGGATGCTCCCCTCGACGAAGGCGCGCGCGCGGCTGCTGAAGCCCGGCACGATGGTGCTCGGCCAGCCCGCGGTGCCGGTGCCGATCGTCCTCAACTTCCCGCGCGTCCCCTGGGCCACGCGCCCCGACGAGGTGCGCCGCGAGGCCGACGCCGACCCGTTCCGCGGCCTGTAGGCAGAAGACCACGAGGCACCACGATGCGCATCCTGCACACCTCCGACTGGCACATCGGCAAGCACATCGGACGCTACGACCGCGCCGCGGAGTTCCGCGAGGCGCTGCGCGAAGTGCAGCGGATCGCGGAGGCGCACGCGGTCGACCTCGTCGTCGTCTCCGGCGACCTGTGGGACCGCGCGACGCCGCCCACCGACGCGCTCGGCGACGGCCTCGAGGCGCTGATCCGCCTTGCCGATGGCGGGCGACGCCCGGTCGTCGCGATCGCCGGCAACCATGACTCGGGCGACCTGTTCGAGGTGCTCGCGCCGCTGGTGCAGCCCATGGGGGTGCACCTCGTCGGGCACATCAGGCGCCCCGGCAGCGGCGGCGAGGGGGGCGGCCTGCTGATCCTCGACACGCCCGGCGGGCGTGCGGCGCTCGCGTGCGTCCCCTTCCTGCGCGAGGGGCGCGTGGTGGACTTCATGCTCGAGTCCGGCCAGTGGTACGGCGAGTACAAGGACCGCTTGAGCGGCATCTTCCGCGCGATGGGCGAGGCGCTCGACCGCGAGGCCGCCGAGGCGGTGACGGTCCTCGTGGCCCACGCCACGGTGAACGGCGCTGTGGTGCACGGCCAACAATACGGGCGCGGCGAGCGCGAGCTGCACATGGGCGAGACGTACACGATCGACGCCGCGGGGCTGCCGCCCGGCCCGCAGTACATCGCGATGGGCCACATCCACGCGCCGCAGCGTGTGCCGGGTGCGCCGGGCCCCGCGGAGTACGCGGGCTCGCTGCTCCCCCTCGACTTCGGCGAGGCCGATGAGCAGAAGCGCGTCGTGCTCATCGAGGCGACGCCGCGCGTCTCTGCCACGGTCAGGTCGATTGCGCTCGACACACCGCGACGCTTCCCGCTCGTGCGCGCGCAGGGGACGTGGGACGAGCTGCTCGCTCGGCGCGACGAGTTCGCGGGCGCGTACCTCGACCTGGTGGTGACGACCACGGGGCCGGACCCGGCGCTCGCGGCGCGCGCGACCGAGACCTTCGACCGCCTCGTGCGGGTGCGCGCGGAGTACCCGCGGCCGACCGCGCGTGCCGCGAGCCGCGCCGGCCGGACGTGGGACGAACTCTACGGCGAGTACCACGAGCGCGAACACGGCGAGCCGCCGTCGGACGCGGTGCGTACCGCGTTCACCGAACTGCACGACGAGGTCGTCGATGCGACCGCTTGAACTCGTCGTCAACGGCTTCCGCTCATTCGCCGAGGAGACGCGCTTCGACTGGCGTGACCGCCGGCTGGTCGGGATCGTCGGGCCGATCGGCAGCGGCAAGTCGAGCATCCTCGATGCGATCGCGTTCGCGCTGTACGGACGCACGCCGTCGTCGGGCGCGGACACGAAGGGGCTGATCAACCAGCGCCGCGCGGTCGCTCAGGTCGCGCTCACCTTCCGCGTGGAGGGGCAGGCGTGGCAGGTCGTGCGCGCGATCCGGAACATCGGCGCCCCCAACCACACGCTGTACCCGTACGACGAACAGACGCGCGAACCCGACCGCGGCGCGGGGGTCAGCGGGCAGAAGGCGGTCACGGACGGCGTCACGCAGTTGCTGGGACTGGACTTCGATGCCTTCCGGCGATCGGTGCTGCTCGCGCAGAACCGGTTCGCCGACTTCCTGAACGCGACGCCAACCGAGCGCGACCGGGTGCTCCAGGGCGTCTTCAACCTCGACCGCGTCGGCGCGATGCAGGTAGCGGCGCGCGATCGCCTGCACGCGGCAGATCTCGCCACCAGCACGCTCGCGCATCTTGTCGCCGAGGTGGCGGCGGCCCGGACGAGCGTGCTCGAGCGACGCACCGAGCACCAGGCGCACGCCGCGCGACTCGCGTCGCTCGAGGCGCTGCGCCCGGCGATCGAGCAGCACACGCGCACGGAACGCGAGGCGCGCGAGCAGGTGCTGAGTGCGCAGCGCCGCGCCGTCGAGATCGACGCGCTGCGGAGCGGCCTGCCGCGCCCCGAGGAGAGCAACCACGCGATCGATGGCTTCGCGGCGCTCATCGAGACCGCAGCACGGGCGGGACAGGCGCGCGAGCAGGCGGAAGCGGCGGAGGCGCATGCCCGCGAGGGTCGCGAGACTGCGCTGCGCGAGGCGGGCGGGCCGGAGCGCCTAGAGGCGGCCGCGAGCGCGCTGCAGGCGCAGGGTCACGCGCGCGAGACGCACGCCGACCGCGCGCGCCAACGTGATGCCGCGCGCACCGCCCTCGACGCCGCGCGCGCGCAGGCCGCCGCAGCGCAAGCGGTGGCGCGGGACGCCGCCACGACCGCGAAGCGCACCGAGGGCGCGCTCACGAAGGCCGAGGCGGCCGTGGCTACGGCCGACGCGGCGCTGCATGCGGCGGAGCGCCTCGACTTCGCGATCACGCTGCGCGAGGGGATCGCGGCGGGAGACCCGTGTCCGGTGTGCGGCCGCAAGATCGCGAAGCTGCCCGCGGGCGCGGCCTCGCCCGATCTCGACCGCGCGCACGGCGAGCGCGCCGCCGCACAAGCGGCGCTGCACACCGCCGACGCCGCCGCGAAGGCGGCGCGCGACGCGGCGGCGCACGCTTCCGCAACCGCGACGGGCGTCGCGCAACAGCTGGAGGCCGCGACGGCGACGCTCACCGCCACGGAGGCCGCGCTCGCCGCTGCCACCGCGGCGCTTGCCGCCGCGGACGACGGCGTGCGGGCCCTCCTCGGCGAGGGGGACGCGGCACAGCGGCTCGCGGCGCTGCGGGCGTCGCTCGCGGTGGCGGAGGCGGCGCTGGAGACGGCGTCGCGGAGCGCGCAGACCGCACGCGCCGCCGAAGCGGCGGCCTCTGCCGCGCACGACGCCGGCCGCACCGCGCTCGCCTCGCTCCGCGTGCGGCTCGCGATGGTCGCAGGGACGCTCGGCGTGGAGGTGCGCGAGGAAGACTCGCCGGCGGCGGTGCGCGCGCTGCTCGACGGCGTCCGCGAGCGCTGGCGCACCGAGCGCGCGGCGGTCACGGAACGGGAGACGGCCGCGACGGCCGCTGCGGAGGCCGCGGCGCAGCGTCGCGGCGCGGCGCTGGCGTCGGGCGGCGTGCCCCAAGCGACGTCGTTCGACGACGCGGTCGGTGAGGCGAAGCAGCGGGTGGCCGTGCTCGATGCGCTGATCGCAGAGGCCGAGCGTCGCATCGCAGAGGCCGCCGACGCCGAGCAGCAGTCGCAGGCGATCGAGGCGCGTCGCACCGTGTACCGGCGACTGTCTACTGACCTCACGCCCTCGAAGTTTCTGAACTACCTGCTGGAGGACGAACGGACGTCGCTCGCGGAGATCGGGAGCGAGTGGTTCGAGCGGCTGTCGCGCGGGCGCTACCGCTTCGCGGGCGACGGCTCGTTCGATGTGATCGACCTCACCGCAGCCGAGCATGCGCGCCGCAGCAGCACGCTCTCCGGCGGCGAGACGTTCCTCGCGTCGCTGTCGCTCGCGCTGGCGCTCGCCGAGATGGTGACGCAGGGGGGCGGACGGCTCGACGCGTTCTTCCTCGACGAGGGCTTCGGCAGCCTGGACGAGGAGCACCTCGACCTCGCGATGGAGGGCATCGAGCGGCTCGTCACGGAATCGGAGGACCGGCTCGTGGTGATCGTCAGCCACGTCCCCGCGCTGCGCGAGCGGATCGAGGACCTGGTCGTGCTGGACCGCGATCCGGCCACCGGCGACACGCTCGTCCGGCGCGGGGCTGGCGCCTCGGCCGCCGCGCGTGCAGCGATCGAGGCATGACGGCGTCTTGACGCGACCGGCCCACGCGCCGCAGAGTGCGCGAGATGTACCAAAGACCCCGGCTGATGATCTGGGCTGATGATGTGGGCCAGTGATCGGAAGTGTGCGCTTGTTTGACCTCTATCACGTGCTGGTGTTCGTGCACGTCGCCGCCGCGGTCGCGTGGGTGGGTGGCGGATTGATCCTCGCGCTCCTGGCGCAGCAGGTGCGCGCCGACGGGGCGTGGGAGGAGATGGCGGCGTTGGTCGTCCGCACCGAACGATTCCGCAGGACGTTCTTCATGCCCGCCTCCATCCTCACGATCATGGCGGGGATCGGGATGGGGATCATCGGCGGGATCCTTTCCGCGCCGTGGATCAGCGCTGGCTTCCTCGGCGTATTCGCGAGCCTCGGGATCGAGATGGGCTACCTGGCGCCGAAGGGCCGCCAGCTACAGGCGCTCCTTCGGCGGCATCCCGGCGTCGGTCATCCGGAGGTGGTCGGACTAGGCGACCGGATGCTGCTCGCGTCGCGCATCGACCTTGCGATCCTGCTGCTGATCCTCGCGGTGATGGTCTTCAAGCCGGGCGCCATCTAGGACCGCGGACGTTCGAGGCGGTACCAGAAGTTGGCGACGAAGCCGCGCGCATCCACCTGAAACTGCTGCCGGTCGATGACCGCTCGCCCGCCGTAGCAACTCCACGCGAAGATCGTCGAGTGCCCGCTGACGTACAGGGGAATCCCCCAATCCGGGTGCTCCGCGCAGTACGTATTCATCGCCGCGGTCGGCTCGCGGTTCTGGTTCGCGGCGCCGCAGGGGAGATTCGCCCCCTGGTCGCACGCCCATACCGCGCCGTCCATGCAGCGCCACGGGATCGCCACGCGCCGCGCGGCCGGGTCCGCGAAGCGCTGAGGCCGTCGCTCCGCGATCGCCAGCGCGTCCTGGATCACCGCGCGCGTGCCATCGCCGAGGTAGCGCGGGTCGGGCCGGTCGATCGTGCCGGCGGCGGCGCAGGAGTCCCACGGATCGTCGCTCGACGCCGCGGGTCTGCTGGCGAGCGGCGACGGCCCCGCCGCTTGCGGGGTGCCCGAGGCCCTCGACGCGGCGGGCTGGCTCTTCGGAGCGAGGAGCGCGCCCGCGAGGGCGACACCCAGCGCAACAAGCACGAGCACGACAGCGCCCACGATCGGAATGCGGGTGCACGGCCTGCGGAAGTCGGACATCGTGCGTCCCTCGCCACGTCGCCTGCGTGCGGCGACAGGTGAAAGATACACCCGCGCAGCGCAAGCACGCGGTTCGCTACACTGGCGTCATGATTGTGCTGATTGCGTATTGTGCGCGTATCGTCGGTCGGGCCGCCCTGACGGTGCTGCCCGCCATCGTCGCGGTGCTGCTGCTCGCGCCGGGCAGCGTGCGCGCAACCGAGGCCACGACGCTGGCGGGCGCGGTGACGGGCGTGGAGTTGTGCCCGCAGATCGTCTGCGGTGTGGCGGTCTTCATCGGCCGCTTCGACGGCGCCCTCGACGGCGCGCCGGGCGACGGCCGCTGGTGGGTGCTGGTCAACCACGAGGAGCTCCCACTTCCCGGCGATCGCGCCGGTATCACCCGTGGGCAATGGGGCATGATCGTCGGCGAGCTCCCGCTGGGCGGGGTGATCGCGGGCGGGTCGATCCTGAACAACGGCGACGGCACACTCACGGTCGCGCCCGTCCTTGATCTGCGCGCGGGCGGCGAGGGCACGCTGGCGCTTTTCATCGTCATCGACCACGCGCCGTTCCCGCCGTCGGTCACGGGCAACGTCACCGCGAGCGCGGGCACGGTCATCGCGCCGGGGCCCGCGCCCGGGGCCCGGGCCCCGGCGCGCAGACGCAGCGGCGAAGCGACTCGGTAGGCGATGCGGCGATGAAGATCGCCACGTGGAACGTGAACTCCGTGAAGGCGCGCATCCCCCGCGTGCTGGAGTTCCTGCACGTCCACCATCCCGACGTCCTGTGCCTGCAGGAGACGAAGACCACCGCGGAGGCCTTCCCGCGCGGCGCGTTCCTCGAGGCCGGCTACGCGGCCGTCGATCACAGCGCGGGACAGTGGGCGGGTGTGGCGATCCTCGTGCCGCTGGGTACGCCGATCACCGATGTCGTCTGCGGACTCCCCGGCGCGCCGCTGCCCGACGAGGCGCGATGGATCGAGGCGACCGTGGGCGGGGTGCGCGTGGCGAGCGTCTACGTGATCAACGGCCGCACGCTGGATGATCCGATGTTCCCCGCCAAGCTCGAATTCCTGGGGATGATCGCGGAGCGCGTCAGCGCGCTCGCGGGAGAGCCGCTGGTCGTCGCCGGCGACTTCAACATCGCGCCCGCGGACGTCGATGTGTACAGCCCGGCGACGTTCGCGCAGTCGACGCACGTCACGCCCGAGGAGCGCGGACGCCTGCGCGCGATTCTCGACCGCGGCCTGGTGGACGCCTACCGCCACGTGGACGCGGACGGGGCGCAGTACACGTGGTGGGACTACCGCGGCGGCGACTTCCATCGCGGGCGCGGCCTGCGCATCGACCTCGCGCTCGTCTCGCCGGACCTCGCCGCCGCGCTGCGGTCATGCGGCATCGACCGGGAGTTCCGCAAAGGGCCGAAGCCCTCCGACCACGCGCCGCTCATCCTGGAGTTAGACCGCTAGCGCCGCTACCGGGCCGGTCTGCGATGATAGATGGGCCGCTCCACCGCGGGTCACTCGGAGGCTCTATGCTCATCGGTCTGCTCGCGGGCGGCGTGGCCGCGCTCATCGGCGCGCTGCTGTCGCTCCCGCTCCACTCGCCCGACGACGCCATCTTCAACAGCGCCACCGTGACCATCGCCGCGCTCGCCGCGGGCCTCGTGGCCGGCGTGCTCCGGCGGTCGCTCTCCGCGCGGCGGTTCGCCGTCGCGTGGGGCGGGCTCTTCGTCGCGGCCATCGCGGCGCTTGCCGCGGGCGAATCGATATTCGAGCGGACGCTGTCGTTCGGCCTGCCGATCGCAGCGGCCGTGCTGGGTACGACCGGCCTCGGCGTCTGGCTCCTCGACGAGCAGCGCATCCCACGGCTGCCGGTGCTGAGCGCAGCCGCGGCGGGCCTGGCGGTCGCGGCGGGGCTGGGCCTCGTCGGCCAGCGTGACGCCGAGAGCGGATCGCTCTCCCTCCCCGCCGCGCCCGCGGTGGCCGCCCTCACCGGCGCGAGCGCCGCCGTCGCCGCGAGCACAGGCGCCACCGGCTCCGCGACCGCTGCCGCGGCCGCCTCGACGGGCTCGACGGCACCGGCAAGTCGACCGAATGCGCTGCCCACGTGGTTCGCGACGCCGTCCGACGTGAAGGACGTCACGTTCGTCGTGGGCGAGGGCTCGCAGGCGACCTTCACCGTCACCGAGCAATTCGCGGGGCTCCCGCTCCCGAACGACGCGGTGATGCACAGCACGGCGCTCACCGGCGACATCCGCCTAGACGGCCGCCCGTCGCGGATGGTGCTGGACCTGCTGCGGCTGACGAGCGATCAACCCCGACGCGACAACTTCATGCGGCAGATGTTCCGCGCGCGGCCCTCGGCGGTGCTCACGGTCTCCGCGCTCGCCGCGCTCCCGGATCGCTACGAGGCGGGGCAGACCGTACGGCAGACGGTCCGGGGAACGCTGGCGATCAACGGCGTTGAGCGCCCGATCGCGTTCGATGTCGAGGCGCGCCTCGACGGCACCGTGCTTCACCTGCTCGGGAAGACCTCCTTCGTGTGGAAGGACTTCGACATCGTGCCGCCGAGCACCCCGACGGTGCAGGTGCAGGATCGCGTCGCCGTCGAGGTGCTCCTCGCCGGACGCCCGGAGGCGCGCTGATCGAGGCCGCGCCTACGCTGGCGTCTGTGTGAGTGCAGACACCTGAAGGCGGCTCGCGGCCTACTCGTTGCGGAGCGCGACGATCGGGTCGATCGCCGTGGCGCGGAACGCGGGGTACGACCCGCTGGCGAGGCCGACGCCCGCGGCGACGGCGAACGCGACGATGATGCTCCACGGCTGGATGAGCGTCGTCATCGCCTGGCCCGCGACCTGGCGGCCGTTGAGCCCGAGTGCGATCCCCACGCCGAGCGCCATCCCCAGCAGTCCGCCGCCGATGCTCAGCGTCAGCGCCTCCGTGACGAACTGCAAGACGATGTCGCGGCTCTGCGCGCCGACCGCACGCCGGATGCCGATCTCGCGCGTCCGCTCGGTCACGGACACCAGCATGATGTTCATCACGCCGATCCCCCCGACGAGTAGCGAGATGCCGGCGACACTGCCGAGGAGGATGGAGAGTGTGGCGCTCACCTCGGACGCTGCGCCGAGCAGGTCGTTCTGACTCTGCACGGTGAAGTCGGGCGCCGCGACCGCGTGTCGGGCGACGAGCAGGTTCGTGATCTCCGCCTTCACGGCCTTCTGGTCCGCCTTCGACGTCATCTGGATGCTGATCTGGTTGACGGCGATCTCGCCCGTCGAGTTGCGCGTGAAGGGCAGCCGGCTCTGCATCGTCGTCACCGGGACGAAGGCCTGCGAGTCCTGGTCGGTGGCGCCGCCGCGTGCGGCCATGACGCCGACCACGCGGAAGTTGAACCCCAGCGGCCCGCCGATCGCCAGGCGTACCTGCTGCCCGATCGCTTCGCCGTTGGGAAACAGCGACTCGGCCAGCGCCGAGCCGAGCACCATGTTCAGCGCGCGCCGATCGACGTCCGTGTCC
Organism: Dehalococcoidia bacterium; assembly: GCA_009692765.1. Classification (GTDB taxonomy): domain Bacteria; phylum Chloroflexota; class Dehalococcoidia; order UBA2979; family UBA2979; genus SHYQ01. The sequence continues at coordinate 69,486 of SHYQ01000001.1, read as the reverse complement.
GTCACGAACTCGCCCTGCGCGACGAGCGCCGAACGCACGGTGATGTAGTCCGGGGTGGTGCCAATGACCGAACCGCGGCTGTTGTTGGAGCCCGCGATCAGCTGCGCGTTGAAGGAGATCTGCGGCGCAACGCCCGCCACACCGGGAATCGCGGCCGCGACGATCGCATCGGAATCGGACCGGGTCAGCGAGACCGACTGGCCTCGCGCGCCGGTGGTGCGGTCGTTGGACTGGCCGGGCTGCACGAAGATCAGGTCCGTCCCCAGCCCGCGGATCTTCGAGGCGACGCCGACCTGCGCGCCCTGCCCCACCGCGATCAGCACGATCACCGAGGTCACGCCGATCACTAGGCCCAGCGTCGTCAGGATGCTGCGCAGCCGGTTCGCGAGGATCGCGCGCGTGGCGACCCGCAGGGCGTCGGCGATGCTCATGCGCTCGCCTCCTGCTGTCCGCGCGCCAGCAGCCTCGTCTCGACGTCGCCCACGATCCGGCCGTCCACCATGCGCACGATGCGGTCGGTCAGCGCGGCGATCTCCGCCTCGTGCGTCACGATGATCACCGTGATGCCGTGGCGCTGCACCAGGTCACGGAACAGCGCCATGACCTCCGCGCTCGTCGCCGTGTCCAGCGCGCCCGTCGGCTCATCCGCGAGGATCACGCGCGGTTCGACGACGATCGACCGCGCGATGGCTACACGCTGCTGCTGACCCCCAGACAGTTGCGTCGGCCCGCGCCGGTGGAACTCGACCGACAGCCCGACGCGTTCGAGCGCCGCCGCCGCGCGCTCGCGCCGGTCCTTCGCGCCCTGGTAGACCAGCGGAAGCTCCACCTGCTCGATCGCGCTCAGGCGCGGGACGAGGTTGTACGCCTGGAAGACGAACCCGAACTCGCGCCCGCGCAGGCGAGCGCGCTCGTCGGCGTCCAGGTCGCTCACGTCGCTGCCCTCCAGCAGGTAGCGACCGCCTGTGGGCCGGTCCAGCAGGCCCAGGATGTTCATCATCGTGGTCTTGCCGGAGCCAGACTGCCCCATGATCGCTACAAACTCGCCACGCGTGATCTTCAGGTCGGCGCCGCGCAACGCGTGGACCGGGCCCGCGCCCGTCACGTACGTCTTCGCGACCTCCTGGAGTTCGATCACCGGATGCCACCCCCGCCGCCCGGGCCACCGCCCGGGCCGCCCCCGATGCCGCCCGGTGCGTTCGTGCGCGACGCCGCCGGCGTCGCCGTACCGATCGCGCCGAGGAGCACCACGTCACCCTCGGCGAGCCCGCTCGCGATCGCGGTGTTCGTGCCGTCGGTGCCGGCGGCGACCACCTGCTTCTGCACCGGCGGCCCGCCCGCGGTCCCCGGCAGGTAGACGAAGCTCTGGTTGCCCTGCCGCCGGACCGCGCCCGTCGGGACCAACAACTGGTTCTCGAGGGAGCTCACGAGCAGCGTGACGGAGGCGTTCATGCCGGCCGTCGGAAGCGGCGGGTTCAGCAGCGCCTGAATGCCCGCCCCACCACCCGTGCCTCCGCCTAGGCCACCCGCACCGCCCGCGCCGCCCGCTCCGGGTGTCCCCGTGCTCGTTGGCGTGCCGCTGCCGGTCGGGATCCCGGTCGTGGTCGAGGCGGCGCCGCCGCCCGGCCCTCGCGTGCCCGGCGCACCAGCACCCGGGCCCGCTCCCGGGCCTCGCTGCCCTTGCTGCGCCTGCGGGCCGCCGCCCGCGCCGCCGGTGCCGAGGAGCGCGCCGAATTGAGCGCCGGCGGCACCGCTGGTCAGCGCACGCGTCAGCGCCGGCAACTGCTCGCGGATGTCATTGAGCGCGCTGCCTCGAAGGATCGCCGCCTGTACCGGGTACGTCACCACGCCCTGCGTCACCACGGGGACCGCGCTCACCCCGACCACCCGCACCACATAGGCGCTCCGCGGTAGCGAGTCGAAGCGCGCGACGCCGATCATTCCGGCCTTCACGTTCACCAGGTCGGTCTCGGAGATGGTGAGGTCCAGCCGGATCGCGTCGGGGTTGGAGAGCACCACGGCCGCCGCCCCGCTGCCGATGCGCTGGCCGACGATCGCGGTGACCGACCCCACCTTGCCCCCGAACGGCGCGGCGAGCGTAGTGTCGTTCAACGCGTCCTGCGCCTGCTGCAGCGCGATCTCCGCCGTCCGCACGGCCTGCTGCTGGAGCCCGAGGTCCACATCTGTGGGCTTGCCGAGCGCGTCGGCCTTCGCCAGCGCCGAGTCGTATGCAGCGCGCGCATTCTGGATCGCGGCCTGCGCGCTCCGGATCGCCTCGGCGGTCGGCGCGGTGAGCTCCCGCAACTTCACCTCCGCCGCCACGAGCGCGTTGGCGGCCGTCCCCTTGTTCGCAAGCGCGTTGGTGTACAAGGCGTTCGCGGAGATCAGCGAGATCACGGCCGAGGTGAGGCTCGTCGTCGGGACCGTGGTCCCGCGCTCAATGCTCGTCTGCAGCATCGCCACGAACTCGGCGGAGATCGGAAGCCTGTCCGGGGTGCAGACACCGATCGTCGCCTCCAGCCAGAGGCTGCAGTAGCCGGTCTGCGCCAGGGAAAGGCTGGACCGGGACGAGTCCACGCTGTTCTGCGCCGACCGCACGGAGGCCTGAGCCGACGCGACCGCGTTCTGAGCGGCAATGAGTTCCGACGCGGTGGGCTTGCCGAGACTCGCGTACGCCGCCTCGGCGCTCTCGAGTTGCGTCCGTGCGCCCACCAGCGTCTGTTGCATCGCGGTCCGCTCGATCGCGTTCGGCTCCAGCAGCTGCTTCAGCCGCAGCCGTGCTAGGTCGAGGCTCGACCGCGCCGTCTCCACGCTACGCGCGGGGTCGCGCGGATCCAGGCGGACCAGGGCCTGGCCCGACTTCACCTCGTCGCCCAGCCGCACGAGCACCTGCGTCACGACGCCGCCGGTAGAGAACGTCAGCGGCGTCGACTGCTCGGCGGCGGCCGTCCCGGAGGCCGACAGCGTGGTCGAGAGCGACCCGAGCGTGACTTTGACCTCCTGGGTGGTGCTGATGGGGGCAGCCGGCCTGCTCCGCAGGAAGCCGTAGTAGCCGAGGCCGGCGAGGAACCCGATCAGCACGACCGAGGCGACCACCCGCCCCCGACGCCAAAGGGGACGCCGGGCAATCAGAACCGAGACGTCGCTGCGGGAGACCTCGCTACGGGATGCGGCCATACCCCTCGCCTTCCACGGAGCACTACGAGCGGATGGAGTGGGCCAGCAGGTGGGGTACTGACGGTACAACCATGATAGGCGCAGTGGTTGCGCGCCTCTCCCTGACAACGGGGCGAGGGCGGCCCGTGTTCGTCCGACCGGAGCATTGGGCACTGGCCCATCCGCGCGGGCAATGGCGCGAGCGGGCGGCGGTGGAGCGCTGCTAGAGCTGGGCGAGGAGCGTCGCCAGCCACATCGCCGCGCCGTTAGCGGTCCAGAGGACGGAGGCGTACCGCAGCGCGCGGATCGAGGTCGCGCGGAGGCGTCGGTCGCCGCCCGCTAGGCGGTGCAGGCCGTTCGCCCACGCACGCCCGAGCAACGCCTCGCTCCCGGCCACGACGACCGTGATCGCGAGCAGCGGCAGACTGAGCACCACGGCGGCACCGAGGATGAACAGATTCGTCAGCATCGGGTACGCGCCCGGCCGCCGCGAGCACGAACAACCCGCTCACGAACATGCTGTGGCCCACGATGGCGAACGTCGCCGTGAACCAGCGATGAAGCCTCGCGCCGCCGGCCCGTGCCCGCTGTTGCTCGTGCATCGGCCCCCGCCTGCCATCATCTCGCATCACGGCACGCGTCCCGACGGCGTCCGCTCTGCATCAATCATCGGCCGGACGCCCCGCGCCTCGCGCCGGCGGCGGCGGGGGAAACCCGCGCTTCCGCGACGCCGCGACCGGAGTTCCCGACGCGCGCGCCGCAGCCACCACCGCCGTTCCAGGCGATCGGGGGTACCCTCAGGTGGCCCGGGCGCCTGCACCGGGGATCCGCGGAGGCCGGGCGAGGGAGCAACCCGTGGCGCGACGGACAGGCGCGGGAGGCGCGGGCGCCGCGGATACGACGGTGGAGCCGGAGCGTGGCGTCATCGTGCAGGCGGGCGTGCACCCCAGCGCTGCGATCGAGCCCATCGAGTACGAGGTGGTGCGCAGCGCTCGCCGCCGGCGCACGCTGCAACTGACGGTCGATGCCCACGGTGTCCGCGTCCGCGCCCCGCTCCGGACGCCCCTCCGGGAGATCGAGGCGTTCGTGCGCGAACGCGCACCGTGGATCGCCAGGCACCGCCCGGTCGCCACGCCGCCGCTCGCGTACGTCACCGGCGAGGTAATCCCGTTCGAGGGCCGCGCGCTGCCGCTCTTCGTGAGCGCGCGCCGCACACGCAGCGCCACGGTAACCCGCGGGCTCTTCGACCTCAGCATCACGGCCCCCGCACGCTACGAGGGGGCGCGCCGGATCCGCGCGATCGAGCGCGCCGTCACGCGCTGGTACGCGGAGCGCGCGCGGGCGGCGATCGAGGCGAGCGTGGGACGCTGGACGGCGATCACCGGGCTCGTGCCGCGGCGCGTGCTGATCCGGAACCAGCACCAGCGCTGGGGCTCCTGCTCGCCGGACGGGACGCTGCGATTCAACTGGCGGCTCGTGATGCTCGCGCCGGAATTCCTAGATTATGTCGTGGTCCACGAACTCGTCCACCTCGCCGTGCCGAACCACGGGTCGGGGTTCTGGAGCGCCGTGGCCGGCCTGCTGCCCGACCACGCCGCTCGGCGACGGCGCGTGCGCGAGGCGGCCGCGAGTCTCCCTGCGCTGTAGCGCGCCAGGGAGCGCCGGAGAGCGCCGTCCAGCGGGTATAGCGGTTGCGGGAACCCTCACGCGCACGTTAGAGTGCATTCTCACCACGAATCACGAAGGATCATCAGGGAACTGCCCCCAACGCCCGGGAAAGAGCGCCATGCGCGTCCTGATTCGACTGCTCGGTTTCCTCGGGCCCTTCCGCGGGCTGCTGCTCGTCACGCTGTGCATGATGGTCGGCGCCAGCGCCTTCTCGCTGGTGGTGCCGCAGATCATCGGCTTCGCGCTCGACAGCGCGATCCACTCGCAGGCGAGCGGCGGGGCCGTGGCCTGGAACCCGCTAGTGATGGGGTTCGGGCTGATCATGGGCGCGGCCCTGCTGCGCGGCGTGTTCGCGTACTCCCAGCAGTACCTCGGCGAGAAACTGTCGCAGTCGGTGGCCTACACGATCCGCAACGCGATCTACGAGCGACTCCAGAATCTCTCGTTCGCCTACCACGACCAGGCGCAGATCGGGCAGATCATGTCGCGCGCCACGCAGGACGTGGAGGCGATGCGCCAGTACATCAACATGGGGCTGATCCGCGCCGGTGCGATCCTCATCCTGCTGTTCGTGACGCTGGCGCTGATGCTGCGCACCAGCGCCATGCTCACGCTGGTGTCGTGGACCTTCCTGCCGGTGATGGCGGCGATCTCGATCTACATGAGCATGCGCCTGCGCCCGCTGTGGCAGCTGGTGCAGGACGGCCAGGGCCGCATGAGCAACGTGCTCCATGAGAATCTCTCCGGCGTGCGCGTGGTCAAGGCGTTCAGCCGCGAGGACTTCGAGGCCCGCAAGTTCGAGGTCGAGGCGGAGGCGCTCTTCAAGCACTCCTACCGCACGAACCAGTTCCAGGCGGTCAACGGGCCGCTGCTCACCGCCCTCGGCGGGCTCGCGATCGCCTCGACGCTGGCGTTCGGCGGACGCGAGGTGATCGCGGGGCGGATCACGCCCGGCGAACTGGTGGCGTTCATCGTCTACCTCCAGTTGTTGCAGCAGCCGGTGCGCATGCTGGGGTTCATGATCAACATCTTCAGCCGCACGATCAGCGCCGGGCAACGGATCTACGACATCCTGGACGCGGAGAGCGCCGTGCTGGAGAGGCCGGACGCGGTCGTCCTCGTGGCGGCGCGGGGGCGCGCTCGGGGCGAGGTGCGCTTCGAGCACGTGTCGTTCGGCTACAACGCGCAGACCCCGGTGTTGCACGACGTGACCTTCACCTCGCACCCGGGCGAGATCGTCGCCCTGGTGGGCCCGACCGGCTCCGGCAAGTCGTCGCTGGTGAACCTGATGCCCCGGTTCTACGACGTCACGGCGGGGCGCGTGTTGATGGACGGGCTCGACATCCGCGACCTGACGATCGAGTCGCTCCGCGGCCAGATCGGCATCGTCCAGCAGGACGTGTTCCTTTTCATCGACACTATCCGCGAGAACATCCGCTACGGGAGGCTGGAGGCGACCGACGGGGAGGTGGAGGACGCCGCGCGGGTGGCGCGCATCCACGAGTTCATCCTCTCGCTGCCGGACGGCTACGACACCTGGGTCGGCGAGCGCGGCGTCACGCTGTCCGGGGGCCAGAAGCAGCGGATCTCGATTGCGCGCACGCTGCTGCTGGACCCGGCGATCCTGATCTTCGACGACTCGACCTCCAGCGTGGACATGGAGACGGAGTACCTGATCCAGCAGGCGCTCGCCGAGCTGATGGAGGGGCGCACGACGTTCGTCATCGCCCAGCGTCTGCGCACGGTGAAGGCCGCGGACACGATCCTCGTGCTCGACCGCGGCGCGATCGTGGAGCGCGGGCGTCACCAGGACCTAGCGCGCGGCGGCGGCCTGTACCAGCGGATCTACGAACTCGAGCTGCGCGACCAAGAGGAGGCCTTCGAGGCCTCCGTGGGCGCGGGCGCGGGCGCGGGCGCGGCCGACGCATAGCGGCACCGCTGGCTGCACGGAGAGGGCGAGGCGAGCATGGGTTTCGGCGGCGGCGGCGGTCAGGCGGGCGGGTGGAGTACCAGCGCCACCGGGCACGGCGGCGACTTCCGCCGCGGCCTGGACGGCTGGAACGACGACGACCTTGGCAAGATCTACGACGGCGAAGTGGTCTCCCGCCTTGCGCCCTACCTGAAGCCCTACCGCGTGCGCGTGGCGTTCGCCCTCCTCGGCGTCATCGGGTTCTCACTGACGACGACGATCCAGCCGCTGCTCGTCGGCTTCGCGGTGGACGCCGTGGTCCGTGGCGACCTTCCCGGCCTGTCGCGGATGGTGTTTGGCCTCGTCGGCCTCGTCGCCATCTCGTGGATGTTCCACTACCTGCAACAGACGCAGACGGGGTACATCGGGCACCGCATCCTCTACCGTCTCCGCACCGAGATGTTCGGACACATCCAGAAGTTGTCGTTGTCGTTCATCGACCGGCACGAGGTGGGCCGGATCATGTCGCGCGTCACGAGCGACGTGACGGCGTTGCAGGAACTGCTCACCACCGGCAGCCTGACGATCCTCTCGGACATCATCGTCCTGTTCATCGTGGTCGCCGTGCTGATCCAGCGGGACGTCGAACTCGCCCTCGTGACGTTCGCCAGCATGCCGATCCTGGTGGGCGTCATGATCGTGTGGCAGCGACGGGCGCGGATGGCGTTCGTCGAGGTCCGCCAGACGATCTCCACCGTCAATGCAACGCTGAACGAGAACGTCTCCGGCGTGCGCGTCATCCAGTCGCTGTCGCGCGAGGGCGAGAACGCACGCCGCTTCGACATCATCAACCAGCGGAACCTGCGCGCGAACGTCTCCGCCGGCCGGTTGTCCGCGGCCGTCTTGCCGATCGTGGAGGGCGTGGTTGCGCTGTCCACGGGCCTCGTGCTGTTGGTGGGCGGGATGCGCGTCGCGCAGGGGGAAGTCACCATCGGCGTGGTGACGGCGTTCGTGCTGTACATCTCGCGCTTCTTCGACCCGGTGCGCGACCTGGTGCTCCAGTACACGCAGATCCAGCGCGCGATGGCCGGCGGCCAACGCATCATCGAGGTCCTCGACACAAAGCCGGAGGTCGTGGACCGCGAGGACGCGCGGGTGTTCGACGTGCAGGGCCGCGTGGACTTCGACGACGTGACGTTCGCCTACGTGGCGGGCCGGCCGGTGTTGCAGCACATCGATCTGCACGTCGCGCCCGGCGAGACGATCGCCTTCGTCGGCCAGACGGGCGCCGGCAAGAGCACCATGACGAACCTCATCGGTCGCTACTACGACGTGACCCGGGGCGCGATCCGCATCGATGGCGTGGACGTGCGCGACGTGAAGCTGTCCGAACTCCACCGCCAGATGGGCGTGGTGCTCCAGGACCCGTTCCTGTTCTCCGGCACGATCCGCGACAACATCCGCTACGGTCGTCTAGACGCGACCGACGAAGAGGTGGAGGCGACCGCGGGACTGGTGGGCGCGGACGGGTTCATCCGCCGCCTGCCGCAGGGCTACGACACCACGCTCGCGGAGCGGGCGCACAACCTGTCGGTGGGCCAGCGCCAGCTGATCTCCTTCGCGCGGGCGCTGCTGGCCAACCCGCGCATCCTCGTGCTCGACGAGGCGACCGCGAACGTCGACACGCAGACCGAGGTGATCATCCAGACGGCGCTGCGCGAGATGCTGCGGGGCCGCACCTCCTTCGTGATCGCGCACCGCCTCTCCACGATCCGCGACGCCACGCGCATCGTCGTGCTGGAGCGCGGGCACATCATCGAGCAGGGCAACCACGCGCAGTTGCTCGCGCGGGACGGTGTCTACGCCCGGCTCTACCGGATGGCGTACGCCGCCTCCGGGGACGCGGGCGTGATCACCGACAACATGACCGAGGTCGCCCCCGCCACCTCGTAGCCGCCCACCCACCCCGCCAGACCTCGCGCAATCGGCTATCATCCGCGCCCACGGGCAGGGAGTACGGACATGACGACACGAGACGACATCATCGCGGCGATCCGCGGGGTCGATGCCCGGCTCGCGACGCTGCACCTCCGCCTCATTGACGGCGGCGACCGATCGCTGGCGGAGGGGATGTGGCACGTCCGCGACGCCCTGTCGCACCACGCGGCCCGCGCGAACGGCGTGGACCGCGTGGTGCAGCGCCTGCGTGCGTTCCAGGCCGGGACCGCGGGCCGCCCGCCACGATCGACGAGATCAACGCCGGGCAGGTCGAGGAGCGCCGGGACGCCGCCGTCGCGCAACTCATCGACGAGATCTGTGCAGGACACGCGGCGGCCCTCGGCGCGCTCGGCCAGGTCGACGATGCCACGCTCGCGACCACGATGCCGCAGGGCTTCCGGCCGGGCGAGGCGGCCGTCGCAGACATGATCGTGCGCGGCGGTCCCGGGCATGATGGCGGCCACGTCGACCAGATCGAGGCGGCGCTGGCATAGGCCCGACCAGCCGTCGGCCGGCGCGGTGCGAGGCGGCCCCGCCGGCGATCCCCCGAGCGCTCGGTGCGGCAGGTTGGCAGTCACCGGGCGCCAGAATCTGACCCTTACGTACCCGTCAATGAGGGGAAACGTGTTATGGTTCGGGAGGCGCCGGGCGGGGACACCCGAACGCACGGACACAGGTCTAGCAAACGGGGAGGGCACATGGCGACAAAGACGCGCGCGATGGTCTGCGAAACCCACCACTACATGCTGCCCGCTCCGGGCGGCCCGACCAGCGTGGGAACCTGTAAACATTGCGGCGCCGAGAAGGAGTTCTCAAACGCCGCCGCCCGAGGATGGGTCCCGCGTCCCGCGGCGAAGAAGAAGCCCGCCACCGCCGAGACCGCCGCCACCTAGCACAACCCGGCCCTGGGACACGGCACTCGAACCGCGCAGCCGCCGATGAGGCGGCTGTCGTATTCGTAGCCAATCGGGGGCCGCTGGCGCGGGGCGGAGTTGGCTGTGATCATGGGATCACCGTGACCGAGCAGTCGTACCCCTAGTGAGCGCTGCTGAGCGCTGCTGAGCGCCGCCGAACCCAGCCGCCACCACGCACCCGCCTATCGTCAGGACCCCATCCGCGTGACCGCTACCAGAGACGACCTCCGCAACATCGCGATCATCGCCCACGTTGACCACGGGAAGACGACGCTGGTGGACGCCATGCTGCGCCAGTCCGGCACCTTCGCCGCCCACGAGGCGCTGACCGACCGGATCATGGACTCCACGGACCTCGAACGTGAGAAGGGGATCACGATCCTCGCGAAGAACGCCGCGGTCCGGCGGGGCGGCCTGAAGATCAACATCGTGGACACCCCGGGGCACGCCGACTTCGGCGGCGAGGTGGAGCGCGGCCTCACCATGGTCGACGGCGTGCTGCTGCTCGTCGACGCCTCCGAGGGCCCACTGCCCCAGACGCGCTTCGTCCTCCGCAAGGCGCTCTCGCTGCGGCTACCGGTGATCCTCCTCGTGAACAAGATCGACCGACCGGACGCGCGCGTGAGCGAGGTTGTGGACGAGACCTACGAGCTCTTCCTAGAGCTGGATGCCACCGACGAGCAGATCGACTTCCCGATCGTCTACACGAACGCGAGGGCCGGCACCGCGACGCTGGACCCCGCCGTTCCCGGCACCACCCTCGACCCGCTGTTCGAGGTGATCATGTCCCGCATCCCCGCCCCCACGTACGAAGAGGGGCACCCGTTCCAGGCGCTGGTGACCAACCTCGACGCCTCGCCATACCTCGGCCGCCTCGCGCTCTGCCGCGTGCATCAGGGAACCGTGAAGAAGGGCCAGACCGTGGCGTGGTGCCGCGTGAACGGCACGATCCAGTCCGCGAAGGTCGTCGAGCTGTACGTCACGGAGGCGCTCGAACGTGTGAGCGCGGAGTCGGTGGGCCCGGGCGAGCTCATCGCGATCGCCGGCATCCCGGAGGTCACCATCGGCGAGACGCTGGCGGATCAGGCGGACCCGCGCCCGCTGCCAGTGATCACGGTGGACGAGCCCAGCATGTCGATGACGATCGGCGTGAACACCGCCCCCCTCTCGGGGCAGGACGGCGACAAGTTGACTGGGCGCGTCCTCAAGAACCGCTTCGACCAGGAGACGCTCGGCAACGTCTCGATCCGCGTGGAGCCCGCCGACCGTCCCGACACCTGGATGGTCTACGGGCGCGGCGAACTGCAGCTCGCGGTACTGGTGGAGACGATGCGCCGCGAGGGCTTCGAGATGACAGTCGGCAAGCCGGAGGTCGTGACGCGGATGATCGACGGCCGGCTGCATGAGCCGACCGAGCGCCTGGTCGTGGACGTGCCGGAGGAGCACATGGGCTCCGTCACGCGGCTGCTGGCGCCGCGCCGGGGCCGCCTGTTGGGCACCTCGAATCACGGCACCGGACGGATCCGCATGGAGTACGACGTCCCGGCGCGCGGCCTGATCGGCTTCCACACGGAGTTCATGACGGAGACGCGTGGCACGGGCCTGATGCACCACGTCTTCGAGGGCTACGAGCCGTGGGCCGGCGAACTGCGGACGCGCGAGTCCGGCTCGCTGGTCGCGGACCGCCCGGGGCCGGCGACGCCGTACGCGATCGCCGCGCTGCAGGAGCGCTCGTCGCTCTTCGTCACCGGCGGCGACACGGTGTACGAGGGGATGATCGTGGGCGAGAACTCGCGCGCGGACGACATGGTCGTGAACATCACCCGCGAGAAGAAGCTCACCAACATGCGTGCTGCCTCCGCCGACACCACGGTGCGCGTCACGCCGCCTCGACGCCTGTCGCTGGAGGAGGCGCTGGAGTTCATCCGCGCCGACGAGTGCGTGGAGGTGACGCCGCGCGTCGTCCGGCTGCGCAAGCTGATCCTAGACAGCAACGAGCGCGACAAGGCGGCCCGCCGCCCGCGGATGGCGGCGAGCGTCTAGTCGCGCTCGCCACCCCGCGTGGCCGTGTGGTGGTGTGGTAACGACTGCCGCCGCGAGGCGCTGAAATCTCGTACAACGGCCGTCAGCGAGGGCGTAGCGGGGGGAATCGCCCCGAAAGCCCGACAGCCGGGTTAAGCGGGTATAGGATCGATGCGATGGCGACTCAGCGCTGCGAGTTCTGCACCGCCCGCCCCAACCGCGAGGTCGCAGTCTCCCGCTGGCGCGAGGACCCCGACGACCGCGAGCGTCTGACGCTGTGGGTGTGCACGAAGCACCTGGCGCGGATGCAGAAGGCCGGAACCCGCGGATGGGCGCACGGTGATGTGTTCTACAAGACGGGATTCTGGTAGCGGACCGCTCGGCCACCTTGCGCGCGCCATCGAGCAGCAGCGCGACGAGGAGGCGACTCCACCATGACACTCCCCGCCAGCCCCGATGCCGCCACTGCGCCGGCGGCTGCCCCGCCGACTGACGGCGCCCGGGAGCCGCGACGCAACGAGATACTCCGTCACGTCATCGCGCTCATCGGCGAGCACGGCATCGACGGCATGACGATGCGGCAGGTGGCGCGCGCCACCGGGCTGAGCACCGGCACGGTCAACTACCACTTCAGCAACAAGCGCGGACTGGTGCTGGCGGCGCTGGCCTCCGCCGCCGGCGCGCCCGAGGGGGGCGCGCTCGGCGGCTCCCCGCTCGCCCGGCTGCGCGGCCTGCTCGCGGGTTTCGTCCTCGACACGCGGGAGCGCCGTGCGTGGTGGCAGTTCTGGGTCGAGGTGGCCGCGCAGAGCGCGCGTGACGAGGAGCTGCGCCGCCACGAACGCGGTAGCCAGACCGCGCAGAGACGCGCCATCGAGGAACTGATCGAGGCAGGCGTCCGCAACGGTGAGCTGCCCGCGGACCTCGACGCGGCGGCCGCGGCGGAGCCCCTGCTCGCGCTCGCGACCGGCCTCGCCATCCTCCAGTTGACCGCGCCGGACGACCTGACCGCCGGCCGTGCGTCCGAGGCGCTGGAGGAGGCGGTGCGGCGACTCGCCGCCGGCGCTGCGGGCCGCGACGGGGGCGGCCGCGGCGCGCCGATCGTGTGAGCGGCGGGCCCGGACCCCACACCACGCTACCCCCAGACCTTACCCGCCGTACGACCAGCCGGTGAACGTGGAGGTCAGCGGCTCGCCGCTGTTCAGCACCTCAGCGTAGAGCACGCGCCCGAGCACCAGCACGTGATCGCCCGCATCGACGAACTGCTCCGCCGCGCACTCCGCGTACGCCAGCGCGTCGTCGAGGATCGGACAGCCGGGGGCGCGCTCGGACAGGCGGTGGGCGACGCCCGCCAGCTTGTCGTGCTGCTGCGCCGCCGCTTGGTTGCTGCGTCCCCGCACCTTCGAGGCGTCGGCCGGTTGCACGAACCCCCGCGCCAGCGCCATACCGTTGCCCTCGCGGTTCAGCAGGTTCACGGTGAACGCACCGTTCTCCCGGATGCGCGCAAGCGAGGAGGAGTCGCGCTCGAAGCCCACCGCGATCAGCCGCGGCTCGAACGACACCTGCATCACCCAGTCCGCAATCATTGCGTTCGGACGCCCGTCCCGCGTCGTGCCGATGATGTAGATGCCGTAGGGGAACTCTTGCAGCGCCTCGCGGATGTCGTCATCCTCGGTGCGCCCGATCCTGCCGATGTTCACGCGCGCCTCCTCTACGCTTGTGGGGCCTGTCCGCACTCGTCCGCACCCGTCCACGGCACGACCCGCAGCGCGCTACGCACCGGGCGCGCCGGGCGCACCATCGCTCTGCCTCGCGACGCCCGAGAGCGCGAAGGCGGTCTCCACCAGGCCGGCGGCGTCCTCGATCTCGCCCTCCACGGTCAGGAACTCCGTATCGCCGTGCACCAGCTTGTAGCGCGTGTTGCCTAGGTACTCGACGCGCTCGATGCGCTGGAGGTCGCGCCAGTCGACGTGATGCAGCATCCGCCCGAGGTGGAGCGCGGAGGCGCCGTGCTTCGTCAGGACGATCGCCGTCGCGGTGCTGCGCCACGTCAGCAGCACCACCGGGACCATGATCAGCGTCACCGCCGCGGCGAACAGCCCGAAGCCGATCCCCTCAGCGCGCTGGAACACCACCCCCACGAGGAGCGAAACGACCGACACCAGCAGCGGCAGCGCGAACGACGCGTTCTGCCACCACCGCGAGTCGTTCACGTGGACGCGCACCACGTCCCGCAACCCTTCGATCGCGGCGGCGTCGCGCGGATGCGGCGCAGGGTGCGGGGCCCGATCGGGCGCGTCCGTTACGCCCACGCTAGAAGTCGCGCACGCGCTCGCGCACCTCGGCGAGGCGCTCGATGCTCTGGATCGTCAGGCGCTGGTCGGAAACGAGGCTGCGCACGATGACGTCAGTGAAGCCGATGTCGGCGAGCGATTTCATGTGGCGAGCCACCGTCTCGGGCGAACCGTAGAGCATCGTCGACCGATCGCCGGTGGTGCGGGCAAGCAGCGGCTCCAGCACGCGCGCCGCCTCCTCGTCGGTGGCGCCGACGAAGACGTTGCGACGCACCGCCACCGCCGCCGGGGTGCGCCCGTACACCTGCGCGCGTTCGTGGTACTCGGCGGCCTGCGCCGCGATCGCCTCCAACGCGAGGCTCGGGTCGCCCAGCCACCCCTCGCCGAGCCGCGCCGCGCGGTCGATGGACTTCGAGACGCTGCCGCCGATCCACACCTCCACCGGCTCGAGCGCGACGGGCGCGATCTGCGCCCCGGTCAAGTGGAAGCGCCCGTCCGAGGAGACCGTCTCGCCCGCGAGCAGCCGGCGGATGATGCCCAGCGACTCCTCGAACATCGAGGGGCGGAACCTCGCGTTCACCCCCATCGCCGGCGACTGCGGGTCGTCGCGGCCGATCGCGCACTGGATGATGAACCGGCCCTGATGGATCGCGGCCAGCGTGCCCACCTGCTCGGCGACCAGCACCGGGTTCCACAGCGGCAGCAGGAACAGCACGCCGGCCGGTCGGTCACCCCACTCCGCGAGCAGGCGTCCCATGATCGGGACGTTCTGGTAGTAGGTGCCGGGGCCGGTGGAGTGGTGATCGCCCACGAACAGCGAGTCCAGGTCGGCGCCGTGCGCCGCCGCCGCCCGCTCGATCATCCACCGCGCCCCCTCGCGGGGATCCTCGACGCGGTAGGCGCTGGTGAGGGAGATGCCGACGCGCATCTGGCTGCCTTTCCCGGAACGTCAGTCTAACGCCACGCGCCGCAACGCGGACGTGCGCGCCGTACACTCGCATCCTGCGCTGCATCGCCGCCAGAAACCGCGAGGAGCCGCGAGGAGCCGCCGATGTGCCGATCGATCAAGCGTCTGCGCCCCGCCGCCGGCAGCAACGACCCGCCCGCCTCCCGCGAGGAGGTGGAGGCGGCGGCGCTCCAGTTCGTGCGGAAGGTCAGCGGCTTCCAGCGCCCCTCGCCCGCGAACAGCGCCGTCTTCGAGGCGTCGGTGGCGGAGATCGCGACGACCTCGGCGCGGCTGCTCGCTGCGCTGCAGATGGGTGCGCGCACGCGTTAGCCGCCGAGCACATCGAGCCCGATCTCGCGCAGGAACGGGCCGCTCCTCGGCTCCCGACCGAGGAACGCGCGCACGAGGTCCGCGCCGTCCTGCGTCCCACCCACCTCGAGGATCGTGCGGCGGTAGTGCCGCCCGACCGCCTCGAGGCCGACCGGATCACCACTCCCCGGATCCTCGAGGAAGCGCGAGGCCATGTCGTCGCCGTACACCCTCGACCACAGGTAGCCGTAGTAGCCCGCGTCGTAGCCGAAGAGGTGGCCGAACCCCGCCTGAAAATGCGTGCCCGCCGGGAACGGGAAGCCGCTGATGTCATGCAGCGACGCCGCGATCGCGTCGCTGTCCTTCGACCGCCCCGCGCCATGGTACGCGAGGTCGAGGCGCGCGAAGTACAGCTGGCGCAGGTAGTGCACGCCGCTCGCAACGTGCTTCGCCGCGATCATCCTCGCCAGCAGGTCCGCGGGGAGCGGCTGACCGGTGGTGACGTGGCGGGTGAAGCCGGCCAGCACGTCCGAGTCCCACGCCCAGTGCTCCAGCATCTGCGAGGGCGCCTCGACGAAGTCGTGCTGCACGCTGCTGCCGGCGAAGCGCGCGTAGGGTGCGCGGGTCAGCACCCGGTGCAGGATGTGCCCGAACTCGTGGAACAGCGTGTTGACCTCGGAATGGCGCAGCAGGCTGGGCGTGCCTGGGCCGTGCCCCGCGGAGCTGGGCTTCGTGAAGTTCGCGACCATGGCGGAGACGCCACCCTCGTAGCTGCCGTCCGCCAGGCGACGCCCGGGGCGCAGCATGAACGCCGCGGTGTGCCCGTACTTCTCCGCGCGCGGGTGCAGGTCGAGGTAGAACGCCCCAAGCCACGCGTCGCTTTCGACGTCCCGAACGTCGAACAGGCGCACGTCCGGGTGCCACGCGCGCGGCTCCGGCACCTCGATGAACCGCACGCCGAACAGCCGCTGGGCATGCGCGAACATGCCGTCGAGGGTGACCTCCAGCGGGAAGTACTCGGCGACCGCAAAGGAGTCGACGCCGTAGCGCTCGCGCATCACGCGCTCCTGGTAGAAGCGCCAGTCCCAGATCTCGAGCCGTGCCGCGGGGCCGCCGGTGTGGACGCGCTTCGAGGCGGCGAGTTCGGCGATGTCGATCTCGGCCTTCGCGCGCACGCGGGCCTCGAGGTCCACGAGGAACGCGGTCGCCGCCTCGGGCGTCGCGGCCATGCGCATCTCGATCATGTAGTGCGCCCACGAGGCGTACCCGAGCGTGGTCGCGATCTCGTCGCGCAGCGCGATCGCCTCATCGAGGATCGGCAGGTTCGTCGCGGCGGCCTTGTGTTGGTTGAGCAGGAACAACGCGCGACGCAGGTCCCCGCGCTCGGCGCCGTCCATGAACGCGTAGAACTCCGGGTACTCCAGCGAGACGCGGTAGCGCAGGCCCTCGGCGGTGTCGCGCGATTGCAGGCGATCGACGTACGACTGCGGCAGCCCCGAGAGGTCGTCGCGCGCGAGCCAGAGCGCGTCGTCCGCCTCGTCGATGTGGCGGCGGAAGTCGACGCCGAGCGCGACGAGGCGCTCGCGCAGCGCCTGCACGCGCGCTCGCTCGGGGCGACCGAGGGCGAAGCCGTTGCGCCGGAAGTCGCGCAGCACGTGGTCGAGGTATCTACGTTCCAGCGGCCCCAGCGACACCGCCTCCGCACTGTTGCGCGTAGTCGCTCAACGCCGCGAACAGCTCCTCCCGGAAGCCGACCGCGGTGGCGTAAGTGTCCAGACGCTGACGCAGCGTGCGCGCCTCGCTCCGGAGCACCTCATCGTCGGCGACGTTGGAGAGAAAGCCGTAGCGACCGCCCGTGCCCGCAAGGGTCGCGCGCACCTCGTCCAGCGGCAGCACGGTGTTGGCGAAGGTCCGCCCGGTCGCCGGGATCGCCACCAACTCCGCGAGGATGGCCTCGCAGCGGGCGATCGCCGCCTCACCGCCTTCGCGGACGGCGTGCGGGGTCACCGCGGTGTAGTCGAAGGGGCTCGACCTCATGCGGCCATGATGACGGAGCGGAGACGTGAGCGTAGGGACCGGCTCCGAGCCGGGGGCGCACAGGCCCGGGCGACTCGCCCTCGGCGCCCGGGCTGGAGCAGCGGCTCCGCTACCTGTTCGCGGTCAGCTTCGCGAGCGCCTCCTTGAGCACGTCGCGCGCCTTCTGCGGCTGAATCGGGCGGGCGTTCGGCTTGATGATCGCGTTGAGCGCCTTCACCTGCGCGTCGGAGACGGAGGTGGGCGATTGGAGCAGCTGCCAGCGCACGCCCTCGGTGCACGGCGGGGTGGTGAGCGATCCGGCGTAGCGGTACATCGAGCGGTCGGCCGGCAGCACGGAGGCGAGGTCGAACTTCGCGAGCGGCTTCTTCTCCTCGGTCGTATTCGGGAGCGCGCTCCAGAGCGGGGCGAGCGCCTCGTTCGCGTCACCGGCCTCGTGCAGCACGCCGATCACAGCGAGCTCGCCCTTCGCACTCTTGTGCACGAAATGCGTCTCCATCGCGAAGCGCTTCCCGCCGACCGTGTGCTCCGAGGGGGCGTGGAAGTGGAACTGCACCAGCGTGTACGGCACGCCATCGACCTCTATGACGCCGCCGTTGGCCACGTCGGCCTGGATCGTGTGGCCGTTGTTCACCACGTTCAGCGCCGCGGGCTGCCACTTGATGTTCGTGGCCCCATCGCGCCCAGCTGCGTCCCCGCGATGTCGATCGGCGACTGCGTGGAGCCGGCGCTGCAGACCGCGTTCTCGGGAGCGAGCTCGCCCCACTTCTCCGGCCAGTTCGCGCCCGCGTACTCCCAGTGCTTCGCGGTGGTCGCGCCGGGAGCGCCATGCGCATCGGTGGCCTTGGCGCCCTCGCCTTTGAGCGCGGTGACCTCCTTGCGGAGCACCGCGACCTCCTCCTTCGTGGCGGCGGCGCTGCCGCAGGCGGCGAGGACGGTCATCGCCCCGCCCGCCAGCAGCCACGTGGAGGTGCGGCGGGTGAAGATCCGGCAGGAGATGCGCGGCCCGCTCGCGCGGAGGGCGACCGCCATCGGGTCGAGGATGTCGGGGGTGTCGTGCTCACTCATTCGTCGCTCCCTGTCCGAGCGCTGTCCGCGCCGAGGTGCTGTCGGTGTTGCCGGTGTTGCGCTCAATATCCGTGCACGACGGAAACGCGGGAACCGGGCAAACCCTGATCCGAGCGGGAGCCTGTCGGAATCGTCAGGCGGTACACCTGACACGGCGGCGCTCAGGAGGGCCGGGCGCGAGTGCGCGAGGGCGTGAGCAACACCTAGCGCTGGATGCGGACGCCGGCCTCGGTGTGCATGTCCACGGCGACGGTCGTCTCGCCGCGAAGCCAGTCCAGCAGGTCGCGCCCGGCGAGTTCGCGACGCCAGCCGCGCAGCAGCGGGAGCTGCGGCTCTTGCGCGCGATCGCCGGTGAGCCACCACGCGATCATCTCGTCCATCTCGTGGCGCGTGGCCACGAAGCGCGCCGCGATCTCCGCCTCACAGCAGCGCGCCTGCACGATGCCGCTGAGGATGGCGGGCCATGCCTGCCCGAGGTTCGGGAGGCGCGGTGGGGTGGCTTCATCCTCGGGCGGGTCGTTCACGCCGCGCTCCACCACCTCTAGGATCGCCGCGCCGTAGCGCTGCACCGTCCCCTCGCCCAGCCCGCGCACCGCGCCCAGGTCGGCGGCCTCGCGCGGGGGGCGGCGGGCGAGTTCGAGCAGCGACCGGTCGTTCATGATCCACGAGGGCGGGCGGTTGGTCCGCAGCGCCTCCTGCTCGCGCCACGCGGCGACCGCACGCAGCGCGCCCAACGAGCGGCGCTTGAGGCCGTTCCAGCCCCGGACGCGGCGGTACATCTCGTCCGGCGGCGTGCGTTCCGCCCACGCGTCCGCCAGGAGATCGCACTCCTCCTGCACCCACGCGGTGCGCCCGCGCGACTCGAGCTGCTGCCGCAGTTGCAGCCAGACGGCGGGCAGGTAGCGCACGTCGTCCAGCGCATAGCGCAGCTGGTCATCGGAAAGCGGGCGGCGCGACCACTCGGTGTACTGCGCGCCCTTGTCCAGGCGCACGCCCGCCATGCGCTCGACGAGCGCGCCGTAGCCGATCTGCTCACCCAGCCCCAAGAACGCCGCTGCGATCTGGGTGTCGAAGACGCGCGTCGCACGCACGCCGAAGGCGGCGCCGATCAACGCGAGGTCGGCCTGCGCCGAGTGGAGGACGACCTCGACGTCGTCGCGCGCCACGAGCTCGATGACGGGGCGGGCGTCGACCTCCAGCGGGTCGATCGCGGCGACGGTGGGGGACTCGTGATCGCCCCAGCCCACCTGCACCAGCGAGAGATCCGCGACGTAGCGCCCCTCGGTCATGAACTCGAGGTCGAGCGCGAACCACCCCGCCCGCGCAATCGCGACGGCGATCGAAGCCACCTCGGTGGCATTCGTCACGGGGGTCGGGAACTGTTGTTCGACGGTCACCATCGCCGACGATAACACGGCTCGCGCGGCCCGCACGAACGGACACCCGCGACCCGCCCTTGGCCGCTGCGCTATGCTGCTGCCGCGCTCTCACATGACCCGCGGACCGTCCGCACGGCTGGAGACTGATGTGACCGACGCCCACGCCCACGCCCACGCCCGCACCGACGAAGAACGCACGGGCCCGTTGCGGCTTACGATCGTCTCGGACTTCATCTGACCGTGGTGCTACATCGGCCTCGTGGAGGTCGAACGGCTCTACGAACACTGGGACATCGAGCTCGACTGGGCTCCGTTCTTCCTCGACCCCTCGATCCCGCCCGAGGGACGGCCGCGCCAGCCGCAGGCGCCCGATAGCCCCGAGACGCCCGTGGAGGCGCGGGGCAAGCGGCTGGGCCTCGAATTCCGCCGCGGCAGGACGTTCACGCCGCACACGCTCCTCGCGCTGCAGGCCGGTGAGTTCGCGCGCCAGCACGGGACCGTCCGGCAGGTGATGGACTACCACCGCGCGCTGTTCAAGGCGTACTTCACCGACTTCGAGAACCTGATGGATGCGGACGTGCTGGTGCGGCACGCCGACGCGGTCGGACTGGACGGCGCGGCACTGCGCGCGGCGCTGGTCAGCGGCGCCCACCTGCAGACGGTGAACGAGGGCATCGAGCAGTCCTACGCGGTCGGCGTGCAGGCGATCCCGACGTTCATCCTCGACGAGCAGTACGCCGTAGTCGGTGCTCAGGAGTACGAGACGTTGGAGCGCGTGATGGAGCAGTTGCAGGCGAAGCGTCGCGGGGCGCCGAGTGGCGGGGCGCCCGCGGCGGACACGAACGCGTAACGCGGGCTGGGGGCGCGCCGCCTACGCCCGGCGGGGCATCACGACGATCGCCGTGCCCTGCACCGGCTTCTCCCCGCGCTCGTTCTCCAGGGTCACATCCAGATGCACCGCGCCCTCGCCCGTGCCCTCGAAGTCGCCGTCGCCGTTGACATCGGTGACCAGCGCGACGCAGCGCAGGCGATCGTCGTGCCACACCGCCCGCCGGTACGAGACATCGAGGCTTAGCACGCGACCGAGCGGGCCCATCCAGTCCGTCACCAGCCGCGTGAGCATGGAGGCCGACATGGGGCCCGGCACGATCGCCGCCTCGAGGCCGGCGGCGCGGGCCGTCTCGGCGTCGGTGATCCGCGCGTCTCCCGGAAACAGCCCTGTGATGTCGAGAAACTCCACCACCTGCGCGTGCGTGGGCTGCTGCGTCTCCTCGAACATGTCGCCGACGGAGACATCTTCGAGGTAACGCTGCACGGGCAGCGGATCGCCGACCGTGGCGCGGCCGGACCGCACCGGCGGATCTCGCCTAGCCCCGGCGCGGCATGACGACGATCGCCGTGCCCTGCACCGGCTTGTCGCCGCGCTCGCTCTCCATCGTCACGTCCAGGTGCACCGCGCCCTCGCCGGTCCCCTCGTAGTCGCCGTCGCCGTTCACGTCCGTGACCAGCGCCACGCAGCGCAGGCGATCGTCGTGGTACGCCGGACGCCGGTATGAGACGTCCAGGCTCAGGACGCGGCCGAGCGGCCCCATCCAGTCCGTCACCAGGCGCGTGAGCATGGAGGCCGACATCGGCCCCGGCACGATCGCCTTTTCGAGGCCGGCGGCCCGCGCGGCCGCGTGATCGTGGAAGCGGCCATCGCCGGCCAGCGCTCCCGAGATGGCGGTAAACGCGGCCACGTGCGGGCTGGTCGGTTGCTGCCACTCTTCGAACTCATCGCCGACGGCGACTTCTTCGAAGTAGCGCTGGGTCAGTGCATCGTCCACGTTATTCCGCCTCTCCCACGGGACGCATCTCGCGATGCACGCTGGTGGTCTGCAAGGCGGCCACGTCCTCGCCGTGCTGGTTGGCGAACCGGGTGCGCCGCACCACGAAGACCATACGGCCGCTGCGGCCGGTCTTCTCATAGACCTCGCGCACCTGCGCGAAGCCTTCGATGGTGTCGCCCGGGCGCACCGGCAGGTAGTACTCGTGCAACTGCCCCGCCATCATCGTCGAACTGCCGAACTTCACGCCGGGGTTGGGCGCCGGACCCATGCGCACCGCCTGAATGATGCCGGGCGGCGCGATGATCCCGCCGTGCGGGCCCTGCGCGGCGAACGCCTCGTCCGTGTACAGCGGGTTCCGCTCGTCGAGCGCCTGACAGAAACTGGCGATGAGCTCGCGCGTGACCTCGAAGCTGCCGACCAGCACCTCGCGCCCCACGACGCTGCGGTCGTACTCGATCACGTCGCCGCCGAGGGTGCCCTGGCCGCTGGAGAACGGCTGGAGCACCGGCGTGCCGGAGGGACGGGGGCGCGGTTCCACGCCCTCCGCGGTGTCCTCTAGGTAGATCGGCGTGTACGCCGCCGCCGGGTCGCGCAGCGCGGCAACCAGGTCGTCGACCGTGTGGATCGCGCGGTCGAAGCGCGTCAGGCAGCCGCCGAGCGCGCTGACGAAGTGCGCGTCGGATCCGCCCACGGCCCGCAGCCCCCGCGCGTCTGCGAGGTCGAACGCGCGCCCGTTCTCGTAGTCGTTGCTGCCGCCGTTCAGCGCCTCGAGGACATGGACGCCCTCGAGCGTGACGCCGCGTTCATCGACGTGCTCGACGCAGCCGATGCGCGGACGCCCCGCGTGCGCGCCCACAGCAACGCCACCGGTCTCCCAGGCGGCGCGGAAGACCTCCTCCGAGGGCAGCGAGATGGAGGTCAGATCGAACCGGCTCAGGAACTCCGGCGTCACGCCGAAGACCAGCACATGCCCGATGTCGGTCTCCACCTCCACGCCGCGCAGCACGATCGCACCGTAGCGCGCGGCGAGCGCCGAGTAGTCGCGGTCCGGGTCGAAACGGCGGTGCTCGGTGACCACGAAGCCATCGATGCGGAGACCGTGCGCGCGGCGCGCGGTGATCCACTTCAGGTAGCCCTCGACCGTGCCACCCGCGTCGTCCGAACCGTCCGCGGAATGCACGTGCAGATCGAGGTAGGTGGTGTTCTCAGACAGTGGGTCGGGCATCGGGCAGACCTTCCCGCGATCCGTCGGGTGGAAGGCGATTGTCGCGCACCCCCGCCCCACGTCAACACGCCAGCGCGGGCGAGGCCGCGGCGGACCGCGAGGCTCCTCGCTACGCTGGGAGGAGCCGCTCGCGCACGAGGTGGCGCTGGACCTTGCCGGAGGCGGTGCGTGGGAGCGGCTCCGCGGTGACCTCGACGCGCCGCGGCACCTTGTACCCCGCGAGGCGCGCGCGGAGGTGCGCCTCCACGGCGGCGACCTCGATACCCGAGGCGCCGGCGCCGCTCGGCACGATCACCGCGACCACCAGCGCCCCCCAGCGCTCGTCGGGGAGGCCGACGACGGCGCACTCCTCGATGCCGGGGAACGCGAGCAGCGCGGACTCCACCTCCGCGGGGTAGACGTTCTCGCCGCCGGAGATGATCAGGTCGTCGCGCCGGTCGGCGATGTACAGGTAGCCCTCGGCGTCGAGGTAGCCGAGGTCGCCGGTGTGCAGCCAGCCGCCGCGGATCGCCCGCGCCGTCTCGTCGGATCGGTGCAGGTAGCCCGCGCACACGGTCGGCCCGGCCACCATGATCTCGCCGACCTCGCTGGTCGCGGCCTCGACGCCCTCGATCTCGATGCGCACGGTGGTGCCGGGCAGCGGCAGCCCCGCCGACCCCAGTTTGCGGAGCGCGTCCGCCGGGGAGAGCGTGGCAACCTGCGACGCCGTCTCGGTCAGCCCGTACGTCTGCAGCACGGGCAGCCCGCGCGCCGCCGAGGCCTCCAGCAGCGGGCGCGGCGCGGGGCCGCCGCCCAGCAGCACGGCGCGCACCGTCGAGGGGTACGCCTCGCCGTCGAGCGCTAGCATCCGCTGGAGCATGTTCGCGACCACGGACAGCAGCGTCACGCGCTCCTCGCGCAGCGCGCGCACGGCCCGCGCCTCATCGAAGCGCTCGTGGATGACGGCGGTCGTGCCGTAGATCGCGCTGCGCAGCAGGATCGACAGCCCGCCGACGTGGTACAGCGGCAGGCAGGCGAGCCAGCGGTCGTCGGACGCGACGCCGAGGTGCTCCGCGGACGCGACGGCGCTCCAGTAGAAGTTGCCGTGCGTCAGCACCACCCCCTTCGGCCGCCCCGTGGTGCCCGAGGTGTAGAGCAGGCTGTGGGGGCGATCAAAGGGAACCGCCTCCGGCTCGGCGATCGGTACGCCAGCGCCCGGCGGAGCACCGCGCCACGCAGCGTCCCCCGCCGCGAGCAGCGTGACACCGGCCTCCTCGGCCGCCGCGCGGGCGAGCGCCGCGTGCTCGGCGTTGGCCGCATCTGCGATGAGGTAGCGCGCGCCGGCATCGCGCAGTTGCCATGCGATCTCGCTCACCGTCAGCCGCGCGTTGAAGGGCGCGCAGAGCGCACCGGCCCGGGTGATCGCGTGCACGAAGAGGGCGAAGCCGTTGTCGTTCGCGTGCAACAGCCCCACCGGTTCGCCCGCGCGGACACCGAGCGCGACGAGACGCGCCGCCGCCGCGCCTACGCGCGCGTCGAGTGCGCGATACGTCAGGCGCTCGTCGCCGCACTCGACGGCGATCACCTCGGCGTGCGTCGAGGCGCGCCGGGCGACCCAGTCGCAGAGCTCGACGGAGAGCAGCGGCGTGCCGGTGGTCGCGGGCGTCAGGGTCATCGGTCCCTCCACGGGCGGCTGCGGGCGCGCTACGGCCGCCACGGCGGGTGCGCGTACGGCGCAGTGATCCAGTCGCCCTCGGCCACACGATGCCATGCCGCCTCCTCCGGTGCGACGCCCAGTCCGGCGCCCGACGGTAGCGAGAGCATGCCATCCCGCGCGACCAGCGTGTGCACCACGAGGTCGGCCGTCAGGTGCTCGCCGGTGCCCAGCCCGTGCGCGATCTCGCCGGCCCCATCCATCGCGCAAGCCAGGTGCAGCGCCGCCGCCGTCCCGATCGAGGAGTCGAACGTCGTCGTCGCGAACGCGCCCATGCCGCAGGCGGCGGCGCGCTGCGCGATCGCGACGGCGGGCCGCAGCCCGCCGAGGAACATCGGCTTCAGCACCACGAGGTCGGCGGCGCGCTGCTCGAAGACGCGCGCGAGGGTGTCCTGGTCGGCGACTGCTTCGTCGGCGGCGATCAGCGGTCCGCCCCCCGTCGCGGCACCGAGCGCGTGCGCGGCGGCACGCACCCGCGCCAGCGCCTCGACCTCCCCTGCGGCGACGGGCTGCTCGATCAGCTCAATGCCGTGGGGGGCGAACGCACGGAGGGCGGCGACCGCCGTCGCCTCGTCCCACGCGCCGTTCGCGTCGAGGCGGATCGCGACGCCGGGGCAAGCTTCGCGCAGCGCGGCGATGCGCCGCACATCCTCCGCGAGCGCGGCGCTGCCGACCTTCGCCTTCAGCACGGCGTAGCCCTGCGCGGCCGCCCCGCGGCCGTAGCGCGCGGTCTCCTCGGGGGCACCCTCGCCGATCACGGCGTTGACGCGCACCGCGGACGCAACGTTCGTCGCGGCCGTCGAGAGCAGCGAAGCCACCGACCGCCCCGCGCGTCGCCCTTCGAGGTCCAGCGCGGCCACGTCGACTGCGCAGCGCAGCGCCAGCACGCCGGGTGCACGCGGGTCGAGCGCATGGAGCAGATCGAGCGTTGCCGGCAGCGCCGCACCGTAGCGCTGGAGCAGCACGAGCACGTCCTCGACGGTGCCGTAGCCGAGTGAGGGGATCGGGGAAGCCTCGCCGACGCCCACGTAGCCCTCGCCGTCCGCGATCTCGATGAGCACGCCCCGGCGATCCGCAATCGCGCCGTGCGCCGCCTCGAACCGATGGCGCATCGGCAGCCGGAACGCGCGCCAGCGGATACGCGCGGCGTCCCCTCGCGGGGGCGTCAGGTGGAGAGCCCGATCGCCAGCAGCAGCCCGAAGATCAGGTGCAGCCGTGCCATCGCCCGCAGCGCCGCGTTCAGCGGCGGACCGTCCGTGCGACGCAGCACCACCGCCACCGGGACGACGGCGGCCGGCACCGACAGCCACGACAGCAGCACCCAGCCGGAGAAGTCGCCCAGCAGCCAGAGCGCCGCCGCCGCCACGTACGCCCCCCCGACGACGACCACGAGTTCCGTCCGCGCCAGGCGGCGGCCAAGGTAGACGGCCAGCGTGTACTTCCCCGCCAGCCGATCGGTATCGATGTCGCGCACGTTGTTCACGACGAGAATCGCCGTGACGGTCAGCGACACCGGGAGCGACGCAGCGAAGACACCGGCGGTCACGCCCCCCGCCTGCACGTAGTAGGTGCCCGCGACAGCGACCACGCCGAAGAAGATGAACACGAAGAGCTCGCCGAGGCCGCGGTAGCCGAAGGGCCACGGCCCGCCGGTGTACGTCACCGCCGCGAGCATCGCAGCGACGCCGATCACGACGATCGGCCAGCCGCCGAGGGTGGTGAGGTACAGCCCGACGACCGTTGCGAGCGCGAAGCAGACGACGACGCCGATCGTCACCTGGCGCTCGCTGAGCAGTCCGTGCTGGGTGACGCGCATCGGGCCGAGGCGCGCCGCGGTGTCCGCGCCGCGGCGGAAGTCCGAGAGGTCGTTCGCGAGGTTCGCGCCGGCCTGCAACGCAAGCGCCCCAATCAGCGCCGCGAGCGCCGCGAGGGGGGCGCGCACGCCGTCGTGCACGGCGACTCCGGTGCCCACCGCCACCGGCACTACCGCTGCGGTCAGCGTGGCCGGGCGGATCGCCATCGCCCACACGCGCAGGCGGCCCGGCGCAGCCAGCGGACCGGGCGGCGGCGAATCAGCCATGGAACGGCAGCCGCGCGAACTTCGTGAAGTCAGGCTGGCGCTTCTCGACGAAAGCGTTGCGTCCCTCCTTCGCTTCGTCGGTCGTGTAGTACAGCATCGTGAGGTCGCCGGCGAGCACCTGCAGGCCGGTCGCGCCGTCGGTGTCGGCGAGGAAGGCGTTCTTCAGGAAGCGGATCGCGGTCGGCGACTTCGCGAGGATCTCATTCGCCCAGCGCACGCCCTCCGCCTCCAGATCGTCGAGCGGGACGACGGCGTTGACCAGCCCCATCGCCAGCGCCTCCTGCGCGCCGTACTGGCGACAGAGGTACCAGATCTC
Source organism: Dehalococcoidia bacterium (assembly GCA_009692765.1). Classification (GTDB taxonomy): domain Bacteria; phylum Chloroflexota; class Dehalococcoidia; order UBA2979; family UBA2979; genus SHYQ01. Next base: position 42,649 of record SHYQ01000001.1, on the reverse strand, counting down.
GCGCGCCTTCTTGGTGCCGACGAGCCGCGCCAGCATCGACACGCCGTACCCCGCATCGAACGATCCGACCCGCGGGCCGGTCTGCCCGAAGCGCGCGTTCTCCGCGGCGATCGTCAGGTCGCAGATCACGTGCAGCACGTGCCCGCCGCCAATGGCGTACCCGGCGACCAGGGCGATCACCGGCTTCGGCATCTCGCGGATGAAGCGCTGCAGCGGGAGCACGTTCAGGCGCGCTGCCCCCTCGGTGTCCACGTACCCGGCGTGGCCGCGGATGCGCTGGTCGCCGCCGGAGCAGAAGGCGCGCCCGCCCGCGCCGGTGAACAGCACCACGCCGATCGCGTCGTCCTGCGCGGCGTCCACGAACGCCGCGCTGAGTTCATCGATCGTCAGCGGACGGAAGGCGTTGTGCACCTCGGGGCGGTTGATCGTGATCTTCGCGATCCCCCCCGCCTTGTCGTAGAGGATGTCGGTGTACGTCCGTACCGGCTGCCAGCGAATGTCGCTCATGAGCCCTTCAGTCCCCACCTGCCGCACTCCTACAGCCGTCCGCGCACGCCGATCAGAAAATCGCGCACCAGCGTGTTGAAGGCCGCCGGCCGCTCGAGGTGGGCGGCGTGTCCGGCATTGTCGATCAGCCGCACGGCGCTGTCCGGGATCACCGCCGCCATCTCGCGGGCGATAGCGCTGAACCTAGTGTCCAGCGTACCTGCCGTCAGCAGCACAGGCACGCGCACCTTGCCCAGGCGGTCGCCCACCCAGTCCTGCGCCCCCGTGCCCATCCCCCGCAGCGAGCCCGCGAGGCCGGCCGGGTGCTGCGCGAGGCGGCCCCGGCGCAGCGCCGCGCGCTGCTCGTCGGTCAGCGTGTGCCGCTGGCTGTCCCACAGCGGGATCGCCTGCCAGTAGTCGACAAACGCCTCCAGCCCCTCGCGTTCTAGGCGCAGCGCCAGCGCCTCGTCGGCGGCGACCCGCGCGGCGCGCTCCTCGGGCGTCGCGTAGCCGGGCGTCGCGCCCTCGAGGATCAGCGCGGAGACGACCTCCGGGCGATGCACGGCGACCTGGAGCGCCGTGCGCCCACCGAGCGAGTAGCCGAGCCACGCGGCGCGCTCGTGCCCCAGCGCGTGGAGCAGCGCGGCCAGGTCGTCCACGGCGCGGCGCATCCGGTAGCGATCGTTCGCCGCCGGATGCCCCGACCGGCCGTGGCCCACGAGGTCGACGGCCAGCGTCGTGAAGTCAGGCGCGAGCACCTCGAGGAGCGGAGCCCACGATGCGCCGGAGCCGGTGAAGCCGTGCAGCAGCACGACGGGGGGCCCGCTCCCGGCGCGTTCGACGTGGAGGCTCAGACCGTCGATCTCGATATCGCGCGCAATCGCGTCGGGCACGGCGCGAGCCGGCCTATGCCCGCGCCGCGACCACGGCGTGGCGCACCGCCTCGGTGGCGCGCGCCCAGACCTGCTGGTGCAGCGCCACGTTGCGGTCGCGATCGGTGCGCAGCTCCAGCACGTTGAGGCCCGGCCGTTGGAGCGCGTCGCCGATCGCCGCGCTCGCCCCGCTCGTCGGGCCATGGTCCATCAGCGCGTGGCGGCCGCCGTGCAACGCCACGGCGTGGCGCAGGTCGAGGCCGTGCGGCGTGCCCCACCACTCCTCGAAGCGCGCGGGCATGCTCGTGCGCTGCGGCAGGAAGGAGAAGATGCCGCCGCCGTCATTGTTCACCAGCACCACGGTGAGGCTCAGGTCGTGGCGACGTACCGGCCACAGGCCGTTGATGTCGTGCAGGAACGACAGGTCGCCGATCAGCAGCGCCACCGCCCCCCCCGCCCCCACCGACGCCGCAGCCGCCGCGCCCACCGCGGACGAGGTCACGCCATCGATACCGCTCGCGCCGCGCGTGCCGACGATCCGCACCGCGCGGTCCATGTTCGGGAAGAAGGAGTCGATATCGCGCACGGGCATCGAGTTCCCGGCAACGAGCGTGGAGCCCTCAGACAGCGCGCCTGCGAGGTCGACGACGGCCTGGCCCTCGAACGGCTCGCGGATGTCCGCGATCGCCTCGTCGAGCGCGGTGCGCGCGGCGGCGTTGGCATCGCGCCACAGCGGAAGCCACTCCGCGCGCGCGCCGGACCGCGCGTCGAGCGCTTCGAGGAGCGTGGAGCAGAACGCGCCGGGGTCGGCGGCGACGCCGAGCACGGCGCGCAGGTCCGGATCGCGCCACCCGCCGCCCGCGGCGACGGCCATGTCGACGACGATCTGGGTCGCGCCCCCTCTGCCCCGCGCATCACCGAGTGTCGTGAGCCACTGGTTGAGCGGCTTCGAGGTCGGCGCCGCGCCGAAGCGGATCGTCACCTCGGGGGTCGCGGGGTCGGTGAACGCGGGCTCGCGGGCGAGCACGTCGGCGCGGTCGATGACGGCGTCGAGCGGGTGACGCCCGGCGCGCAGCCCGGACAGCGGGTCTGCGACGATCGGCCAGCCGAGGATCGCGGCGAGCGAGGTGATGGCGGAGGCCGGCAGCCCGGCCGACTCCGGTCCGCAGACGATCACGCCCCGGCGACCGCTGACCGCGCTCACGACGCGCGCCACCTCGGCGGGCGCCGGGACGGAGGGTGCGGCCACCGCGCGCCGCACCTCGGGCGCGCCGAGGTCGAACGGCAGTTCTTCTGAGTCAATGTCGACCAGCGGCTCCCGCAGGGGGACGTTCAGGTGCACCGGCCCGGCGGGGGCCTCGCACGCGATTGCCGCGGCGCGTGCGCCAGCCGCGGCGGCGTAGCGCTCCAGGTCGTCGATCGCGCCCGCATCGGCTGCCGGCAGGTCCGCCGCCCACTTCACGTGCGTCGAGAAGATCCCCACCTGGTCGATGGTCTGTGACGCGCCGATGTCGCGCGCCTCGGGCGGGCGGTCGGCTGTCAGGAGGATGAGCGGGACGCGCGACAGCCGCGCCTCGACGGCGGCGGGCAGCAGGTTCGCGACGGCGGTACCGGAGGTACAGCAGACGGCCACCGGCTCGCCGGTCTGCCGCGCGATGCCGAGCGCGAAGTAGCCCGCGGAGCGCTCGTCCAGGTGCAGCCAGACGCGGAACGGCGACCCGGGCGCGGTCGCGGCGATGGTGATCGGCGTGTTGCGGGAGCCCGGGGCGACCACGAAGTGCCGCACCCCGTTCCGGGAGAGCGACTGCAACAGCGCGTGCACGGTGCGATCGGCGGGCAGGGCCATTCGCTACATCTTATCCCGCGTCCGTCGTGGCGTCGCGATCCTGCCACGCCGCTCGAACCGGCAACGCTGTGATTGCGAGGCAGCCGGCTGCGTCGGAATGGCTCCAGACAAGAACGGGCGCGTTGCGAACGGGTGGCTGGCGCCGGCTGCGTGAGTGCCATCTGGTGCTTGCCAGGTTGCTGATACCCCATACCCTTCAGCCATGAGCGACCTCGACGGCGGTCTGGGGAGAGGGAAGCGCGCCGGGATTGCGCTCGTGGACGAGCGCTCCATCCTGACGCTCGCTTCCGGCTTCATCCGCCGTTACCAGTACACGCTCAACCCGTACTCGGGATGTCGATTCGCGTGCGAGTACTGCTACGCGCGCTCGTTCGCGCCGACACCGGCGAAGCGGGACACCTGGGGGGACTGGGCCTCGGCCAAGCAGAATGCCGCCACGCTGATCACGAAGGCCTGCCAGGATGGCACGCTCCGATCCGGTGATACGGTGTACATGTCCAGTGCGACGGATCCCTACCAACCAGCCGAGCACCGGCTGGGGCTGACACGCTCGGTCCTGCTGGCGATCCTTGCCGCCGGGGTCCAGCCGCGGCTGACTATCCAGACCCGCAGCCCGATCGTGACGCGTGACATCGATCTGCTTCAGCAGTTCGATCACATCCGCGTCAACGTCTCGGTGACCACGGACTCAGAACGCGCTCGCCTCGTACCGCAGGCGAGCGCGCCCGCGATCGGCGTGCGACTGCGGGCGTTGCGTGCGCTTCGTGAGGCCGGCGTCCCCATCGGCGTCGCGGTGAGCCCAATGCTGCCGATGGATGACGTCGAAACCTTCGCCCACACGATCGCCGGCCTAGAGGCTGCGGAGTACGTATCGCAGTACATGCAGCCGCGATCCCGGACCTTCGCCGCTGGCACGCGACCGGCGACGCTGCGCATGGCGCGAGAGGACGGGTGGGGCCTCCGGCAGTATGCGACCGCCCGCGCGACGATCCAGCGGGTGCTTGGTCCGAGCCGGCAGCTGCGCGAAGGCGACGAGGGGTTCGCTCCGGCGGACTGACCGCACGCAGTTACCCGCCGAGCGCCCCGCCAAACCTATCCCTCGTATTAGAACACCAGTTCTTGTACACTGCCCCTGCCTTCTGGCGGGGGGAACCATGTCGAGAGCCGTCCCGCGTCCGCGCGCCGCGTCCGTTGCCTGCCTCGCGATTCCGTCGCTCGCATTCCAGTGCGAACTGGTGGAGCGGCCGGGGCTGGCCGGGATGCCTGCCGTGCTGAGCGACGAGGCGCACGCCCGCGTCCTGGATGTGACGCCCGAGGCGCGCATACATGGCGTCCGCGTGGGGATGACGCTGCGGGATGCGGTCGGGCTGTGCCCGATGCTGTCGGTCGTGGAGCCTCGGCCGGCGCTGGTGGCGCGGTTCGCGCGCGACCTCGTCGAGGCGATGTGTGCGGTCAGCCCGCTCGTGGAAGAGGCGGGACAGGGCATCGTCTTCGCGGACCTGCGCGGCACCGAAGGGCTGTACCCGCGCCTCGGCGACCTCAAGCGCGCGGTGTTCGGCGGGGTGCCGCCGCAACTGTGCCCGCAGCTCGGCGTCGCGGATGCACGCTTCACCGCGCTGATGGCCGCGCACCGCGCGGAGCCGAACGCCGTGGTGCACGTGCCGCTCACCGAGGCCGCGACGTTCCTCGCGACGGAGCTGGTGTCGCGGCTCCCGCTCGAGGTCGATGCGGTCGAGCGGCTGCACCTGCTCGGCATCGAGCGCTGTGGCGCGTTCGCCGCATTGCCGCGCGCGGCCATCGAGGCGCAGTTCGGCCTCGAGGGTGGCGTCGCATGGCTCGCCGCGCGCGGCGAGGACCCGCGGCCGGTGCGACCGCAACCGTGGGAGCGCGAGCGCGTGGAGGAGCACGTGCAGGCGGAGCCGCCGCTGGTCAGCCGCGAGTCCGTGCTGCACGCGCTGGAGCAGATGCTGGGGCGCGCCTTGCGGCAGCCTCGCGCGCGGCGCCGCTTCGTGCGGCTGCTCCGGCTGCGCGCGGAGACGGAGCGCGGCGCGCTCTGGGAGCGCGAGCAGGTGCTGCGCGATCCGCTGGGCGATCGCGGACGGATGTGGACGGTGCTGCGCACGCTGGTCGAGTACGCGGAGTTCCCAGGCCCGTTCTCGCTGGTCACGCTGGAGCTCGCGGGGCTGACCGAGGAGAGCGGGCGGCAGCACAGCCTGTTCATGGAGCAGACGCGCCGCCGAGAGCAGCTCGACGAGATGGTGCGTCATCTGAAGGTGCGCTTCGGCGAGTCGCCGCTTGCGCGCGTTGTGGAGGTGGAGCCGTGGCACCGGCTGCCGGAGCGCCGCCGCGCGCTGCTGGAGTACGACCCGTGAGCGCGCCCCACCCACAGCAACGTCGCACGGCAGCCTCCACGTCGTTGCGCGCGATCGGCATGCCGCGCGGCCTCCTCGTACGCGTCGATGCGGACGCGCGTCCGGTGGCGATCGCGCGCCGCGATCGGCGTGGTGCGCGTGACGAGGCGCGCGTCGAGCAGATCGAGGAGATCTGGCGCATCGCAGAGGCGTGGTGGCGCGAGGTCTCGCAGGCGCGCACCTACTACCGCGTGATCCTCGAAGGCGGCCGTCCGCTCACGCTGTTCCGCGACGACGCCACCGGCGCGTGGTTCGAGCAGCCGTACTCCGCCCCTCAGAATGCCCCTGAGGGAGCCCCGCGATGAGCCCGCACGCGCCCGAGTACTCGTGGGAGGCGTTCGCGGCACGGCGACGCGCCATCGACGCGGCCATCGAGGGCGACACGCCGCGCTCGATGGCTGCACGCGATCCGGCGCAGCCGGTGCCGCTGTCCGTCCTCGACGATGCGCCGTACGTGGAGCTGCACCTGCACTCGAACTACTCGCTGCTGGAGGGCGCGTCGAGCATCGACGAGTTGCTGATCGCCGCGAGGCAGCAGGGACACCGCGCGCTGGCGCTGACCGACCACGACGCCATGTACGGATCGATGGAGTTCGCGCGCTCCGCGAAGGAGGAGGGATTCCGACCGATCACCGGCCTCGAGCTCACCCTCGAGGAGCCCGACGGCACGCGATCGCACATCACGCTGCTCGCGGAGGACCGCCGGGGCTACTCCAACCTCTGTCGCCTCTCCAGCCGCGCGTTCGGGCTGTTCGAGGCGGCGCAGCACGATCGCGAGACGCGCCGTCTCGATCCCGTCGTCCCCACCGCATTCCTTGAGGCCCATACCGCAGGCCTGATCGCGCTCACCGGTTGCCGCGATGGCCTCGTGCCGCGGCTGGTACAGGAGCATCGGGTCGAGGAGGCAGAGACCGCGTTGCACCGCTGGATCGCGTGGTTCGGCCGCAACAATGTCTTCGTCGAACTGCAGGACAACCTCGTCTACGGCGACCGTCCGCGCAATCGCACGCTTGTCGACCTCGCCGCGCGCGCCGGTGTCGAGGTCGTCGGCACGGGCGACGTGCATTACCACGAGCCGGACCGGCATCGGCTGCAGGACGTGCTCGTCGCGATCAAGCACCGCAAGACCCTGGACGAATCGCACCGCGAGCGGAGGCCGAACGGGGAGTTCGCCCTGCGCTCGCCGCAGGAGCAGGCGCGGCGTTTCGCCGAGTACCACCCGGAGGCCGCGGCGAACTCCGTGCGCATCGCACGCCGCTGCGCGTTCGACCTGACCGAGGATCTGGGCTACTCGCTGCCCTCACCGCCCACGCATGACAGGCGCACGCCGATCGAGGAACTGCGATCGCTGTGCATGGGGCGTCTCGATCGCAAGTACTCGTTCGGCGAGCGAGACGCGGCGCTGGAGCGGCTGGAGCGGGAACTGGCCCTCGTGGAACTGAACCGCCTCGCCGGGTTCTTCCTCGTCTACCACGAGGTGATGACACTCGCGGAGGTCGTGGCAGCGGAGGTGCGCGGGCCGAGCCGCGCGCGCAGCGTCACGGAACTCCCGCCAGGGCGCGGGCGCGGCTCGTCCGTGGCCTCGATCATCTGCTACCTGATCGGGCTGTCGCACATCGACCCGATCCGCAACCGGCTCGGCGTCGATCGCTTCCTCAATGACGGCATGCGCTCGCTGCCGGACATCGACCTCGACTTCCCGCGCGATATCCGCGAGCGACTGATCGAGCGCGTCTACGTGAAGTGGGGCAAAGAACATGCCGCGCTGGTCGCGATCTTCCCGACCTACCGCATCCGCAGCGCCGTGCGTGACATCGGCAAGGTCCTCGGCCTGCCGGAGACCGAGGTCGATCGCCTTGCGAAGCGGGCGAGGCCGTACGACCGCGCGACGCACGTGGGCGAGGAGGTGGCGCGCCAGCGCGGCATCGCCGATCCCGCTACTGCCGGATCCGGGAGCGAGTACGTCACTCCTCAGAACGTCGAGGACCGCGCGTGGCAGTACCTCTCCGAAATGGCCCACCAGCTCGCGGGCTTCCCTCGACATCTGTCGCAGCACGTCGGCGGGATGGTGATCTCCTCGGAGCCGCTGATCGACTGCGTCCCCTGCCAGCCCGCGCGCTGGCCGAACCGCTACCTCGCGCACTGGGACAAGGACAGCATCGACGACGCGCGGATGGTGAAGATCGACTTCCTCGGCCTCGGCATGCTCTCCGTCGTTGAGGAGTGCGTCGACCTTGTGGAGCGTCACCGCCACAAGGTCGTCGACCTGTCGCGCAGCCCCGACTTCAACGACCCGGTGATCTACGACGAGATCTGTCGAGGCGACACCATCGGCGTCTTCCAGATCGAGTCGCGCGCGCAGATCGCCATGCTGCCGCGCACGCAGCCGCGCAACCTCGACGACCTCACCGTGCAGGTCTCGATTGTGCGCCCCGGCCCGATCGTCGGCGGCGCGGTAAACCCGTACGTGCGCCGTCGCGAGGCGCGGCGACGCGACCCGGACTACGCGATCCCGATGCCGGAGTGCGTGCGCCCGGCCCTGGAGGAGACGCTGGGCGTGGTGCTGTTCCAGGACCAGGTGATCGAGGTCGCCAAGCGCATGGGCGGCTTCAATGCCGGCGAGGCGGAGACGTTCCGCCGGGCCATGAGCCGCAAACGCTCGTCGCAGATTATGGAGCGGTACCGCCAGCAGTTCATGGCCGGGGCGCTCTCACACGACGACGTCTCCGAGGCCGACGCCACGAAGATGTTCGAGAACCTCCTCGGCTTCGCGGAGTTCGGCTTCCCCAAGTCACATGGTGCGGCGTTCGGCCTGCTCGCGTACCAGTCGACGTGGCTGAGGCACTACTACCCACCGGAGTACCTGTGCGCGCTGCTCAACGAGCAGCCGCTGGGCTTCTACCCGCCGCACGTGCTGACGAATGACGCGCAGCGCCACGGCGTGGACGTCCGCCGCCCCGATATCAACCTTAGCGATGCGCGATGCACCGTCGAGGAGATCACGCCCGACGCTGTGCAGACCGATCGGCGCGGCCCCGATCACCTCGATGCCGTGCGTGTCGGCCTCGGCTACGTGCGCGGCGTCGGCGAGGCGGGCGCGAACCGCATCGAGGAGGAGCGCCGCCGCGCGGGACCGTACCGATCGCTGTTCGAATTCGTCCAGCGCACCGGGCTCTCGCGCGAAGCCTCCACGAACCTCATCCGCATCGGAGCGTTCGACGTCCTGGGCCTCAACCGCCGCGAGTTACTCTGGCAGCTCGGTCTGTTCGCTGGCGGCCCTGCTTCCGGAGCAAGCGTCTACCGACGCGGGGAGCAATCGGGGCTGCGCCGTCCTCGCGATCGCCAGTTGCGCCTCGCGCTGCCCACCGAGCAGGACCAGGTGCGTCTGGCCGATTTCAGCGCGTACCAGCGCATGGCCGGGGACTACGCCGTGCTGCGGCTGTCGCCGGACAGCCACCCCATGCAGTTCCTGCGCCCGGCCCTCGGCGAGGGCATGGTGGCCAGCCGGCATCTGCGCACACTGTCCGCGGGCACGCGCGTCGACCTCGCCGGCCTCGTCGTCTGCCGCCAGCAGCCGCTCACCGCGAAAGGCATCATCTTCCTGCTGCTCGAGGACGAGTTCGGCATGGTCAACGTCCTTGTCAGCCGCGATCTCGTCGAGGCGTACCGCGACATCGTCCGCACCGCACCCTTCATGCGCGTACAGGGCCGCCTTGAGGAACGCGCTGGCGAGCAGCGCACGCTCATCGCGGAATCGGTCACACAACTCTTCCCCGCCGAGGTGTTGGCGATGCCCGCGGGCAAGAGCTGGGGCTAGGTGTATTGAGCAGGGAGACTGGTGACAGGCGGGCGGATTACGCGCCCAACGCCTCGCCGACGGCCAGGAACTTCAGCTGCACTTCGTCCAGCTCGGACTGCGGGGCGGAGTCGCCCATGATGCCGTTGCCGGCGAAGAGCCACGCGCGTGACCCGCGGACCACCGCTGAGCGGAGACCGACGGCGAACTCGCCGTCCCCCGCGCCGTCCATCCACCCCACCGGCCCCGCGTACCAGCCGCGGTCGAACGCCTCGTGGCGCGCGATTACCTCGCCAGCGCGGTCGGCTGGCCAGCCGCAGACGGCGGGCGTGGGGTGCAGCCGCTCCACCAGGTCGAGGACGTCGACGCCCGTCCGCACGCGGCCGCTGATCTCGGTCGAGAGGTGCTGGATGTTATGCAGGCGGCGGAGTTGCGGCTGGTTCGGCGCCAGCAGTTCCTCCGTCGCCCCGCCCAGCCGCTCGCGGATCGCGCGGACCACGGTCTCGTGCTCGATGCGGTTCTTCGCGCTCTCGAGCAGCGCCGCACCCAGCCGCTCGTCCTCCTCGGGGTCGACGCCGCGCCGCGCTGACCCCGCGAGCCCGAGCGCGCGCACGCGGCCTCGCGTCAGCGAGACCAGCAGTTCGGGGCTTGCACCGAGGAACGTGGCGTCGCCGCTGGTCATCGTGAACAGGTGGCAGTCTGGGTAGTCCTCGCGCAGCCGCGCCAGCGCGCGGCCGACGGAGATCGGGGCATCGCCGGCGAGTTGCTGCGTCGAGGCGAGCACGGCCTTCTCGTACAGCCCCGCGCGCACCTCGGCGGCGATCGTCGCGACGCTCGCCAGCCACCGCCCGCGGTCCATCGGCTGCTCGACGCGGAGTGCTGTGGCGGAGGCGATATCGGGTGCGCGCTGGGCGCGCTCGACGAGCGCGGCGACGTCGTGCGCCTCCGCGCTGGGCGCGAGGATCAGCGCGTTCGATTCGCCCGTGGCGAGGAACAGCACGCGCGGCAGCACCAACCAGCCCGCGCCGAACGCCTCCCACGGGGCATGCGGCGCGGCGGAGGCGTTGAAGCGAAAACCGCCCAGCAGCCGAGGACGCAGCCCCGGCAGGTCGCCTCCCCCCGGCCGGTCGACCAGCGCGCGCGCCTGCACGCCCACCGCGCCCGGGCCGGCGCCCCACGGCGCCTCGATACGCGCCGCCTCGCCGATGGCGACCATGGCGATGCCCTGGGAGGGACGTTCGTAGGAGGCGACCACGCCCGCGCCCTGCGGGTCGTCCAGCAGGCGGCGGGGGTCGAAGTCCGGGGGCAGTGTCAGCGCGAGGAACGCGTCGGGGGCGGCGGATCGCCGGTGCGACTCGATGCGCGCCAGCACCTCCCCCGCGTCGATGCTGCTCGCCATGCCCCCAGTATATCCAGCGGGCCAGTCCGGGCAGCAGCGCGGTATGTGCAGCAGTGCGCGCCGCGACTAGACTGAGGCGGAGCAGCATCGGACCGGGCATCGGAGGCGCGCCATGGCACAGCAGACCGGCATCAAGATCGGCGAGAACGGCGTGGAGGGGAAATGCTCCCTCTGCGGCGTGTACGTGATCAAGGGGGGAGTCCGCTTCCGCCAAAAGTCCGTGCTCTGCTCCGAATGCGCGGCGCGTCAGGCGAAGATCGGCAACCCCTACCGCGCCACCGCCGGACGTCGATAGCCCCGCGCGGTCCGGCGCGATGAGCGCCGTCCACACGTTCTGGCGCACCGGCATCCTCCGGCGCTGCCCCGAGTGCGGGCAGACCTCGATGTTCAACTCCTTCTATGGCCTGCATGAACGCTGCGCCGTCTGCGGCACGCGCTTCGAGTCCTCCTCCGGCGAATGGCTCGGCGGCCCCCCGATCGGCTACGCCATCGGCGCGCTCGTGGCGCTCGCGCTCGCTCTGATCGAGGGGCAGTGGTCGCCGCTCGGCGCCCTCGGCCTCCCGTCGACGTGGACGATCGCCGCGCTGAGCCTCGTCGCCACGGTCCTGTGCTACCGCCCCGCAAAGGCGATCTGGTTCGCGCTCCTCTACGAGTGGGGCTTCATGGCCCGCGGCGACGGCCCGCCCACGGGCGCGCCCCCTCGCGCGGGGCGGTAGCGACCGCCTCCGGTCGAAGGCTCGCCCGCACCCCGACGCTATACTCGCCTCGCTGCATGGCGGGATCGCTGCGGAGGTGTCGCGATGATCGAGGGCTACCCGGAGATCCCGAAGGACGTCAGCGCGCTGCGGGTGACACCCAACCTCATCGACTGGGCGGTGGAGCGGCAGGCATGGTCGTGGGACGACGCCTGGGCGGAACTGGACCGGCCGGGCGGGCTCGTGAACAAGGCGTACGTGTGCGTCGACCGGCACGCGGACGGCGCGCGGGCGAACAAGACGGCGATCGTCTGGCAGAGCGCCGCCGGCGCCGTCGAGCGGTACACCTACGCGCAGCTGAAGGCGCAGTCGAACAAGGTCGCGAACGCGTTCCGAGGGATGGGCGTGCAGAAGGGCGATCGCGTCTTCTTCCTCAGCGATCGCATCCCGGAGCTGTACTTCGCGATCTTCGGCTGCCTGAAGCTGGGCGCGATCGTCGCGCCGCTGTTCTCGGCGTTCGGCCCCGAGCCGATCCGCGAGCGCGTCGCGCGCGCCGAGGGCTCCGTGATCGTGACCACGCCCAAGTTGCTGTCGAAGGTCAACGAGATCCGCGCGCAGTTGCCCTCCGTGAAGCGCGTCGTCGTGGTCGCGCACCGCGAGGGCAAGCCCGTCGCCGCCGAGGACGTGGCCTACGCCGCCATCGTCACGCCCGCCTCGGAAGAATTCGCGATCGAGCGCACCGGCCCCGAGGACTGGTCGATCATGCACTTCACCTCCGGCACCACGGGGCTGCCGAAGGGCGCGGCGCACGTCCACAACGCCATCGTCAGCCATTACGCGACCGGCAAGTACGTGCTCGACCTGCACGAGGACGACGTCTACTGGTGCACCGCCGACCCCGGCTGGGTCACCGGCACCTCGTACGGCATCTTCGCCCCCTTCTCGAACGGCGTGACCAGCGTCATCGACGAGGGCGGCTTCGGCGCGCGTCGCTGGTACGAGACGATCGCGCGGCACAAGGTGACGGTCTGGTACACCGCGCCGACGGCCATCCGGCTGCTGATGAAGGCGGGCGCCGCCACCGCACGCCAGCACGACCTGACCTCGCTGCGTTATGTAATGTCTGTGGGCGAGCCGCTGAACCCCGAGGGCGTCGTCTGGGGCCTCGAGGCGTTCGACCTCCCGATCCACGACAACTGGTGGCAGACCGAGACCGGCGCGATCATGGTCGCGAACTACCCCTCGATGCCGATCCGCCCCGGCTCGATGGGCCGCCCCGTCCCCGGCGTCACCGTCGCGGTGATCGACGATGCGGGCCGCGAGATCACCGCGCCGATGGTCGAGGGGCAACTGGCGGTGCGCCCCGGCTGGCCCTCGATGTTCCGCACCTACTGGAACGACCAGGAGCGTTACGACTCGCGCTTCAAGAATGGCTGGTACTCCACCGGCGACAAGGCGAAGCAGGACGAGGACGGCTACATCTGGTTCCTCGGCCGCGACGACGACGTGATCAACACCGCGGGTCACCTCGTCTCTCCGTTCGAGGTGGAGAGCGTGCTGATCGAGCACGAGGCGGTCGCCGAGGCGGGCGTGATCGGCAAGCCGGACGAGGTGGCGATGGAGGTGGTCAAGGCCTTCGTCACGCTGAACGACGGCTTCGAGCGCTCCGACGCGCTGCTGCGCGACCTGAACCGCCACGCCCGCGCGCGCCTCGGCCCAGCGGTCGCGCCGCGCGAGATCGAGATCATCGACGTGCTGCCGAAGACACGCTCCGGCAAGATCATGCGCCGCCTGCTGAAGGCGCGTGAACTCGGCCTGCCCGAGGGCGACACGAGCACGCTGGAAGAGGAGTAGCCCTCACCCTGCCATTCCCCAGACGTGGTGAGGGTTCTGCGGTTCGGATCTCCGGCCCCCTCTGCCGGTTCCGGTAGAGGGGTTGGTGTGAGGGAAGACCCCGCTAGGCACCCAGGTCTGTGATCTCGAAGTACGCCGAGTGCTGCCCGCGCAGCCGCTGAGTCAGCGTGACGATGATGCCGTGCAGCACACGAAACCTGCGCGCATTGCCCGCGCGGCGCGGTCGGCTTCGGTGCCATCGACGCGGTGCGCCCGAGCGCGTACGGCGGGGCCGGTCGGCCTGCCGGCGTAGGTCGCCGGGGCGACCTCGATCACCGGGTTGTTCTGGATGCGCCGGGCCTTCCCGGCGCCATGGAAGGTGCGCATATACGCCCGGCCGTCGTCGACGGCGACGTTCACCGGTGTGCCAACGGGCGTCCCATAGCGGCGATAGGTCGTGAGCACGACCGTTGACAACCGTCGAAGTTGCTCGATGTCCACGGCCAGCCGCTCTTTCGCCCGCGCGCCGCCCCCACTACAACCGAGGGCGACCGCGCGCGTCTCGCTCTGGAGACTCATACTGGCGGGCGTACCACGAGCGGGGAGCCTCCATGACCACGCCCGAGCCCGTCGAGATCCACCGGGGCCTCAACGGCGTCTACTTCGACCGCAGCGAGACGAGCGACATCGACGGGCACGCGGGCGAGCTGCGCTACCGCGGCTACTCGATCCACGACCTCGCGACGCACTCCTCGTTCGAGGAGGTGGCGTACCTGCTGTTCCACGGCGAGCTCCCGACGCGCGCGCAACTGGAGGCGTTCGACGCGCAGTTGAAGGCGGCGCGCACGCTGCCCGACGCGGTGCTCGACGTGATCCGCGCGGTGCAAGGCGCGCACCCGATGGACGTGCTGCGCACGGCCGTCTCCGCGCTCGCCGCCACCGATCCCGAGGTCGCCGACAACTCGCGCGAGGCGACCGCGCGCAAGGGCGTCCGGCTGACCAGCCAGGTGCCGATGATCGTCGCCGCGCACCACCGTATCCGGCAGGGGCTGCCGCTCGTCCCTGCCGACCCCTCGCTGAACCACGCGGGCAACTTCCTCCAGATGCTGAAGGGCGAGCGCCCCTCCGAGGACGCCGTGGAGTTGATGGACATGGACCTCGTGCTGCACGCCGAGCACGGGACGAACGCCTCCGCGTTCACCGCGCGCGTGGTCGCGGGCACGGACGCGAACCTGCACGCCGCCGTCACCGCCGCCATCGGCGCGCTCTCCGGCCCCGCGCACGGCGGCGCCGCCGAGCAGGTGATGCGCATGGCGCAGGAGATCGGCGCGCCGGAGCACGCCGCCGTCTACGTGAAGGCGAAGCGCGCCAACCGCGAGCCGATCATGGGCTTCGGCCATCGCGTCTACCGCGTGGAGGATCCGCGCGCGCGCCACATGCGCGAGGGCGTGCGCCGCCTCTCCGCTGAGATGGGCCAGCCCCAGTGGTACGCGATCCTCGAGGCGGTGGTGGAGGCGATGCGCCCCTACTCACGCCTCGGCGTGGCGGTGAACGTCGATTTCTACGCGGGCGTCGTCTACTACCTGCACGGCATCCCGGAGGACCTCTTCGTCCCGATCTTCGCGATCGGCCGCACCCCCGGCTGGGCCGTGCAGGTCCTCGAACAGTTCGCGCACAACGTCCTCATCCGCCCGCTCACCCTCTACACCGGCCCCGCCCCGCGCGAGTATGTGCCGATGGAGCGGAGGGGGTGACAATGGCTAACCGGCACGCAACTTCGTCTTGAGGAGCTCGGCCGTTTCGTCTGGCTGTGCCTGACTTCACGCAGCCGCGCCAACTCGACCGTTCGTCGCCGGAACTCGGGTGGGGATCTCGTCGCCACAGGCTAGGTGTCCGGGAAACCAGGGCAGGCTCACGCGCAAACCAATGACCGGCGTGGCCTAGTCCCGATCTTCAGAGAGAACGAGTACGCCCCTCCGCTTCCAGAGGAAGATTGGGAAGATCCGCAGCTAGGCAGCGACGATCACAATGCTGCCGGTTTGAACCGCCCAAACAAACCATCCAAGCCCAAGAGATACGAACCCCAAGCCCCGCTCGTTGAAATCCAACCAGTTGTGGAACACGGCAAGAAGCACACCGGATGCACCCATAGCCACTGACAGTAGCAGCACGAGGATGTAGTCGATAACGCTCCCCCGGCGGTATCGATCGTCGCCGACTCCAGCCTCTCCCCGCACCGCTACACCGAAGGTGGCGACCGCAACAATCGCGATCTTCCCTAACGTGATCACACATTGGACAAGAAACCCGGCCTGTCCCACGAAAATGACGACCCGCAAAGGAACCGCTACAACCCCGATCCAGTCGTGCTCGTAAAGTCTGTCTGTCACCCACATCAATACCCATAAACCGCCAGCGGCAGGAAATAGCCCCACGAGAAAATTAGAGACCTCCCAGCCAAGCGAACTTCATGACAGTTCCCTGAGAAACGCGGCACAACATCACGTGTTTCGCTGTGCGCGAGGGCGGCGCAGCAACGAGGAGACCCGCAGCGTCTCTTTCGTGTCCACTCGTGGCGCGAATCATACACGGGGGGAGGGCAGGCGTTGTCGACTATCCCCCTCCGGCTCGCACGTCGCTGTGTGTAGGATCATCCCATGACCACCCCCACCCCCGACACCGCTGCCGCCGCGCTCGCGATCCTCGAGGGGACGCCGGGGACGCTGCGCGCGCTCGCGGCGGGGGTACCGGTGGCGATGCTGCTGCGCGCCGGCGAGGGGGAGTGGAGCGCGCGCGACGTGCTGGTGCACCTGTGGATGAACGACGCGATCGCCCTCGAACGGTTCCAGCGCATCACGGACGAGGATCGCCCCGCGATCGCGAACGTCGACGAAGAGGCGGTGCTCACGGGCTCCCGCGGGCACGCGTACTCGGTCGCCACGCTGCTGTACCGCGTCACCATGGGACGCGGTGCGCTCACCCGCTACCTGCGCACGCTGTCGCCCGAGCAACTGGAGCACACCGGCGAACACTCGATGGTGGGCACGATGAGTAGCGTCGAGCTGCTGCACCACCTCGCGTACCACGACCTGAACCACGTGCGGCAGATCGCTGCGCTGATCGCGGAGCCGCTCGACGAGCATCGCGGGCCGCTCCGCGTGTTCTGAGGCAGGTTCGGGCCGGTGTTCTCGCGCAGGCGGGGGGCGACCCTCACCCCCCGCCCTCTCCCGCTTTCGCAGGAGAGGGGGCCGGACCTCAGAACCCTCGCCCGCGGGGCGGGAGAGGGCAGGGTGAGGGTTCGCTGCTGCCGCCGCACGGCAGGCGATACGCTGATCGCATGAGCCTCCTCACCGACTTCCGCGACGAAGCCCGCCGCCGGGGCGCGCTCGCGCCCCACGAGGCGGTGACCCTCGCGAGCGCCTTCCACGTGGTCCGCGACCTGCCCTACGCCCGCGCGAGCGACCGCGCCCCCGAGACGGTCCTCCGCGAGTGGCGCGGCACCTGCTCCGGGAAGCACTACCTGCTAGCCGCGCTCCTCGACGCCCTAGGCTGCGAGGCCGCGGTCATCCTCGCGACGCACCATTTCACCGCGGATAACACGCCATGGCTCCCGCCCCACCTGCTGGACGAGGTGAGGCGCGGCCCGGTGCCGGACGTGCACACCTTCGTGCGCGTATGCAGCGACCCGGTCGCGGACGACTGGATGACCGTGGATGCCACGTGGCCGCTCTCGACTCGGGCGCTGGGCCTGCCGGTGAACGCGACGCTGACGCCGGGCGTCGATCAGCGCGTCGCGTGCGACATCGAGGAGATCATCCACGTCCCCGAGGACGAGGATCCGCAGGCACTGAAGGAGCGGATCATCGAACTCCACGTCGGTGACCAGGCGGACCGGCGCAGCCGATTCATCGAGGCGCTGGCCTCCTGGCTCGCAACGTAGGCTCGCGGCGAACGGCGGCGGTGTGCGCTAGACTGCCGCGCATGGGACGCCGGCAACCGCTTCGCCAGACCTTCTTCTTCTCGCTCGTGGCGACCGCCATCTCCTCAGCGGTCCTGGCGTGGACGGACGGCGGCGGCTGGGCGGACGCGGCAAGCATCGCGCCGCTGTTCTTCGCGATGATCTTCTTCACGATGCTGGCGACGAACCGCCTCTCCTCCTCGCTTGCGGACCGCGTTGCGGCGAGGCAGGCGGCGAAGGCGCCGCCACGCGGCCCCGCCGCCGTCGCGCCGACCGGCGAGCGTCCGGACCACAACCAGCGCCGCCGCCAGCGCGCGGACCGTGCACGCGAGCGCCGCCGCCGGTAGCCCCGGGGCACCCTCACCCCCGGCCCTCTCCCGCTGCGCGGGCGAGGGAGCCGGAGGCGTGTCGACGCAGCACGGTTTCGTCCCGGGGAGCGCGAGGGGCTTCGCCCCTCGCAGGCACCTCATGCCCCGCATGCGTCTCGCCGTCGCGCACCCGCACCCCCGCGCTCTCGCGCCACGCGAGCGAGGGGGCGGGGGGGCTACGCGCACGCCTCGGCGACCGCCTGCACGATCTCCTCGGTGCGCAGCTGCACCACCAGCGGGTCGTGCAGGCCGTTCGTGACGTACGCCACCGCCACGCCGAGCGACGGGTCCGCGTACGCGATCGAGCACTGCTGCCCGCTGTGGCCGAAGACGCCCGGACGGTCGAACGGCGCGAACACCCCGCCGCCGAGGAAGCCGAGGCCGTACGAGGAGGGGAGACCGCTGCTCAGATCGGCGGCGGTCGCCACGTGTACCCGCGTGACCTCCGCGACCGTGTCCGGGCGTAGCAGCCGCACACCGTCCAGCGCGCCCCCGCGCTCCAGCATCGCGTAGAAGCGCGCGAGCGCCGCCGCGGTGCCGATGCCGTTGGCGGCGGGTACCTGCGCGCACAGCACCTCCGGCGACGCGAATAGCGCGGCGACCCGTATCGTCCGACGTTCGAAGCCCTCGGGGTCTTCGAACGTCACGTCGGACATCGCGCGCGGCACGGCGACGAGGCTCGCTTCTGCCACATCCGCAAGACCGAGCGACGCCTCCATCCCCAGCGGCGCGAAGATTTCCTGCGCGAAGAAGTCGCGCGGCGTGCGGCCGTCCACGCGGCGGATCACCTCGCCCAGCGCATAGCCGAAGGTCAGCGGGTGGTAGCCCACGGCCGCGCCGGGGGCCCAGGCGGCGGGCAACGCGGCGGTGGCCGCCGTCACCGCACCCCAGTCGCCGATCCTCGCGGGCGGGAAGTCGCGAGGGAACACCGGGAACCCGCCTTGATGCGTCAGCACGTGGCGCACGGTGCAGGCCGCCTTGCCGCCCTGCGCGAACTCCGGCCACACCTCCGCGATGCGCGCGTCGAGGTCGAGCGCGCCGCGTTCGACGAGCATGTGGATCGCCACCGCGGTCACCGGCTTCGTCGCGGAGAACCACACGAGGCGCCTCCCCGGCCCGGCGGCGTCGCCCAGCCGCAGGTCCAGCGCCAGTGCGCCGTCGCGGTAGATGGCGAGTTGCGCGCCGGGGTGCCAGCCGCGCTCGAAGTGGGTGCGCGCCACCCCCTCGATGCGCGCGCGGCCCGCCTCGGTCAGCCCCCGCGGCACGCTACCCGCCGATGTCGAGCACGATCTTGCCGAAGTTGGCGTTCGATTCCATGAGTTCGTGGGCGGCGCCGATCTCCGCGAACGGGAAGACGCGGTCGATCACCGCCTTGACGATGCCGCGCTCGAACAACGGCACGATGCGCTCGATGAACAGCTGCGTGAGGATCGCCTTCTCTTCGAACGGGCGGTTCCGGAGACTCGTCCCGCGGACGCTCGCGCGCCGGCCCGGGCCGAAGCCGATGTTCATCTTCTCGAGCACGGACCCGCCCATCGAGCCGACCGTGACCATGCGCCCCTTCATGGCGATCGAGCGCGAGTTCTGCTCCCAGTACGGCGCGCCGATCACGTCCAGGATGACGTTGACGCCCTTGCCACCCGTCTCTCGCTCCACGACCTCGGCGAAGTCCTGCTCGTGGTAGTTGATGCCGACATCGAGGCCGAGCGCGCGCGCCTTGTCGAGCTTCTCCGCCGAGCCCGCCGTCCCGAAGGTGCGGCAGGACTGCGCGCGCGCCAGTTGCACGGCGGCGGTGCCGACGCCGGAGCCGATGGCGTGGATGAGCACGGACTCGCCCAGGCCCAACTCGCATTGCAGCATCAGCGCGTCGTACGCGGTGAGGAAGACCTCCGGGATCGAGGCGGCCTCCGTGAAGTTCAGGTTCGCAGGAATCGGCATCAGCATGCGCTCGTGCACCGCGAGCCTCGTGGCCTGTCCCTCGCCGTTGACGAGCGCCATCACCCGATCCCCGGGCTTCCACGCCTGCACCCGCGCGCCGACCTGCTGCACGACACCCGCGATCTCGACGCCGGGAATGTCGGCGCGGACGCCGTGCGGGATGGGGTACCGCCCGCGGCGCTGGATCAGGTCCAGCCGGTTGAGCGCGCTGGCGTGCACGGCCACCAGCACCTCGTCCGGCCCGAAGGTGGGGTCCGGCATCTCCTGCAGCTCGAGTACCTCGGGGCCGCCGGGCTCGGTGATCACTGCTGCGCGCATCTCTGCCTCTTCCCTCATCGACCCCGTGGCCGCTGCGACGTTGTGACACGGTGGCATGGTGGCACGGTGACGTTGCGAATGCCCGAGGATGCTATCGCCCCGCGCGGCGCACCGCCATCGCGCCGGCCGAGGCGAGCGATGGGAGCAGCCGGAAGCCGGTGCTACCATCGGGCGGGCGCCTGGGGAGGCGCGCGGCGGAAGGGTGATCGATGCCGGATCTGCGCGACGCGCTGAGGCTCACCGCAGACCAGGTCACCGCACCGTGCGACCTCGCGTGGCTCGGGTTCACGACCACCGCCGACCTCCCCGTCCTGGACGCCGTCCTCGGCCAGGAGCGCGCCGTCCGCGCGATCGAGTTCGCGCTCGGGATGTCGGCGCCGGGGTACAACCTGTTCGCCTCCGGACCGGACGGCTTCGGCAAGACGACGATCGTCGAGTCCTTCCTGCGCCGTCGGGCCGCGCAACTGCCCGCCCCCCTCGACTGGGTGTACGTCCACAACTTCACCGACGCCGATCGCCCGATCGCAATCTCGCTGTCGCCGGGGACGGCGCACGCCTTCGCCGGGGCTGTCGAGCGCGTGGTGGAGGCGGCGGGACGCGAACTGGGAACGGTGTTCGAGTCCGACTCCTATGCGCGCCGCCGCCAGGAGTTCGCGGACGAACTGGACGGCCGGCGCGGCACCATCCTCGAGGCGCTCCGGCACGAGGCGGAGGGGATGGGGTTCGCGCTCCAGTTCGGGCAGTCGGGCATCGTCTCCCCGCCGATCATCGACGGCCGGCCGGCGAGCGAGGAGGTCTTCGCCGCGCTTCCGGAGACGCAGCGCGACAGCATCATGGAGCAGCGCCGCGTGCTGGAGCGCACCGTCCAGGAGGCGCTGCTGAAGGTACGCGGGCTGGAGCGGGAGACCGGGGAGAAAACCACGAAGCTCGACGAGGAGGTGGCGGCATACGCCACCTCCCACCTCTTCGAGCCGCTCATCGAACGCTACGGCGCCGACGTCGAGATCCGCGAGTTCCTCGAGGCGGTCTCGGGGGACATCCAGGCGCAGCGCGACCGCTTCCGCACGGCGGGCCGGCCGCAGCCGCCGCTCCCGATGCTGATGTCCCCGCAGGCCCCGGACCTGGACCGGTACGCCGTGAACGTGGTCGTCTCGAACGATCCGCAACGGGGCGCTCCGGTCATCCGGGAAGCAAACCCCACCTACTACAACCTGCTGGGCCGCATCGAATACCGGGGCCAGTCCGGCACCGCCGTCACGGACCACACGATGGTGAAGCCAGGGTCGCTGGCGCGCGCCAACGGTGGCTATCTGGTGATCCGCCTGCGCGACCTGCTCACCAACCCCCAGACGCTGGACGGCCTGAAACGCGCGCTCTCCTCGCAGCGCCTCGCCATCGAGAACATCGCGGAGGCCTACGGGCTGGTGCCAACCACCGGCCTGCGGCCGGAGCCCCTGCCGCTCAACGTGAAGGTGGTGATCATCGGCGACGCCGCGCTCTACGGACTGCTCTACCGCTACGACCCGGACTTCCGTGACCTGTTCCGCGTGAAGGCGGACTTCGAGACGGAGCTGCCCCGCACCCGCGAGAACGTCCATGGGCTCGCGAACGTCATCCGCGCGGAGTGCGACCGCTCCGCCCTCGCGCCGTTCTCCCGCGAGGCGGTCGGCCGACTCATCGAGCACTCTTCGCGGATGGTGGAGGACCAGCAACGCCTCTCCGCGAACATCGCGGCGTTCCTGGACCTGGTGCGGCAGGCCGATTACTGGGCGGGCCAGGACGGCGCGCGCGTCGTGGACGGCCGCCATGTCGAGCGGGCGCTCGATGAGCGCATTTACCGCTCCTCGCTGGTGCGCGAGCGGATCATCGAGGCGATGAACGACGGCTCGCTGTACGTGGCCACGGCGGGCGCGGTGGTCGGGCAGATCAACGCGCTCTCGGTGTATGACCTCGGCGACATCGCCTTCGGCCGTCCCTCGCGGATCACCTGCGTGGTCTCCGCGGGGCGCGGCACGATGGTCATGGTGGAGCGCGAGAGCGAGATGGCGGGGCGCATCCACAACAAGGGCTTCCTGATCCTGCGCGGCTTCCTGGCGCATCGCTTCGGGCAGGACAAGGCGAACGCGCTGCACGCCAGCCTGACCTTCGAGCAGCTGTACGGCGACATCGACGGCGACTCGGCCTCCTCGACGGAGCTGTACGCGATCCTGTCGGCGCTGTCCGAGCAGCCCATCGACCAGCGCATCGCGGTCACGGGCTCGGTGGACCAGCTGGGGCGCGTCCAGCCGATCGGCGGCGCCTCCGCCAAGATCGAGGGCTTCTTCGACATCTGCCTCGCGCGCGGCCTGGACGGCAACCACGGCGTGATGCTCCCGCGCACGAACGTGGCGAACGTGGTGCTGCGGCCGGACGTGGCGCAGGCGATCCGCGACGGGAAATTCCACATCTACGCCGTCGAGACCATCGAGGAAGGGATCGAGATCCTGACCGGCGTGCCTGCCGGACACGAACGGGGCGCGGACGGACACTTCCCGGAGGGCACGATCTTCCGGATGGTGGAGGATCGACTGTCCGCCTTCTCCGATCGACTCGAGCAGCGTCCGAACGCCGCCGGGTCGGCGATGCCGCACGTCCCGCCGGCACCGATCGCCTACCCGTCGCCCCCCGGCATCCCCCCGAGCCCGCCGCCCGAGCCCCCGGTGATCGTCTGAAGTGTCCCCCTCTGACGCGGCCGGCCCCTCCGCGCGGCGGCCGCTGCTCACGCTGGACTTCGACGGCGTGATCTGCCGCCCGCCG
The DNA here is from genome assembly GCA_009692765.1 of Dehalococcoidia bacterium. Taxonomy (GTDB): domain Bacteria; phylum Chloroflexota; class Dehalococcoidia; order UBA2979; family UBA2979; genus SHYQ01. Next base: position 19,933 of record SHYQ01000001.1, on the reverse strand, counting down.
TTCGGGCTGAACGTGGGCATCCACCGCGCGTTCCTCGACCCGGCCGCCACCCCCATACCGGCGCGCGTCTACCCGCGGTGGCTCAACGCTGCGCTGGACCATCTGCGCTTCGACCTGCGCGCCTCCATGCCCGGGGTCCGCGAGGCGCTGGCGGCGCTGCGCACGGTGCGCCGCCTCGTCATCGTCACTGGCCGCCGCACGCCGCCGACGGCCTGGCTCCGCCGCCACCACCTCGACGGGTTGGTGGAGGAGGTTGTGGTCAACGACACCGCGCTCAAAAGCCCGCACTTCAAGCGGGAGGCGCTGCGCGCGCTGGCGGCGGACGAGCACGTGGACGACGACCCGCGCACGGCGCAGTTGCTGGCGCAGGCCTCCTCGACACGCGTCTTCCTCTGCGACTGGCCGCGCAATCGCGGTCTCGCGTACGACGCGCGCATCGAACGCGTCCGCGACCTGCGCGACCTGGCGAGGCGGCTCACCGATCCGCGGGGCGCGCCGGAGGCGTGATCGTGGGCACGCCGATCGCGGATCGCCGATCGTGGGCACGAAAATTTCTTCGCGATCCGCGTGCGATCCCTATAGATGTAGGCAACTCATGTGCGCGATGATGCGTTGTGTTGGACGTGACGGCGGCAGGGCCCTGTTGTCGCCACAAACACCCATGGGTGCCGGTCGCCTCTCCGAGATCGGCTAGTTAGAGGAAACCACTTTGGCTGCGACGAAGAAGCCCGCCGCGAAGCCGGCCGCCAAACCGGCCAGCAAGTCGGGCGCCAAGCCGAAGAAGAAGTAACCCTTCTTCGCCCGGCAGGGCGCATCACCTCAACAGGGCCACCGGGACGCCGGTGGCCCTGTTGTGTATGTCCCGAGGCGCTACGTGAGCAACCCCACGCGGCGCAACAGCGTCAGGCAGTCGGCAGGGGCGCCCGCGACGTAGGGCGGGACCTCGATCTGCTGGGGCGATAGTTGGATCTGCGCGCCCTCGATCGACATCAAGATGCCCCCGACGCCTTCGAGGACGGCGACCCCGCCGGCAACGTCCCATACGGAGCGCGGGCCGGTGGAGAAGTAGACATCCGTGTCCACGTCGGCCGCGTGCACGAGCTTCACGGCGGCGGAGCCGCACGGATACACCTCGTATGGGATGCGGTGATGGAGGAGGCGGCGCTCGTAGTCGTTGCGCGACACGACCACGCGCTCCACCACGCCGTCGTTCGGGAGCACCGCCATCGGCTCGCCGTTGCGGCGGCTCTCGCGGCGGCCCCCCGCCACGAGGCCGGAGAGCACCGTGCCGTCCCACGGAAACCCGACCCCGCCGAGGACGAGACGGTCGTCCACGAACAGGCCCACGGACACGCCGTACTCGGGCAGGCCGCGCAGGAACTCGCGCGTGCCGTCCAGCGGGTCGATCACCCAGGTCACCTCGCCACGAATCAGCGGCGCCACCTCGCTCGATTCCTCGGACAGCCAGCGCGCGCCCTCGATCAGCGGCATCAGGCGCTCGTGGAGCACCTTGTCGGCGGCGTAGTCGGCCTCGGTGACCGGTCCGGCCCGACCCTTGCTCTCGACCGTCATCGTCGCCTGGACCAGGACGTCGAGGATCGCCTGGTTCGCGGCACGCACCGCCGCCTCGACGCCGTCGCGCACGAGGTCGAGGTCGATCACATCAAGGCGGGAAGCGGTCACACGGTCTCCGATCGGCAGGGGTGCGTCATCCCGATGCTACACTCGCGCCACATGACTCGCCCGGAGATGCCCACGAACGCCCGCGCGGCCGCGATCGAGGCGTTGGAGCGCGCCGTGGGGGCGGCGCACGTCCTCCACGCCCCCGAGGACCTGATCGTCTACGAGTACGACGCGACCATCGACCGCGCGCTCCCCGACGCGGTGGTCTTCCCGGCGACTGCCGAGGAGGTGGCCGCCGTCGTCCGCGCCGCTAACGCCCACGACCTCCCGGTGGTGCCGCGTGGCTCCGGCACGGGGCTCTCCGGCGGTGCGGTGCCGGTGAAGGGCGGCGTCGTGGTCGTGCTCACGCGCATGAACCGCATCGTCGAGGTGGACGCCGCCAACCGCATCGCGGTCGTTGAGCCCGGCGTGATCAACCTCGCGCTCCAGGAGACACTAGCGCCCCTGGGGCTGACCTGGGCGCCGGACCCCTCGTCGCAGCGCATCTGCACCATCGGCGGGAACGTCGCGAACAACTCGGGCGGGCCGCACACGCTGGCCCACGGCTCCACGGTGAACCATGTGCTCGGCCTAGAGGTGGTGCTGGCGGACGGGCGCATCGTCCACCTCGGCGGCCGCGTGGCGGACGCTCCGGGCGTCGACCTGCGCGGGCTGGTGGTGGGCTCCGAGGGGACGCTGGGGATCGTCACGCAGGCGACCCTCCGCCTCGTCCCCACGCCGCGCGCGGTGCGCACGATGCTGGCGATCTTCGACACGATCGACGCCGCCTGCGAGGCGGTCTCGGCGATCATCCGCGGCGGCGTCATCCCGGTGGCGCTGGAGATGCTGGACCAAGAGATCATCCGCGCGGTGGAGCCGCGCATCCACGCGGGCTTCCCGCTGGACGCCGGCGCCGTGCTGCTGATCGAGATCGAGGGCCTCGCCGAGGCCGTCGCCGTGGAGGCGGAGGCGGTGATCGAGGCCTGCCGGGCCTCGGGTGCGCGGGAGGTGCGATCCGCCGACACCCAGTCTGAACGCGACCGGCTGTGGGAGGGGCGCAAGTCGGGGATCGGCGCGATCGGGGCGGTGACGCCGGCGTTCTACATCCTGGACGGCGTGGTGCCGCGGACGCTGCTCCCGGTCGTCATGCGCCGCATCCTCGCCCGGTCGGCGGAGTACGGCTTCCGCTGCGCCAACATCTTCCACGCGGGCGACGGAAACCTCCACCCGAACATCCTGTTCGATCCGCAGGAATCGGGTGCGATCCAGCGCGTCCTGGATCTCGGCGGCGAGATCATGCGCATCTGCGTGGACGCGGGCGGCTCGATCACCGGCGAGCACGGGATCGGGCTGGAGAAGCGCTCGTACATGGAGTGGATCTTCACGCCCGCCGACCTGGCGGCGATGGCGGACGTGCGGTCCGCCTTCGACGACGCTGGGCGCTTCAATCCCTGCAAGGTGCTCCCCGGCGGGCACGGCTGCGCGACCGGACACGCCGACGAGGTGGCCCGCCACCTCGCGACACCGGGCGTCTACATCTGATGACCGCCACCGATGACCACCTCATGACCACCGACGCGCGCCTGGCCGCGCTTCGCCATGCGGTCCCATCCGACACGGAGCGCTCGCCGCACGCCTATAGCATCGACGGCGTCGAGCCGGCCGTCGCGTTCAGTCCGGCCCACGCGCAGGAGATCGCGGCGCTGCTGCGCGCCGCCGACGAGGCCGGGCTCGTGGTCGTCCCCCAGGGCGGACGCACCGCGCTGAACCTCGGTCGGCCGCTGGAACGCCACGATGTCGCGCTGGACACGCACGGCCTCGCACGCATCGTCGAGTATGTGCCGGACGACCTCACGCTCACGGTGGAGGCGGGGATCCACCTCGACGCGCTCCAGCAGACGCTCGGCGAGCACGGCCAGTACCTGCCGATCGACCCGCCGCCCGACGACGGCGTCTCGATCGGCGGCCTGCTGGCCACGGCGCGTTCCGGCGCTTGGCGCGGCCACCTCCCCGCGGCACGCGACCTGCTGCTGGGTGCGGTCGTCGCGCTGCCCTCCGGCGAGCTCGCGGGCTCTGGCGGGCGCGTGGTGAAGAACGTCAGCGGCTACGACCTGCACCGCCTGCACACCGGTGCGCTGGGAGCGTTCGGCGTCATCGTCCAGGCGTCGTTCAAGGTCGCGCCGCTGCCGACGGCCACGCGCACGCTCGCCGTCCGCGCGCAGACGCTCGCCGAGGCGGGCGTGCTCGCGCTGCGGCTGTGGAACGCGGGGCTCGCGGTGCGCGCGCTGAGCGTGCTCGCGCCCGAGGCCGCAGAGCGTGCGGGGCTCGACGGCACGCCGACCGTGCTCGTCGAACTCGCGGGCCTCGATGTCGCCGTGGACCGGTCGGCGGAGATCGTCCGCGAGGCGGCGCGGGCGCTCTCGCGGAGCGCCGAGGAGCCGGCGGGTGCCCCGTGGGAGCGGCTGCGCCGCTTGCACGGCGACCGCGCGGCCACCGTCGTGCGCCTCGGCGTACCCGCGACCGCGGTCGCCGAAGCGGTGGAGGCGGTGCGCGCGGCGGGCTGCCGGTCGTGGGGGCATATCGCCTCCGGCGCGGTGATCGGGCACGCGCCCCACCTGGACGCAGCGGTCGTGGAACGGCTGCGCGCCTTCGCCGCGGAACGCGGCGGCTTCGTGCAGGTGGAGGCGGGGTCGCGGGCGCTGCGCGCCGCGGCGGACCCGTTCGGCCCGCACGAGGTCGACCTGGTGCGCCTGCTGAAGGTGCGATTCGACGCGCGCGGCACCCTCAACCGTGGGCGCTGGATGGAGGGCGTGTGACGGCGATCCGCCCCGGAGAGCACGAGACCGCTGCCCCCTCAGCACCCGTACGCCCCGTGAGCATGCGCCGCGTGACATGCAGCCCATGAAGTTCGTCGGCCCGGACATCCCGTCGCTCGCGGACCTGCAGAACTGCATCCACTGCGGCTTCTGCCTGCCCGCCTGCCCGACCTACATCGCCACCGGACAGGAGCTCGAGTCTCCGCGCGGGCGGCTGCACCTGATCGCCGCGGTGCGGGACGGGCGCATCGAGGCCACCGACCGCACGCTCACCCACCTCGACCGCTGCCTGCAATGCCGCGCGTGCGAGACCGCGTGCCCTTCGGCGGTGCCGTACGGCCGGATCATGGAGGACGCCCGCGCCTCGATCATGGCCAACGCGCCGGCCGCGCAGCCGACGGCGTGGCGTCTCCGCGCGCTCGCGCTGCGGCACGTCCTCGCGCGGCCGGCGATGCTGCGACGCCTCCTCGCCCTCGGCCGGCTCTACTCGCGATCGGGATTGCAGCGCGCCGTACGTGGCCCGTTGCGCGGCCCGCTGCGACGCCTGCTGCCGGCGAGGCTAGCGCGCCTCGAGTCGTCGATCCCGGTGCTCAGCGCCCCGCCGTTTCGCGCGACCGGCACACTGACGCGCCCTGCGGGGGCGACCGCGCGCGTTGCGATGCTCCTCGGCTGCGTCCACGGCGAGATCTACCCGAACATGCACGAGGCGACCGTGCGCGTGCTAACGCACGCGGGGTGCGAGGTGGTCGCGCCGCCGGCGCAGGTCTGCTGCGGCGCGCTGCACGCGCACGCCGGCGACGCCGAGACCGCGCGCGCCCTCGCCCGCCGCAACATCGCCGCGTTCGAGGCGGCGGGCCTCGGGGGGAGTCTGGACGCGGTGATCGTGAACGCCGCCGGGTGCGGGGCGGCGATGAAGGAGTACGGGCGGCTGCTCCGCGATGACCCGCGCTGGGCGGAGCGTGCCGAGCGCTTCGCCGCCTCCGTCCGCGACGTGCTGGAATACGTCGCCGGGCGCGACTTCGCGCATGACCTTGGCCCCGTGGACCGGACGGTGACGTTGCAGGACGCCTGCCACCTGGCGCACGCGCAGCAGATCCGCGAGGCGCCCCGACTCATCCTGCGCGCGATCCCCGGCCTCCGCCTGCGCGAACTGCGCACGCCCGACCGCTGCTGCGGATCGGCGGGCATCTACGCCTTCGCGCAGCCCGAACTCTCGGCGCAGATCCTCGAGGCGAAGATGGAGGACGTCGCGCGCACCGGCGCGGACGTGGTTTGCACGGCCAACCCCGGCTGCACGCTGCAACTCCAGGCGGGCGTGCTCCGCGCCGGGCTGGACACCGAGGTGCGCCACGTGATCGAGGTCCTCGACCAGTCCGTACGGGCGGGCGCGGGCTACGCCCGCTGAGGCGCGGTCCATCCCGTGGACAGGTAGCCCGCGTTCACGTCGTAAGCGTCGAACTGGTAGCCGGTGATCGCGGGCGCGACCTCGGCGAACTCCGGCGCGGCGCCGATCGGGAACATCGCGGGGCCGTCGTCCAGCAGCAGGCGCTGTGCCTCCCTCGACCGCTGCGCGCGCTCCTTCGGATCGAACGCGGAGAACGCGGCGCGGACGGCGACGTCGTACATCGGATTCGAGTACCCCCACAGCGAGAACCGGCCGGCGATGCCCTCGGTGGTGTGCAGTCGCAGGCCGATGTCCGGCGAGTCCAGCGCGCCCACGTCGAACAGCACCGACTCGAAGTCGCCGGTCAGGAAGTTCTTCTGCCAGGCATCGAACGGGAGGTTCTGGAGCCGCGGCTGCAGGCCGATCTCCTGGAGGTTCTCCGCGATGATCTGCGCCAACCGCACCATGAGCGGCAGATCGGGCAGCGCCAGCCGGAACGCCAGTCCGCCGACGCCCGCGGCGGCGACGAGTTTCCGCGCCTCGCCCGGATCGTGCCGGTAGAGCGGGTGCGCCAGTAGCTCCTGCTCCGCAATCGCATCCCCGACGAACGCCGGGCCGACCGGGCCCGAGGCGTACGAGCCGTCCAGCGCAAGCATCGGCTCGCGGTTGAGCGCCATCCCGATCGCCCGCCGGACGCGGGCGTCCTGGAACGCCGGCACGTGTCGCACCGTCGCGCCGCTCTTCGAGGGCAGCAGCGAGAGCCCGAGGCCGCGCAGTCGCCGCGCGGGGCGCTTCTGCACCGTCCCCCCGGCGGCCGGCGCGGGCGCCGGCGACGATCCGGCGAGGCTGACGCGCACGTCGAACTCGCCGCGCGCGAACGCGGCCTCGAGCTCGCTCGGGACGTGCGCCGCGACGAGGTCGATGGCGCTGAGCAGCGGCCGCTCGTCGCTGCCGGCCGCGGGGTTCGCGGCGTAGCGGACCACCGCACCGTCGCGCCGCTGCGGCACCCAGGCGCCGCTGCCGACCTGCTCCGTGGTCCCGGCGTAGGCGCCGTTGCCACGGACCGATGCGGATGGTGCGCCGAGCAGCTCGAAGAGCAGTCCGAACGGCGCCTTCAGGCGCAGCACCACCATCCGGCTGTCCGGCCGGTCGATGCGATCGACGACGTCGGTGAACAGCGGGTGCCCCTCGGCGGCGCGGCGCTGGAAATCGGTGCGCACGGCGTCCGCGCCGAGCGGCTGCTCCTTGCCCGTCCCGTCCGGGTGAAAGCGCTGACCGTCGCGCAGCGTGAACCGCACAACCTGCGGCTCGGGCTGCTCCACGGCGCGCGCCATGTCCTGGTACACCGTCGGTCCGCGCGGATCGACGGCGATGAGGCGCGCGTAGGCCAGCAGTACGTCCTCGGTGTCGGCGGTCGGGCTGGCGCCCGCATTCCGGATGCGCCCGAGGCGCAACACGCCGGGCGCGGGGCGCTTCCCCGCCGCCTTCGGGCGCGCCTTGATCTCCAGGCCGTCGCCGCTCCCCGGCGTCGCCCCGCGCCCGCGCCCGCCACCGGCGCAAGCGAGGAGCACGCCCGTCGCCGCGCCGCAGAGGCCGAGCGCGAGTGCGCGTCGACGTGAGTAGCGAGCGGTCACGCGAGTCGCTCACGCACCGGCACGCCGATCGACATGCGGGGCGACATGCAGGGCGGTACGGTGCGCGGCCGCGCATCGACCGTTCGGGATGTCCATCGGTGGCTCCGCGGGCGGCTGCGTGGCGGGAGACGCGGGTGCGATCGGAGCGATCGTACGGGCGCGCCGGTGCGCGCGGCAAACTCGGTCGTGGATCCGCGATCGACGGGGCGCGCAGGCGCGGGCGGACGGCGCGGCGGCCGGGGGCTACGATCGCGCCATGTGGGAAGCCCCGAGCCGCGACCGAGGAGCCCCGGAATCCCGTGGGGCTGGCGATGGCGACGCCCTCGGCGGCCCGCCCGACTCCAGCCGCCCCGCCAACCCGTGGCCGCGCCTGCTCGCCTTCGCCGCCGTGGTGGCGACGGTCGTCGTGCTCACGGGCGTCTGCTTCGTCTCGTACGCCCGCCCGCCGGAGCGCGAACTGCGGTCGAACATCGCCGAGTTCGGCCTCGGCGTGCCGAAGTTCATCCCCGTGACCACGCTGGGCGCGGACGCCAGCGGGCGCACATACGGAGCGTGGGTGACATTGACGCCCGGCCCGCCCAGCGATCCCACGCCGCGTCCGGCCACGCTGCTCTCGAAGGTCCCCGGCGCGGGTTGCCATGTGCGCTGGGAGCCGACGGCGCAGGCCGCAGGCATCACGGGGGTCTTCGTCGACCCATGCAGCACCGCGCGCTATAGCACTTTCGGCAGGGCGGTCGAGGGAACGCCGATGCGCGACCTCGATGCGTTCCCGGCGCACGTGGAGGGGCAAACCGTGATCGTAAACCTCATGACCGCCGTGCTCGGCGCCTGCCGCGCGGCCGGGGCGACGGACTGCTCCGTGCCTAGACAGACCGAGGTACGCAGGCTCCCGAGCGGCGCGTTGCCGCTGGATTTCGGGCGTCGGTAGTCCCGCCGCTACCAGATCCCCAGCGCGAGCTTCACGTCCTCGCTCGCCATGGTGCGGGGGTCCCACGCGGGCGTCCACACGAGGTTCACCTCGACGTCGAGAACGCCGGGGAGTTGCGCGACCTTGTGGTAGATCATCCCCTGGAGCATCGGGCCGACGGGGCACGCGGGGGACGTGAGCGTGAGATCGACGGAGACCAGTCCGTCGTCCTCCACCTCCACGCCGTAGAGCAGCCCCAGGTCCACGATGCTCATCCGCAGTTCGGGGTCCTCGACAGTGCGTAGCACCTCGCGGACCTCGTCCGCGGTGGGCGGCGCGGCCTTGGCGGTGGATGCGCCCGTGGATTGGGTCGTGTCGGCCTGCGCCTCAGATGCCTCGGACATGCTCGGCGCTCCTTTCATCGGTCGTGACCGCTCCGCCCTCACCGGCGAGCGCCTGTTCGAGCGTCTTCCACGCGAGCGACGCGCACTTCACGCGCGCCGGGAACTTCGCCACACCGAGCAGCGCGTCGATGTCGTCGAAGCCCTCGATGCCGGCCGCCTGCGCGGTCACCATCATCTGCTGGAATGCCTCGACGCCCGCGCGCGCCTCCGCGACGGAGCGCCCCTTCACATACTCGGTCATCATGCTGGCGGAGGCCTGCGAGATCGAGCAGCCGTGCCCGCCAAACGCGATGTCGACGATGCGATCGCCGGCCACCGCCACGTCGATGTGGACCTCGTCGCCACAGAGCGGGTTCGCGCCGTCCGCGGAACAGGTGGGCGCGGCGATCCCGCGGTGATTGCGCGGCGCGCGGTAGTGATCCAGCAGGATGTCGCGGTAGAGGTCGTCCAGCAGCGTCCCGGTCATATGCCCACCCCGCCCCGATGGAAGAACGCCGCAGCCGATTCGATCGCGGAGGCCAGGGTGTCCACCTCCGCGACGGTGTTGTAGATGTAGAACGAGGCGCGCGCGGTGGCGGGGACGTGGAGCGCCGTCATCACCGGCTGGGCGCAGTGGTGGCCCGTGCGGATCGCGACGCCCTTCGTGTCCAGCACCTGCCCGACATCGTGCGGGTGGACGCCTTCGAGTGCGAACGACACGACGCCGCCGCGCGATCGCACATCCGGCGGGCCGAAGATCGTGACGCCGGGCACGTCGCCGAGGCGGCGCAGCGCGTAGTCGGTGATCTCGATCTCATGGCGGCGCACCTCGTCCATGCCGAGCGCGGCGAGGTAGTCGACCGCCGCACCGAGGCCGATCGCGTCGGCGATATTCGGCGTGCCCGCCTCGAACTTCGCCGGGACGTCCGCCCACGTCGAGCGCTCCATGCTGACGGTGAGGATCATGTCGCCGCCGCCGAGGAAGGGGTCCATCGACTCCAGCAGCGGCAGCCGCCCCCACAGCACGCCAATCCCGGTGGGGCCGAGCATCTTGTGCCCGGAGAAGGCGAGGAAGTCCGCACCCAGCGTCCGCACGTCCACCGGCAGGTGCGGCACCGACTGCGCGCCGTCCACCAGCACCACCGCGCCTTGCACCTTCGCGAGCGGGATCAGCACCTCGAGCGGGACGATCGTGCCCAGCGCGTTCGACATCGCCGTGATGCTCAGCAGCCGCGTCTTCGGGCCGATGATCTGGCGCGCGGCCTCGAGGTCCAGCGTGCCGTCGGGCAGCATCGGGATGTAGCGCAGCACGATTCCGCGCTCGTCGCGCAGCATCTGCCACGGCACGATGTTCGAGTGGTGCTCGATCTCCGAGACCACCACCTCGTCGCCGGCCCGCAGGAACTTGCGCGCCCACCCGTGCGCCACGAGGTTGATCGACTCGGTGGTGTTGCGCGTGAAAATCACCTCGCGGGGGTCGGTGGCACCGATGAACGCGGCCACCTTCGCGCGCGCCCCCTCGTACAACTCCGTGGACTCCACGGAGAGCGTGTGCACGGCGCGGTGAATATTCGCGTTGTGGTCGCGATAGAAGCGCGTCAGCTCCGCGATCACCTGCACCGGCTTCTGGCTGGTGGCGGCGTTGTCGAGGTAGATCAACGGCACGCCCGGCGCCACCTCGCGCCGCAGGATCGGGAAATCGCGGCGGATGCGCGCGAGGTCGAAGGGCAGGCGCGCGCCCGGCTCGGCGTGGGCGGTAAGCGTCATCGGGCTGCCGCCCGATCGATGGACGGCTCGCAGTCGATGAACAGGTCGTCGCCGCGGCGGGTCACGGGATACGCCTGCACGCTCTTCACGGCGGGCAGCGTGATCACGCGCCCGGTCTTCGCGTCGAAGGCAGCGCCGTGTCGAGGGCAGAGCACGCGGCCGTTGCGGATGCGCCCCTCGCCCAGCGGCCCGCCGTCGTGCGTGCAGACGTTGTCGATCGCGTAGTACTCACCGTCGATGTTGCTCAGGGCGAGCGACCGCCCGACACATTCCACAACACGCACCTCGTTCACCGGTATCTCGGGGGCCGCCGCCACGCGCTCTTCGCTCATCGTGTCTCCCGATCGAGCCGCGGGCTGTTAGAGCGCGGCGACCGCGAGCTTGCGCTCGACGCGTTCCTGCATGTCGTCGGCCAGCGCCGCGAACGCGGCGTCGCCGAGGACGGAGGCGAAGAACCCGGCCACCAGCAGCTTCAGCGCGCTGCGCCGGTCCAGGCCTCGGCTCTGGAGGTAGAACAGCGCCTCGCCGTCCACCGGCCCGACCGTCGCGCCGTGACCGCAGCGGATCACGTCCGACGTCAGGATCTCGAGTACCGGGTCGGAGTCGGCCTTCGCGTGGTCGGAGAGCAGCAGGTTGCGGTTCTGCTGGTTCGCCGCAGCGCCCTTCGCCGTGGTCTCGACGCGCGTGACGCCGTAGTAGACCGATCGCGACGCGCCCGCGAGCGCGCTCTTGATCTCGACGTCGGAGGTGGACTTCGCGCCCATGTGGTCCTGCAGCGTCACGAAGTCGAAGTGCTGATCGCCGTCGCCCAGCGCGATCCCGCGGATCAGCGAGTTCGCCCCCTCGCCCTCGATCAGCGCCTCGATGTGCTGCTTTTGCATGTGCCCGCCGATCGCGAGCGAGGCGACCTGCACGTCGGCGTTCCGCCCCACTCGCGAGCGCACGGTGGTGAACTCATCCGTCGCTGCACCCCAGTCGCCATCGAGCAGCAAGCGGACGCGCGCCCCCTCCGCCGCGACGATCTCGACGACCCCGGCGACCAGCAGCGGAGCCGCGGTCGAGCGGTTCCGCACGATGATCGTGACCTCGCTGTTCGCCTCGGCAATCACGAGCATGCGCGGGAAGATCGCGCCGCCACCAGCCCGCACGTCCACGGTGACCGGCGTCGCGAAGACGCCGCCGCGTAGCGCGTGCACGAACACGCCGCCACTCCACCGCGCCGCGTTCGCCGCGACGAATTTGCCCTCGGTGCCCTGCACCACGGAGCCGAATGCCGCCTCGACGGCGCCAGCCTGCGCGGCATCATCGAGCGCACCGGCGATCGATCCCGCGAAGCCGCCCGTCGGCACGCTCGCGATCACTAGCGGCGCGAACGCGGCGTCGGGCGCAAACGACTCGATATCGAGGCCACTCAACTCCGTGTACTTCCACGGGCGCAGCGCCGGCGTGGGCATCGGGGTGGCGGCGAAGGCGCGCGCTGCCTCCTCGCGCGACCGCACGAGCCATGCCGGCTCGCCGCGACCGAGGGCGTCCGCGGAGACCTGCGCCTCGGCGTATGCGCCGGACCCCGTGGTGGCGGTGGTGCTGGCTGCGTCCACCACTAGCCGACCGAGCCTTCCATCTGGAGCTCGATGAGCCGGTTCAGCTCGATCGCGTACTCCATCGGGAGCTCCTTCACGATCGGCTCCACGAAGCCGTTGACCACCATCTTCGCCGCGTCCTCTTCCTTGATGCCGCGCGACATCAGGTAGAAGAGCTGGTCCTCGCCGAGCTTGGAGACCGAGGCCTCGTGCCCGATGTTCACCTGCTCCTCGTCGATCTCCATCGTTGGGTAGGTGTCGGAACGCGAGTGCTCATCCAGCAGCAGCGCGTCGCAGCGCACCGTGGACGTCGAATGGTGCGCGCCCTCGTACACCTTCAGCAGGCCGCGGTACGAGGTGCGCCCCGTCCCGCGCGAGACGGACTTCGAGATGATCGCGCTCGAGGTGTGCGGCGCGACGTGAACCACCTTGCCGCCGGCGTCCTGGTGCTGCCCGGTGCCCGCGAAGGCCAGCGAGAGGATCTCGCCGTGCGCGCCCGGCTCCATCAGGTAGACCGAGGGGTACTTCATCGTCAGCATCGACCCGATGTTGCCGTCCACCCACTCCATGATCGCGTTCTCGTAGGCGTAGGCGCGCTTCGTGACCAGGTTGTAGACGTTGTTCGACCAGTTCTGGATCGTGGTGTACCGCACGCGCGCGTTCTTCTTGACGATGATCTCAACGACCGCGCAGTGCAGCGATGCGGTGCTGTAGATCGGCGCCGTGCAGCCCTCCACGTAGTGCACCTGGCTGCCCTCGTCGGCGATGATCAGCGTGCGCTCAAACTGGCCCATGTTCTCCGTGTTGATCCGGAAGTAGGCCTGCAGCGGGATGTCCACCTTCACGCCCTTCGGCACGTAGATGAACGACCCGCCCGACCACACCGCGGTGTTGAGCGCGGCGTACTTGTTGTCCCCCGCCGGGACGAGGGTGCCGAAGTACTCGCGCACGATCTCGGGGTGCTCCGCCAGCGCCTGGTCCATGCCCAAGAAGAGCACGCCCTGCTTCGACAGGTCCTCGCGGATGTTGTGGTAGACGACCTCGGAGTCGTACTGCGCGCCGGCGCCTGCGAGGAACTGGCGCTCCGCCTCCGGGATGCCTAGCTTGTCGAAGGTGTCCTTGATGTACGCGGGGACGTCGTCCCAGTTCGTCGCGTCGGTGTCGGTGGCGCGCACGTAATAGTGGATGTCGTCGAAGTCGATCGCCCCGAGCAGCGCAGCGCTTCCCGCCCACGATGGGTTCTTCAGCTGGAGGAACGTCTGATAGGCATCCAAGCGGTTCTCCAGCATCCACGCCGGCTCGCCCTTCATCGCGGACATCCCGCGAATAACCTCTTCGTTCAGGCCCTTGTCGGCGATGAAGAGCGGCTTCTCGTCATCGTGAAAGCCCCACTTGTACTCGCCGACCGCGGTGCGCGCGGATGGGTTGACGGTGGTCATGATGCAGCAGCCCCTTCCAGCAGACCCAGTGCCTTGAGGATCGGGTCGTAGCCCTCGGCTTCGATCTCCTGCGCGAGCGACGCGTCGCCCGAACGGACGATGCGCCCCGCGACCAGGATGTGCACGAAATCGGGGTGGATGTAGTTCAGGATGCGCTCGTAGTGGGTGATCAGCAGGATCCCCATCTCCGGCCGCCGCAGCGCGTTGACGCCCTCCGCCACCGTGCGCAGCGCGTCCACGTCGAGGCCCGAGTCGGTCTCGTCGAGGATCGCCAAGTCGGGCTTCAGCAGCCCCATCTGCAGGATCTCGGCGCGCTTCTTCTCGCCGCCGGAGAAGCCGTCGTTCACGTAGCGGCGCGCGAACTCCTCGCCCATCTTGAGCTGGGCCAGCGTCTCCCGCAGCTCGCCCAGGAACTCGCGCGCCGGGACCTCCGCGCCGCGTCGCGCCTTCAGCGCCTCGCGCATGAAGTTCACCATCGTCACGCCGGGGATTACGGTGGGGTACTGGAACGAGAGGAATACCCCGTCGCGCGCCCGCTCGTCCGCCTTCGCGTGCGTGATGTCGCAGCCTTTGTACCGGATCTCGCCGCTGTCCACGGTGTAGACCGGGCTGCCAGCGATCGTGCTGGCGAGCGTGCTCTTGCCGGAGCCGTTCGGCCCCATGATCGTGTGGACCTCGCCGGCGCGGATCATCAGGTCGATGCCCTTGATGATCTGGATCGCAGGCTTGTCGGTGATGCTGACCTTGAGGTCGCGGATCTCGAGAATCGGTTCGCTGGTCTTACTCATCGCGTCGCTCATCGCGCGGGTGCCGTGCCCTTCTGTTGCATCAACTCGACGACCGGAAACAGGCCGGCGGCCCGCGAACGGTCGAAATCGTCACTCTCCGGATGGCTCTTGGCCACCAGGTACTCGCAGGCGGCGCCGCCGCCCGCGACCGTCGTGATCTGTTCCACCGGCGCGCCGAGCAACAGCTCGATCGTCCGGCGGTCCGCAGCGCAGCACGCGTGCGTCTCGCTCGCCGTCGTGCGGTAGGGGCAGCCGGTGTTGCGCAGGCGGAAGAAGTCGCCCGCGTCCTCCACCTCCTGCAGGATGCCCTCGCGCGAGAGCGCCACCGTCACCTCGTGCACGCGCTGGTCGAGCGACGCGCCGCGGACCTGCGCGGAGTGTTCGCGCGCCATCGATTCGGCGACGCGGTCGAAGAGCCGGTCGAGGACGGCGCGGCCGTCCTGTCCGCCGATCTCCTCCGCGCTGAGGTTCGCGAGCGCCGGGGAGAGGCGGCCCAACAGCTTCTGGTAGTAGCTCGACGAGGTCTGCTCCTCGCCCGCCTCCGACAGCGCGTAGCGCGTGGTCGGGCGGCCGCGCGGCTGCCGGACGAGGTGCGAGACGAGCAGGCCGTCCGCCACCATCAGGTCCATGTGCCGTCGGATCGACCCCGGCGAGACGCCGATCTCCTCGGCCAGCTCCGCCACCGAGCGCTCACCGCGCTCGTGCAGGAGGCGGACGACCTCGTCCCGTGTACGTTCCATTAACTCTCGAACCCCCCGCGTGTGTGCCGCGTGACAAGCGTAGGACCGCCGACGAGGAGATGTCAACGTTTATTGCATCATATTGCAGGTTATTATCGACCACCGCCGCAGGGAGCCGAGCGCCGCCACCGCTGCGGTGTCCCCCGGCGGCGGAGACCACCGCTAGACTGGCGTGGAGGCTGCGAGATTCGCGCATCGAGGGGCTGCCCGTGGTCCGCCGCATCCAGGTCATGGGCCCCTCGGGCAGCGGGAAGACCACCGTCGGTCAGCGCCTCGCGGCACTCCTCGGCGTGCCGCACGTCGAGCTGGACGTGCTGTTCTGGCTCCCCGGCTGGGTCGAGCGCGACGCGGACGAGTTTCGCGCGGCAGTGCGCGAGGCGACTTCGGGCGATGCGTGGGTCGCGAGCGGCAACTACACGAGCCGTCTCCTCGACGTGATCTGGCCGCGCGCCGACACGACCGCCTGGCTCGACCGCCGGCTTCACCTGACGATCCTCCGCCAGTTGACCCGCTCGTGGCGCAGGTGGCGGACGCGCGAGTTGCTCTGGGGCACGAACGTGGAGCGCCTTTGGCAGCAGCTGGCGGTGTGGGATCCGAACTCGCTCGTCGGCTACTCGCTCCGGGCCCGTCCCCGCTTCCGGCGCCTGATGGCCGATGCGATGTCCGATCCGCAGTGGGAGCACCTGCGCATCCTGCGCCTGACCTCGCAGCACGACGTGGATCGGTTCGTCGCCGCGATGGAGGCAGCGATGATCGCCGAGCGCGTGCGGGAGCGAGCCTGATGCCGCCTCGACCACGCTTCTCGCTGGCCGCGGCCTACCGCCACCTCCGCGCGGCCGATCCCGTGGTCGGGGCGCTGGTCGACGAGTGCGGCCGCTACCGCCCCCGTCCCGCCATGGACCACTACGAGTCGCTGCTGCGCACGATCCTCTTTCAGCAGCTCGCCGGGCCTGCCGCGCGCACGATCCTCCGCCGCTGGCTGGCGCTCCACGGCGACGGCCCCGCCGGGGGCCCATCTGGCGGAGAGGGACGGTACCCCACGCCGGAGGAGGTGCTGGCCAGCGCCGACGAGGCGTTCCGTGCGGCAGGCGTGTCCCGCCAGAAGGCGGGGTACATGCGCGATCTCGCAGCCCACGTCCTCGAGGGCGCGCTCGATCTCTCGCAGCTCGATTCGCTCGCCGACAACGAGGTGATGGACCGGCTGGTGGTGGTGAAGGGGATCGGCGAGTGGTCGGCGCACATGTTCCTGATGTTCCAGCTCGGGCGACCCGACGTGCTGCCGCACGGCGATCTGGGGGTGCGCACGGGGATGGGCGTCGCCTACGGCCTCGCCGCCCCGCCGACGCCCGCCGAGGCTCGTGTCATCGGCGAGCGCTGGGCGCCCTATCGCTCGGTGGGGTCGTGGTACATGTGGCGCGCCGCCGAGACGGGACGGGGCATCTGAGCCCCGTGCGCGCGGGCGCTCCTATACTCCGCAGGAGGCGGGCCGCGTCCCGTCTGCACCCGCTCGCGAAAGGGCCGTGATGCGCATCGTGCTGTTCGGCCAGTCCGCGTTCGGCAAGGACGTCTTCGAGGCGCTCCGCGCCGCCGGCGAGGAGGTCGTGGGCGTATCGACCCCCGCGGGGAGCCCGCGCCTCGACCCGCTGTTCGAGGCGGCGAGCATCGCCGGGGTGCCGATCATCGAGACGCCGGCGCTCCGCCGCGACGGTCCATTCGAGCAGTACGTGGCGCTGAAGCCGGACCTGCTCGTCTTCACGCTCGTCACCGACATCGTGCGCAGGCGCGTTCTGGACGCGGCCACGCACGGCGCGATCGAGTACCACCCCTCGTTGTTGCCGCTCCACCGCGGGCGCACGCCGATGAACTGGGCGATCGTCTCCGGGGCCGAGCGCACCGGGCTGACGATCTTTTGGGTCGACGAGGGCATCGACACCGGCCCCGTGCTCCTCCAGCGCGAGGTGGAGATCGACCCGGCGGACAGCGTCGGCACGCTCTACTTCGACCACCTCTACCCGATGGGCGTGGAGGCGCTGGTCGAGGCGACCTGCCTCGTCCGCGAGGGCGCGGCGCCGCGCATCCCCCAGAACCACGCGCTGGCGACCTACGAGGCGCCCTGCGGACCCGAGCACGCGAAGATCGACTGGATGAACCACAGCCGCGTCGTCGCGAACCTGATCCGCGGCTGCGACCCGCAGCCAGGCGCGGTGGCGAGCCTGCGCGGCGAACCGATCCGCCTGTTTGAGGCGCAACTCCGTCCCGGCGCGCCCGACGAGCCGCCCGGCACCGTCATGACGACCGTCGATGGTCGCGCGGAGATCGCCGCCATCGGCGGGACGATCATCGTCGGGCGGGCGCAGCGCATCCCCGCGCCCCGCGTCGCCGCGGGCGAACTGCTGATGGTCGGCGACGTGCTGGAGCGCCGCCAGTGACCGCCGGGGGCCCGATGATCGCGGAGGCGCTGTGATCGTCGGCACCGTCCGCGAGCGCAAGATCGAGGAGTTCCGCGTCGCGCTCACGCCCGCCAGCGTGGGCGATCTCGTCCACGCGGGACATACTGTCCTCGTCGAGACGATCGCGGGTGCCGGCTCGCACTACGCCGACGACCAGTACGCCGCCGCCGGCGCGCAAGTGGTCTCCACGATGGAGGAGGTCTACGCGCGCGCGGAACTGATCTGCGAGGTCAAGGAGCCGCAGCCCTCCGAGTACGCGCTCATGCGCGAGGGGCAGGTGGTCTTCACCTACCTCCACCTCGCCGCCGAGCCCGTGGCCGCGCGCGCGATCATCGACGCGAAGTGCATCGCGATCGGCTACGAGACGGTGCGCCTCGCGAGTGGCGCGCTGCCGCTGCTCGCGCCGATGTCCGAGGTGGCGGGCCGCCTCGCCGTGGAGGAGGGCGCGCGCTTCCTGGAGCGCCCGGGGCCGGGGCGCGGCATCCTGCTCGGCGGCATCCCGGGCGTGCCCCCGGCGCACGTCGTGGTGATCGGTTCGGGCAACGTCGGTCGCAACGCGGTACGCATCGCCGTCGGGATGGGCGCGCGCGTCACCGTCGTGTCGAACTCCATCGACCAGTTGCGCGACCTCGACCAGCAGTACGCGGGCCGCGTGGAGACGGCGCTATCGAGTGGCGGCGTGATCGCGGCGCTCGTACCCACCGCGGACCTGCTGATCGGCGCGGTGCTCGTCGAGGGCGAGCGTGCGCCGGTGGTGGTGACGCGCGCAATGGTGCGCACGATGCAACCCGGCTCGGTGATCGTCGACGTTGCGGTGGACCAGGGCGGATGCGTGGAGACCACGCACCCCACGAATCACGACGATCCGATCTACGTTGAGGAGGGCGTAGTGCACTACGCCGTGCCGAACATGCCCGGCTCCGTGCCGCGCACCGCCTCGCACATCCTGAGCACGCTCACGCTGCCCTACGCGCTCGCCATCGCCAACCTCGGCGTGAACGAGGCGATCCGCCTCGACCCCGCGCTGGCGCACGGCGTCAACGTCTACCGCGGCCACGTCACGCACGAGGCCGTCGCCCGCGCCCTCGCGCTCCCCCACGTCCCGCTCGCGGAGGCGATGGCGGGCACGGGATGACGGCTCTCTCGGCGAGGGCGGCGAGGAGGTCGCCATGAGTCAGAATCCGGCGTGAGCGCGGTCGCACTCACGAGCGCAGGCTTGAGGAATGAACGCAGAGACAACAGTCAGAATCCTGCTCGGACTGTCGGGCGTCACCGTGGTTGGAATCGTCCGGCATCTCCTCACGCGTCCGAAACTCACTGCGTGTTACACGCACGAGGACATTCAGATTGGCCAGAGGGAGTGCCGCGAACTACGCGCCAAGATGGGAATCCCGCCCGCGGAACCACTCGCGCGCTGGCTGCGGGCGTCACGTGCCGACCATCATGGGGTCGCCGTGACCTACTCGATATGGGATGAACAACGTCAGCCGGTTGCGATCCGAGCCGTTGCCAAGAACGGTGGCCTCGTATTCGACATTGTGGGCATAGACGACGTGACGTTCGCGGTCGCCGGAGTAGATGAGGATGGGGCATTCCTACTGAACGGCGATGGCCATCGCAAAGCGACTACACCTGGCACATATCGATGCTCGATCACGATCTCGAACAACCACGGTGGGATGGGACCATACGAGGCCAGATTCGTCCCCGGCATCGATCGCGAACACGCACACTGGATCGAGGCCGTCGTGTGACACGGACGCTCCTCGCCGCCATCGTCTGCACGCTGGTGATGGCGTGCTCACTGGCACCACACCACTACCCGTTCAGCGGTCAGCGCCTGAGATTGGGCCGATGCTCGTTGTCGGCAAGGAATTGAGACCACCGACGGCGACCAGCGTCGGAGGGGTCTGCATCCGCTACAGAGCCTTCGACAAGGTTGAGGAAACATGCCTCCACATGGATCTATCGGGCGGTACCGCAAGTGCACCAAACACCCGCGCTACCCTGTGCTACAACGAGGCGAAGGTCGGCGAGCCACTGCCGCAGTCCTGCCGATAGCGCGGATTCAGACAAGCCCCCAGTCCCGTCGTCGCTAATCCGGCACGCTAGCCCAGCCCAGCGCCTCGGCCGTCTCGCGCTCCACCTCGGGCGCGAGGCGCATGAACAGCGCCGACGCCTCGGCGAGCCGCTCGCCCGAGGCGTCGGCGACGGTGGCGGCGACCTCGACGCGACGGCCGCGCATCCGCACCACGCGACCGCGCACGACGAGCGTGCCCGCGACGCCGACGGAGCGGCGGTAGCGCGTCTCCATCTTCGCGGTGACGCCGAGCGCGCGGTCGGCGGCCCACATCGCCCACGCCATCGACTCGTCGAGCAGCGC
>SHYQ01000055.1 GCA_009692765.1 Dehalococcoidia bacterium | reverse complement strand
CACGAGCAGCGCACGCGAGAGCGTGATCGTCCAGATCAGGAAGTGCAGCGTCACGCTGTCCGTGTTCTGCAGCGTGAGCACGACCAGCAGCCCGAGCGCGACGAAGATGCCGACGATCCGCAGCACGCCGACCACGCGGATGCGTGTCTTGCTGGCTCCGATGCGGGTGCTCTCGGTGCGGTCGGGGCGATCCTCGGACGGCTCGTTCATGCGGCGATCGTACTCCGCACTTGCGATCGCGCGCGCCGCGCCGCCGCAGGGCGTCCGACAACACCGAACGACCGCGCAGGAACGCCGTTTCATTGATGTTCGACGCCACGGAATCGGCGCGGACAGAACGAAGATGCGCGGGCGACAGATATGCCGGTTGCGCCGCCGCCGAGGCTCGGTAGACTGGCTACGGGCGGGTGAGAGGCGGATGCGCACGTTGACGGTGCCTCGACTGCGTCTCTCTGCGGCGGTACTCGTCGCGGCCGTGACCCTCGGCGCGCTCCTCACCACGAGGCCCGCGCAGGCCGCCGTGCCCGACGCCGACGCCCACGTCGAACTCTTCGCCACGCGCGATCCGCTCCCGCCCGGCAGCAGCGCTGTGGTGCGGGCGGAGGGCGAGTGCCTGCGCATGCGCGAGACGCCCGGGCTCTCCGGGCGCGCGATCGCCTGCCTCGCCGAGGGTTCGACCGTCGTCATCCTCCCCTCCGTGCAAACGGTGGACGCGCTGCGTTGGCAGCTGGTGAACACGGGACAGCTGACCGGCTGGGTCGCCGACCAGTACCTCGCGCCGCACGCGGGCGCCGCGACATCTGCCGCGTGCAGCGCCGGCAATACGGTGGCGTACCGGCCGGGGCTGACCGGCTTCGTCCCCACCGCGGGCGGCACCGGGATGGTGGTGTGGGGCGGCGGGACGCTGGCGGGCGTGGAGAATGCCGCGCTGATGCGGGGCTGCACTCCGAAGGCGGTGTGGACCAGCCGCCCTGACGGCGAACTCGTCGGCTACCTCTTCGGCGCGCCGGACTTCCTGAACAACGCCTGGCGTAGCACCTTCGCCGACGGCTGGCTGTCCGGCGGGCGGGTGATCCTCATCGTCTGCGAGGATCCCGGCACCGGACGCACCACCGCCGCCGCCGTAACGCTGCCGGGCGGCATCCCGCCCCGCGCGCCTCCGCCGATCTTCACCGGGCGCGCACCGGCGCCGAACGCCACGGCCGCCGCCGTCGTGGTGCTGGACGAGGCCTCCGGCGCGGTGCTCTACCAGAAGAACGGGCGCGATCGCCTCCCGCCGGCGAGCCTGACGAAGATCGCCACCGCGATCGTCGCCATCGAGGGCATGGAGCCCAGCGTCGCGATCACCACTGACGTCGACAGCCGGCTCATGGCGGACAGCAGCGTGCTGGGGCTGATCCCGGGCGATTGCTTCGCCTCGGGCGATCTGCTCTACGGCCTCCTGCTGCCCTCCGGGAACGACGTCGCGGTCGCCATCGCGCGCTACCAGGGGGGGACGGAACTGGCGTTCGTGCAGCAGATGAACACGCTGGTGCGGCGCCTGGGCCTCACCGACACCATGTTCACCGACCCGCACGGCCTGGGCAGCCCGATCCACCGATCGTCCGCGTACGACATCGCGATGCTGGCGCGATACGGCATGTCGCTGCCGCGCTTCCGCGAGGTGGTGAAAACCGCCTCGTACACGGCGCGCGGCGTGCGCAACCTGTCCATGCTGAACACGAACGCGCTGCTGTCCTCGTACCCGAGCGCGGACGGCGTGAAGACCGGCTTCACCGATGATGCCGGGCGCACGCTGGTGGTCTCCGCGACGAAGAACGGGAAGCGCCTGTACGTGGTGCTGCTGAACGACCCGAACCGCGACACCGACGCGCGCGCGCTCCTCGACTGGGCCTTCGTGAACCACGTGTGGCCGTAGCGGTCGGGCCGTAGCCACGGCACGGCTAGGCTAGGCGGGGAACTCCCCGCGCACCTTCGCGTCTTTCTCCTCCACCACCGCCGCCATTGCCCGAGCGGCCTCCGCGATTCTGCGGCGGAGCACAGCGTCCGAGGTGCCGAGGATGCGCGCGGCAAGCAGCCCGGCGTTGCGTGCGTTGCCGATCCCCACCGTGGCGACGGGGATGCCCGCGGGCATCTGCACGATCGACAGCAGCGAGTCGAGGCCATCGAGCATCGGCAGCGGCACCGGCACGCCGATCACGGGCAACGTGGTGACGGCGGCAAGCACGCCCGGGAGGTGCGCCGCCCCGCCCGCGCCCGCGATGATCACGCGCAGGCCACGCCCTTCTGCCGCCCGCGCGTACTCGAGCGTCGCGTCGGGCGTCCGGTGCGCGGAGAGCACGCGGACCTCGAACGGGATGCCGATCTCGCGAAGTGCATCCGCGGCGGCGCGCATCACGCCAAGGTCGGAGTCGCTGCCCATCAGGATGCCGACGATCGGCGCGCCCCCAGCGGAGTCAGCAGTCATGTCGCCCTCCCGGTCAGCAGCGCGGCGGCTTGTGCCGCGCGTGCTCGCG
The DNA here is from genome assembly GCA_009692765.1 of Dehalococcoidia bacterium. Classification (GTDB taxonomy): domain Bacteria; phylum Chloroflexota; class Dehalococcoidia; order UBA2979; family UBA2979; genus SHYQ01. Next base: position 4,889 of record SHYQ01000055.1, on the reverse strand, counting down.
TCTCTTCCAGATCATCGCCCAGCGCGGTGACATGACCCATCTTGCGGCCGAGCAGCGCCTCTGCGCCATACAGGTGCGGGTGCACGCCCCCCCACCTGGCACTGGGCGGCCCGGCGGCCAACGCGCGCGGGATCCTGGGCGCGAGGCTGTCGCGTCCCTCGCCCAGCAGATTCGCCATGACCGCGAACGGCGCGAGGAGGTCCGTCGGCCCGAGCGGCCAGTCCAGCACCGCGCGCAGATGGTTGTCGAACTGCGAGGTCGCGCAACCCTCGATGCTGAAGTGCCCGGAGTGGTGCGGGCGCGTCGCCACCTCGTTGATCAGCAACTCATCGCCGACCAGGAACATTTCGATGGCGATCACGCCGACCGCCTGCGTCAGTTCCGCGATCTGCTCCCCGAGCAGCCGCGCGCGCGCCGCGATCTCCGGCGTGACCGGTGCCGGCGCGATCACCTCGTGGCAGATCCCGCCGCGCTGCACCGTCTCCACCACGGGGTAGGTCACCGACTCGCCGCCGGGCCGGCGCGCCACCAGCACCGCGAGCTCGCGATCGATGCGCACCCACCGCTCCAGCATGAGATCGACGCCCGTGCCCGCGGTCGCATCGAAGAAATCGCGCGCCTCGTTGGCGTCCTCCAGCACCCACACGCCGTGCCCGTCGTAGCCGCCCTGTTGCGACTTCACAACCACCGGCCAGCCGTGGCGCTGGACGAACTCATCGATCGCCGGGAAGTGCGGCGCCTCGGCGAACTCTGGCACCGGCAGTCCGGCGCGCTTGCACTCGGTGCGCTGGTAGAGCCTGTCCCGGGCGTAGCGCAACGCCTGCGCGCCGGGACGCACGATGCCGCCGCCCGCCTCAATCTCCGCCAGCGCGTCGAGGTAGACCAACTCGTGGTCGAACGTCACGACGTCACAGCGCGCCGCGAACTCCCGTAGGTGGCGCGCGTTGTTCGGCATGCCGATGTCGACATTCGGGCAGACGAGCGCGGCCGGGTCGTCCGCGCGTTCCGCGAGCACGCGCACGCCGATGCCGAGCGGGATCGCGGCCTGGATCATCAGGCGCGCCAACGGGCCCGCACCCACGATGCCGACGACCGGGAAGCGTTCCGAGTCCGGCTGGAGCCTCGTAGTCACGCGCTGTTCCTCGCTGGTCTCGCCGGCCTGCTGGGATCGCTGGCGTCGGGCCGAGAGATCACCTTACGCGACCGCCCGAGTGTGCGCAGCGCCGCGCGAGGTATGCTGGTCGTGCACAGGCACCCCACGGTGGCGCACGCACGAAGGGGACGCACGGTGACCGCCTCGAACCGATGGCTCGTGATGATCGGCACGGCGATCGCGAGCGCGGTGGTCGTGGGGATCGCGGTCACGATGCTCGCGAGCGGCGAGCGCCACTACGCCGAGGGGACCCCGGAGCGCGCCGTGCAGGACTACCTGCGCGCGGTCGCTGACCGCGACACGACGGCGGCCCTCACCTACCTCGCGCCCGACCTCGCCGCGCGGTGTGAGCCCAGGCCGCGCGAGAGCATTAGCAGTCGCAGCGCCAATTCGCTCCGCGCAACGCTGGATCGATCGACGGTACGCGACGCCACAGCCGAGGTTCGCGTGCGGGTCACCGAGTCGTACAACTCCGATGGCCCCTTCGGCGGTAGCGACTCCTCGTTCACTCAGGTGTTCGTGCTCAAGCAAGTGGGGGGACAGTGGCGCTTCAGTGAGGCCCCGTGGCCGCTGTCTTGGCTCGACTGCCCCCCCATCCCGGTCCGGTAGCGGAGGAGCGAGGGCACCGATGATCGAAGCGCCACGGTGATCGAGATGATCGCCTCCCTGCTCATCTTCAGCATCCTGCCGGTCGCGATCATCGCGGGGACGATCGCCGCCGTCTCCGCCGCGCGGCGGGAGGCGGAACGCGACAACGCGACGCTGGACGACGGCATTGGCAGCGTGCGCCGGCTGTTCATCTACGTGCTCGCGCTGGTGGGCGTCGTCTTCGCCGCGATCGGCGTGGCGATGATCATCAGCGGCGCGCTCGACGCGATCGTCGGCGACACGCTGCTCCTCGACCGTCGTCAAGGGCTCGCCCTCGCGCTCGCGTTCACGCTCGTGGGGACGCCGGCGTGGCTGCTGTTCATGCTCCTCGCGCAGCGCTCCGTGCGCGCGCACGAGGTGGAGCGCCGGTCGCAGGCGCGACGCCTGTACTTCGGCGTCACGCGCTCCGTGGCGCTCGCCATCGTCGCGTGGAACGCGGTCGAGGCGGGGCGCATGCTCCTCGGCGTCGCGGATGTCGCGGGCGGCCCGTGGGGCGGGCTCGTCGCGTGGAGCGGCGTGTGGGCGATCCACCAGCGACTTGCGACGGCCGAGCCGCCGACCACGGTGATCACGCACCTGATCGACCGGTTCGCGCTCTACTTCGGCGCGCTCCTCGGCCTGCTGTTGCTGCTCGCGGGCGCGATCGGCCTCGTCGCCGCGCCGCTGTCCGAGGCCTACGACCGCGCGTTCCGAGCGAACATCGTGAGCGGCTGGGATCGCGACCTGCGCGCCTCCCTCGTCGTGCTGCTCGTAGGGGTCGCGATCTGGGGGGTGTACTGGCTCCGGCAACTGGCGGCGCGCGACCGCCTGACCACGCTCTGGCGCGTGCACGTCTTCCTCTTCGGCGCGCTGCTCGGTGTGGCGCTGGCGATCGTCCCGGCGGCGATCATGCTGTACACCGCGCTCGAATGGTACGCCGGCGTCCCGGGCGCCGACACCGCCGTCGCGCACTTCTCGATGCTCCCCGACGCCGCCAGCGCGCTCATCCTCGGCGTCGCGACGTGGGGCTACCATCGCGCCGTGATCGTTGAGGTCGGCGATGCGCACGAACGTAGCGGGCCGGAGCGCGTCTACCGTTACCTGCTGTCAGCGGCGGGACTGGTGACGGCTGCGCTGGGCATCGCCACGCTGATCGCCATCGCCGCGGAGGGCCTCGCGGGCGATCACGCCGACCTCGTAGCGGCGCCCAACTGGTGGCGGAACCCGCTGGTGCGCGGCGTCACGCTGATCAGCGTCGGGCTGCCGCTGTGGGCGCGATACTGGCGCGATACGCAGCGCGCGCTGGCTGCCGGCGTCGAAGAGCGCGCCGCGCCCTCGCGGCGCGTGTACGTCTTCGCGACGGTGGGCGTCGCGATCTTCGCGCTGCTGGTGAGCCTGACGATCGTGCTGTACCAGGTGTTCCAGGCCGTGCTCGCCGTCGATCTCTCGCTGGCGCTGCTGCGCGAGGCGCGCTGGGGCCTGGGCGTTGCGCTGACCACCGGGGCGATCGCCTACTACCACGTGCTGGTGCTGCGCGAGGACCAGGCGGCGCTGCCGGAGGCGACGGCCACGCCGCCACGTGCGCGACAGGTGGTGCTCGTCGTGTCCGGCGACGCGGCGGATCTGGTCGCCGGCCTCGAACGCATCGAGGGTGTGCGCGTGCGCGTCTGGCGACGGACGGATGCAGACGGCGCGAGCGCGGCGCTGTCAGGCGAGCGCCGCGAGGCGCTGCGACAGGCGGTCGCCAACGCGGACGCCGACCGCCTGCTCGCGATCGTCGCCCGCGGCGACTTCGAGCTCGTCCCCTACGTGCAGGATGCCCGCTAGCGTCACGCGGATAGCGCCGCGCGCGGGAGGAGTGGTCTCTCCCGCGCGCGGCGCCTCGGTGCCGGCGACCCGCGAACTACCGCACGAGTTATCGCGCGCGGCTCGTCCAGGCACGCGCGACGGCGACGAAGCCGAGCGCGAGCATGCCGAGGGCGATCGCGGCGGTACCCGATGTCGGGTCAGCGGCGAGCGGTCCACCGGTGCCCGTCTTCGCCGGTGCAGGGGACGCCTGCTGAGCACCCGGAGCAGCCGGGGCGCCGGGGGGGGCAGCCGGAGCGGCCGGGGCGGGAATTCCAGGAGGAACGAGTGCGGAGGGCGCTCCCGCCGCGCCCGAGACCAGCGAGAACGTCATGCCCTGCGCGTAGTGCGTCCCAATGTTGCAGATCACCAGGTACCGGCCCGTCGGCAGGTTCAAGTTGAGGATGCCGACGGGAGCCGCCTGGGTGACGCGAGCCATGCGACCAACGATTGACAGGGTCGCCTCGTCCGCCTTGCCCGCAACCAGCGGCAGCGCCTTCGGCTCAAGGTCGCTCTTGATCACGATGATTTCGTGCGGAAAACGCGTACCCGTGTTCTTGACCGCGAACGTGACCGCGCCGGGCGTCATCGTCTGCACGCCGGGATTGAAGCCGAAGTCGACCGCTTCCACGACGACCGTCGCCGATGCCGCCTGCGCCGAAGCAATCGCCGGAATCATGCCCAGCAGGCCCGCCACCAGTACCACCGCCACCACACGACCGACCTGCATCATGCGTCCGATCATCCTGTCCCCCTCCATGTGCTCCAATCACCGCACCGGGAACCGCAACGGAGCGGCACGGTCGGGATCGGATTTGCCACGGTAACTGGTTCCTAACTCGCACGAGCGGCGTCGCTGGATCACTTCCGCGGTGGGCTGTCCGGACGGGACGGCGGCGTGGCACACTGTCAGCCACGAAGCAGCCCGAGCGGGCTCAGGACGAGCCCTCGCAGCGCGGAGCATGCGTATGGACACAGCCCCTCGGCCCGGCATCTCGATCACCTACTGCACGAAGTGCCACTTCCTCCCGCGCGCCTCGTGGGTGGCGCAGGAGTTGCTCCACACCTTCGAGGATTATGTCTCTGGCGTGACGCTCGTCCCCGGCGGCGGGGGCCAGTTCGACGTCCATTGCGGCGACGAACTGCTCTTCTCGAACCAGGTCGAGGGGCGCTTCCCGGAGACGCGCGAACTCCGCGAGTTGCTCGCCGCGCGCATCGACGCTGCCCCGCGCAGCCGCCACGCCCGCAGCGAGGCCGTCGAGGC
>SHYQ01000054.1 GCA_009692765.1 Dehalococcoidia bacterium | reverse complement strand
CGGATGCGGATGCGGATGCGGATGCGGCCCGGCGCGGAGCCGTTCCTCCGCGCCCAGTTCGATGCCCTGATCCAGGAGCACCTGAAGGGGTGGGTGTCCACGACGTTCTACTAGTCGGACGGCGACCCCATGGATGTGTGGATGGTCGTCGCCTTCGACAGCAGAAGTCGTACCGGGCCAATGCGGAGCGGCCCAACATGGACGCGATCTACCGCCGCATGCGCACCTGCCTCGAGGCCGACCCGGAGTGGCACGACGGGTTCGTGATGGCCGGGTACGGCCTAGGCCAGCCTCGCGCCTGACATCGCGCTCAGCCGGGCGCCGCCGCTCGAACGCTACCCGCGCTCCGCGCGCACGATGAGGCGCGTGCTGTACTCGTGGGTCTCGGGATTGAACGTCCCGCCGCAGGTGAAGAGCGTGATGGTGTCATTCTTCACGTCGCTGCTCCAGACCTTGCCCCAGTCCGCCTTGTCCGCGCTGAACTCGTTTACCGCCGAGACGCGATACCGATACGTGCTCCCCCGATAGTCGACCTCGATGATGTCGCCGGGCCGGAGCTTGTCCAGCGACCAGAACACCCCCGGCCCCTGGTACTCCACGTCGCCCGCGTACGGGATCGGACGCCGGAGGTCGACGTGCCCGCCAAAGATGGCGTTGCCGCCGCCGCCCGGCACGCCGCCGGTGCCCGGGAAGCGGGACATGTCGTAATAGGCGACGTCCGTCGCGCCGCCCGGCTCCGGCATCACGCTGCCGCTGACCGCGCGGTAGCTCAGCGGCGCGTTCACGGAGATCGAGGGGATGCGGATGCGCCCGTACGTCGCGTCCGGCGGGTCGCCGTACTTCCGGGTGAACGCCTCCACGCTGTCGGCCGGCCGCCGGGCGCCTCCCGCGCCGGCTGCCGCGCCCGTCTGCCGGGTCTGGCCGCCCATACTCACCCCGAACAGCCGGAGGCCGCCCGCGCCGCCGGTGTTCCCCGCGACGATCAAGACCGTCGCGGTCAGCGCCGCGATCCCGATGGCCAGGAGCAGCAGGAGTTGTGCTCGGCGCGCGACAGACGACCCCATGCAGCCTCCGCGATCCGTCTATCCCATCGTAGCGGCGAGGGCGGGGAGCCGCAGGGCGCGTGGCCGCCCGAGGCGCGGCCCGTCAGCGTGCGCCCGCGCGGACGACCTGCCGATGATCCGGCGGCCGGCTGACGCGCGCCCCGGGGCGCGGTGCTACCATGCGGCGGTTTCCGTATGGAGGGGCCGTGACCGGCACGTCGATCGACATGCGCGAGTTCCGCAGCACGATGGGGCTGTTCGCCACCGGCGTCACGGTGGTCACCACGCTGGTGGGTCAGCAGCGGCGGGGGATGACCGCGAACGCCTTCACCTCGCTGTCGCTGCACCCGCCGCTCGTCCTGGTCTGCGTCGACCACAGCGCCTCGATGCAACCGATGCTGGAGATGGCGGAGGCGTTCGCGGTGAACATCCTCGCGGCGGACCAGCGCGCCGTATCGGAGGTCTTCGCGCGTTCCGGCCAGCACGAGGCGGTGATGAACGGGGTGCCGTTCCGCGACGGCCCGCTCGGGTCACCGATCATCGATGGCGTGCTGGCGTGGGCGGAGTGCCGCGTGGAGCAGCATCTCGCCGGCGGCGACCACACGATCGTCGTCGGCCGGGTGGAGTCCCTAGCCATCGAGCGGCCGGGCGGCGATCCGCTGCTCTACTTCGCGGGAGGCTACCGCGGCCTCGGCGGGGCGATTCAGCCCTGACGCTCCCGCCGCGCCCCCGGGCTAGGCTGTGCCGGCGGGTCTTGAAGCGATCAACCCGGTTGGCGCCCCCCGCCCGTTGGGCGGGTGGAGACGGCTGCGCCCGCGCCCGCTGGCGGCCCGAGTTTCGCGTCCGCGTTGCAGCGCCAGCTGGAGCAGCCGCGTGCCGAGATCGCCCAGGTGCGCGCGACCGTGTCATCGATGAGGAACAGCGGCGCGCTCTGGCGCCTCGCGGGCGCCCCGGCGACGGATCGCGCCTCGTGGTCGTCCGGCGCGCCGTCGTCACCCGCCGAGATCGCGGCGCTGCTGGCGCGACAGGCGACCGGCGACGCCGCCGACCCCTAAGGCTGGCGCGACCTGTCGAGGCAGATCGGGGAGGCCGTGATCGGTCCGGGCTACGGCGCGCTGTTCGAGCAGCAGATCCATCAGGAGTCGGGGTTCGCGCCCGACGTGGTCACCGGCCAGCGCCGGTCCTCGGCGGGCGCCGAGGGGATCGCGCAGCTGATGTCTCAGTACTATCCGCACGTGAACCGCACCGACCCCGCGCAGTCGCTACGGGCCGGCGCACAGTCGATGCAGCAGTACCTCCGCGCGTGGAGCGGCAACGTCCGGAAGGCGATCGCCTCGTACAACGCGGGGATGGGACGTGTGCAGTCCGCCGTCGCGGCGCGCGGCGCGGCGTGGGAGGCCGCGCTCCCGCAGGAGACGCGGGACTACCTGTCCGCGATCGTGGGCGACGCGCGTCCCGTGTTCCCGTCCCCCGCCGGGCTCGCGGGCGGCGCGGCGGCATCCCTCGCGCAGAGCGGTCGCGACGCCGTCTTGCGCGCTCTGGGCGGATTCGGGACCCCGACGCCCTAGCCCGTACCGCCCGCGCCGCCCCCGCCGGCGTTCGCTCGAAGGCTGGCGCGTCTGCTACGATCGCGCTCCCCGCGCGCGGATCTGCCCGTGCGGATGACGATGGCGACGATGGTGGGTGTGGCCTAGCGGTTAGGGCGTCAGGTTGTGGCCCTGAAGATCGGGGGTTCGAATCCCCTCACCCACCCCATCACCCACACCCCGGACTGATACGCTCCCCGCGGGCGGTTGCGGCGTGCGCGCCGCCCACCACATCGCCCCGGATACCGGCCCGAAGACCGATCGAGACACCACCGCCCGAGGGGTTCGCTGATGCGTCGAAACATGGTGCTGGCCGCGGTCGCGGCGGCGCTCGTCGTGGTCGCGGTCGCGGCGGCCGGCTTCGCCACGCTTCGCGCGCGGGGCGACTGGGGTGGCGACGGGGCCGCGCTGATCATGGTCGAGCGCTGGCTCCGCGACGACGCGACCAGCGGCGTCGAGGTCTTCCCCGGCGTCGTCGCGCCCGTCCTCGACCAGCTGCTCAACGGGAGCGTGACGAAGCCGGCGGAGCGCATCACGCTGCCGGTCCACCCGAACGCGAGGCTGCTCGGCTCGTCGTACATCCACCAGGGGGACGGCACGGACCTCGTCTGGGTCATGTACGACGTGGATGGCGACATCGCGGCCGTCGCGCAGGTCGTAGCGGAGCAGCTGAACAGGTCCCCCTGGCAGGTCAGCGCGGGGCTCGGCCAGGACACGTCGCGCGTCCTCCGCTTCCGAAACAGCCGGCTCACCGACATCGACGGCACGGCGATCGTGCGCCTCAACCCGAACGCGGCGCGGTACCGGGTGACGGTCTCCCGTGGCGGCACGGATACCACGCTGACCGTGAAGTTGACGGCGCTCGCGCCCTCGCTGGGGGTCGGCATCGACGGGAGCCTCGCGGTCGGGCGCGTCGATCCCGGGCCGGCGCAGGAGGCGGGTGTGAAGCAGGGCGACCGGATCGTCCGGGTGAACGACACCACCGTGACGAATCCGCAGCAGCTGGCGGCGGCGCTCCAGGCCGTCGCGAACGCCGGGTCGCCGCGGTCGGCGCTGACGTACATCGTGGCCGCGAGCGCGCCGGGAGATCCGGCGGCGGGGCGGGCCTTCGTCCCGCCGCAGCAGCCGATCGTGCTGCCGCAGACGTTCCCCGCGCGGCAGGCGTGGCAGGGTCTGACGGTGCTCCGCTACGCGTGGGGCGAGCAGCCGGGCGGCGGTGCGTTTCAGGCCTCGCTGGTCTCGAAGGACAGCGCCGCGGTGGTCGCTGCCCGCGTGCGCGACGGGCTCCGGGCGGAGGGCTGGCAGATCACCGGCGAGACGCCGAACGGGTTCGCAACGCAACTGCAGATCGCGAACGCCTCGTCCGGACTCTCCGGGCAGGTGTCGATCGACCAGTACGCGGAGGACTCAGCGTATCTCCAGGTGGTTGTACAGATTCAGAGCGGGCAGGCCACGGGGCGACCCTAATCTCCATCCCCGACGCGGTGGGGAATGATGGCTCGGTCTGGAGCAGCGCCGGCACGCTCGGCGTCCTCTTCGAGCAGCTCTCCAGCGGCCTGCGCGTCAACCGTGCGGCGGACGACGCGGCGCGGCTGGCGATCTCGGAGAAGATGCGCGCCCAGATCCGCAGGATGCAGCAGGGCCAGCGCAACGCGCAGGACGGCATCTCCATGCTGCAGACCACAGAAGGCGCGCTGAACGAGGTCCATTCCATCCTCCAGCGCATCCGCGAGATGGCGGTGCAGGCGGGCAACACTAGCCTCTCCTCTAGCGACCGCCAGGCGATCGGCGAGGAGATGCTCGCGCTGAAGTCCGAGGTCGACAACATCGGCTCGCGCACGCGGTTCAACGGCCAGGCGCTGCTGAACGGCTCGCTCTCGGTGAGCCTGGACGCGGCCGCCTCATTCGCGGACACCGTCACTGCGGTGGCGAACGGCGCGACCGGCGGCGGCACCGTCGCGCGACCCGATGGTGCTCGCGACGTCCGTGGCGGCGGCCGTCCTCGTCATGGCCCTTAACGTGGTGATCCCGCGATTGACCTCCCGGTCCCGGCGCCGCCGGAGCTCACCATCGCCGTCGCCGACCTGCGCGGGCAGGCGCTGGTGGTGGCGGACACGGCACACCCGGGCGACGCACGTCGCATTCCGCTCCCCGACGGCCCGCACGAGGTGGTCGCGCTGACGGACGGGCGCGTCGTCGTCTCACTGGCGCAGTCCGCCGCGCTCGCCGTCCTCGACCTCCGGCGCGGCGATCTCCCCGACGGCCTCCGGGACGAGCAGGTGCAGACGCTGCCGATCGGCGGTACCCCCCACGGCCTCGCGGTGGCCGGTGACACGCTGTACGTCACCGATCGCAGCGTGGGCGCGGTGCGCCGCTTCGCGATCGGGACGTGGGAGGAGCACACATCCGTGGCGACCGGCGCGTGGCCGCACATCCTCGCGCTGACGCCGGACGGATCGCTCGCGATCGCCAACGCGGCAGACGATACGCTCACGCTGGGCGATCGCACGCTCCCGGTGTCGCACGTGCCGGAGAGCGTCGCCGTGGCGAGTGACGGTCGCGTGGCGACCGGGAGATCGGTCGGCGGCACGTTGGACGTCTTCGACGCGGCGGGCGCAACCACGGGGCGGTACGAACTTGGCGGCCGCCCGGTGCGGCTGCTCTACGATGCGCGCGGGCGCGTGCTGGCGGCGGCGCTCTCCGCCAGCGGTGCGGTCGCGATCCTCGCGGACGGCGAGCTGCGGCGCATCCCCGTCGGCGGCGTCCCGGACGGACTTGCGTTCTCACCCGACGGGCGCTGGCTGTACGTGGGCGACATGTTCGGCGGCGCGGTCAGCGTCATCGACCTGGACCGTTCGCGCGTCGTGCAGCGCTTCCCCGTCGGTCGTAGCGCGGGCGCATTGCTGGTGCCCCCCCCCGCGATAGGGTCTCAGTGGGACTCAGTGGGTCGCGGTCGCGGCCGCATCGTGTGCGACAATGGGGGCACCCCATACTCAGCGGACGGGACGGCCTGTGCTCATCGAAGGCGTCTGCGCGACCGGCGGCGGATTTCTGCGGCGCGCCTGCGGCGCTGAGCCGATCGGCCAGTGCGTCTACTGCGGCGCGCCGTTCTGCGCCGACCACGGCGAGATGGGCGCCGACTACCATCAGGTCTGTTCGCGTCCGCACTGCCGGGCGAAGTTCGACGACGTGCGCGCCCACCGCGCGTGGATCGACGATCGACGGCACCGAAATGCGGCCGCGATGTGCGCCGAGGACAACTGCTCCGACCGCATGGAGCACCTCTGCGAGCGGTGCCGGCTGCGGTTCTGCAGCGCGCACCTGAAGTCAGGGACTGTGGTGGAGCGCCGCGCCGACCCGTCTCGCCAGGTGAAAGCCGCGATCATCATGTGCGCGCACTGCACGGCGCGCCGTCGGCTCTGGGACTAGCCGCGATCTGCCATGAGCGTGGCGAGCGCCGCCATCGCCTCCCCCGCGATCGTCGTCGCGAGAACCATGCCGCCCGCATCGATGATGCTGCCGCCGCCGTTCGCCGCGGCGATCCCGGCTGCGATCACGGCGCTGCCTGTCTCGATCGCGCGAGCATGCGCCAGCGGCTCGATCGGCGCGCCCACGTCGCCAGCGCACCACACGAGGAGCGTCGCGCCACGCTCGACGAGTCCCGCCATCAGCGACGGGACGAGCCCCTCCACCCCGACGAGCAGTCCCAGCCGTCCGATTGCGGTCGTCACGACCGGTGGCGGCATTGCGCCCGGCGTGAACCCCGCCGCACGCTCGGCTGCGCTGAGACAGGATTGCCGGTGGGCGGCGATCGTGGTGCCGCGGTCGATCAGGTAGGCCGTCTTGTACGTCTCCCCCTCGCCACGCTCCGCCAGCGCGAGGGCGAGGATCGTCTGCGTCTCGGCGGCCAGCGCTTCCAGCAGCGGCAGCGACTCCGCGCCGGTCACCGCGCGCGTCATCCATCGCTGCGGGGACGGGGCGCCGCTCCATGCCGCGAACCACGACGCCGGTCGCCGCTCCGTGGCGCGGGCCATCACCGCGTCGCCGGGCGCGATGAGCACCGCGGCGTTCTGAGGCGCGCCGGACGGATCGCGTAGCACCAGCGCGACCGCGAGGTAGCATGCGTGCCGCCGCGCCCGGTCGCCCAGCATCGTCAGCACCTCGGCATCGCCGCGTAGCGAAGCGCGTGCGTACGCCTCGGGCGAGCCGAGGACGCCGGCCGGGCACGAGGCCTCGGGCGCGACGATTAGCCGCGGCCGCTCCGCCGCGGCGTCGTCGATGCGCCGGAGCAACTCGCTCTAGGACTGCTCGTGGTCCGCGAGGTCGAACGCGCGGAGCTGGAGCAGGGCGACGGTGAGCGGGCGGGTCACCGCGGCCGTCTGGCCGACGCCGCTGGCCAGGACCGTCGCGCTGAGGCCATGCCGCGCGCGGTTACCGCTGCGGTCGTCGTGAGCATTCGCACGTGCGCAGTCCGCATCCGCCGGCTCCCGGTCCGCGTCGTGTCATCGACCTGCCGATGCTACCAGCCGCTCGCGGCGGATGTCGCCGAGCGCAGGGCGCGGAGGGTTGCGCGAGCCAGCGTCGCAGCGCCGCGACGCCGCGGGGAGTTGGGGGCATGCAAGTCAACGCCGCACTGACGGCGCACTGTCCTCATGCTGTCGACATCGCGCAACGATTGTTCGTCGGGCGGCGCAGCCGTCGGTGATCCGCGCGCGGCGGACGTCGCCGAGGTGCTGTGGTGCCGATCTCGTCCGATCGGGGGCGCTTGTCGTGTCGAAGAAAGATC
>SHYQ01000053.1 GCA_009692765.1 Dehalococcoidia bacterium | reverse complement strand
GATGAGCTGCTGATCAACGAGGTGGCGACGCGGCCGCACAACTCCGGGCACTTCAGCATCGACGGCTGCCGCACCTCGCAGTTCGAGAACCACCTGCGCGCGATCCTCGACTGGCCGCTCGGGCCGACCGACCTGCTCGCGCCCGCGGTCGCGATGGCGAACGTGCTGGGCCGCGAGGGCGCGGACGTCGAGGGCCTCGCGCCGAGGATCGCGCGGGCGCTCGACGCCGGGCCGCGCGGCGTGCACCCTCATCTCTACGGCAAGGCCGTGCGGCCCGGCCGCAAGTTGGGGCACGTGAACGCGCTGGGCGACGACATGCAGGAGACGCGGGCGCGCGCGGCGCGCGCGGCGGCGGTGCTGGCCGGGAGGGACGTATGACGACGCGACGAACGAGCGGGGCGCCGCGGGTCGCTCCGCAGCGTGGTGCGCCGCTGGTGGGCATCGTGATGGGGAGCGACTCCGACCTCCCGACGATGCGCGACGCCGCAGAGGCGTTGGGCGAGCTCGGCGTGACGTACGAGGTGCGCGTCGTCTCGGCGCACCGCACCCCTCACGCGATGATCGAGTACGGGATGAGCGCGGAGGCGCGCGGGCTGCGCGTGATCATCGCGGGCGCGGGGGGCGCGGCGCACCTGCCGGGCATGCTCGCCTCGGTGACAACGCTGCCGGTGATCGGGGTGCCCGTGCCGCTGGCGAACCTCGAGGGCCTCGACTCGCTGCTGTCGATCGTGCAGATGCCGGCGGGGATCCCGGTAGCGACGGTCGCCGTGGGCAACGCGCGCAACGCCGGCCTGCTTGCGGCGCGCATCCTCGGCACGAGCGACGAGGCGCTGCGGCAGCGGCTTGCGGCCTTCGCGGCGGCGCTCGCCGCGTCCGTCGAGGAGCGCGACGCGCGCGTGCGCGCGGAGTTCCCGCCGCAGGCGTAGCACGGGAGGCGCGACGTTCGAGGACTACGGGGGCGGCCCACCCCCTACCCCCTCCCTGCGCGGGAGGGGGTGAGCAGGGAATGGGGATGCGAGGGGGCTGCGCCCCTCGCGCTCCCGGCGGAGACGCGCGCGACGGGCGCGCGTCGGAGGGGACGCTCGGGAAGGTGGGGCCCGTGGGGGCGCAGCCCCCACAAAGAAGACATCCCCCTTCCCGCGCAGGGAAGGGGGCAGGGGGATGGGCCGCCCCCTCAGTCCTCGACGCTCCGCCTCGCTCGCTACGGCCAGCGGTGGCTGGCGAACGCCCAGTCCATCAGCGCGCGCGCGTCCGTGTAGCGCTGGTCGTCGTTGAGGAGCACCGCGTACACGCGATGGCCGTTGCGCGTCGCGGAGACGGCGAGGGTGCTGCCGGCCTCCTCGGTGTAGCCGGTCTTGATGCCGTCGGCCCCGGCGTACGTCTTGATGAAGGCGTTGGCGTTCACCATCGACAGCGTCCGTCCGCCGCGCGCGGTCCACGCGGGCGTGTCGACGACGTCGCGGAACTGCGGCAGCGTCATCGCGTAGCGCGACAGCATCGCGATGTCGTGCGCGGACATCGCGTGCTGCGGGCCGCCGAGGCCGTCCGGGTCGGTGAACCGGCTGCCCTTCAGGCCGAGCCGCGCGACGAGCGTGTTCATCTGCTGCACGAAGCCCTCTTCCGTGCCGGCCTGGTGCCGCGCGAGGGCGCGCGCGGCGTCGTTCCCGGAAGGCAGCATGAGGCCGTACAACAGGTCGTTCACGGTGAAGCAGTCGCCCGGCACCAGCCCGACGACGCTGCTGCCGATCAACCGCCGGCTGTCGACACTGTTCGACACCCACGAGTAGAGGTCGGCGCCCTCGATCGCCACGATCGCGGTCGCGATCTTCGTGAGGCTCGCGGGGGGCAGCGGCCGGTGCGGGTCGATGCCGTAGAGGATCGCGCCGGAGGCCTCGTCGACGACGATGGCGGCGAGCGCCTCGATCTTCGGGCCGGCGCTGGGGCCGATGAACGTCGGTCGCGGGGCGTTGAACTGCGGCATGGGCACGCGGGCGCTTGCGGCGCGGACGGTGTCCTGCGCGTCGCACACGATCATCAGCACCTGGCCCGCGCCCAGGCGGTCGGTCGGGAACGCCCGGCGCCACGCCTCGTTCACGAAGTCCGGCGCGCCCGGGAGGTACCCGACCATCTCGCCGTCCGGGCGGCCGGTCCAGATCGCCGAGAGCCGGCAGCCCTTCGAGGTGGCGGCGTTGTCGATGCCCGCCAGCGAGCCGCCGCCCCAGATGACCAGGCCGGCGCCGCCTCGGCTCGGCACGAAGCCGGTGAGCCCCGGCTTGATCGTCGAGGACTGCATCCCCGGGGCGCACGCCGCGGTCGCGGCGGCCTGCGCCGTCTGCTGGAGGTACGCGTCCGCGGCCCAGCCGGTGAGCGTCCCCACGTTGATCAGCTGCCAGCGATAGCCGTCCGCGAGTTGCGACGACGGGAGCACCGCGACGATCGTCCCCTCCGGGACGCAGCTGAGGGAGCGCCCGCCGAGGCCGGGCTGCTCGCGCACGCGGAGGCACTCGCCGTCCGCGCGCACGATGGCGCTCGTGCCGGGTGTCAGCGGTGCACCGAGGGGCGGCGGGGCGGCCTCGACCGCGCGGGGGTGCAGCGGCAGCAGGGTGGCCAGCAGGGTGACGAGCAGGGCGCACGCGAAAAGCGCGGCGCGGAGGCGTCGACGTGACACGCGAACCTCGTATCCCCCCGCCGTCAATCGAGTCTACCGCGCCCTCGGCCGCGCTGCACCCGCCACGCCCGCGGGGCGTACGCTGCGACTGAGGAGACGCCTACCGATGGAGCAGCCCGCGTACGAGGAGCCATCGCTGCGTCGCCGCGGGCGGTCGGTCGGCGCCGTGCTGCGGCTGATCCTCGTGTTCCTGTGCGTCGGCCTCGGCATCGTGTTCACGCTGCAGAACACGGAGGCGGTGACGGTCGCGTTCCTCGGATGGTCGCTCACGCTTTCGCGCGCACTGCTGATCTTCCTCGTCGTCGTGATCGGCACGCTGATCGGGTGGCTGCTCCGCAGCATGGTCGGCGACGAGGGTTTCCGGCCGCTCGGCTAGCACGTCGAGCGACCGGCGCGTTCGAGGTGCTTGCGCGGGGCAGCCCACCCCCTACCCCTCCCTGCGCGCGAGGGGGCGAGAACAGAAGAGTGTCTTTCTCCCATCCCGCAACCCCCTTCCCTGGCGGGAAGAGGGCTCCGACCTCAACGCTCTGCGTGAGGGATCCGGACGCGCGCCTGCCGCGCGCGTTCCGCGGGGGTGTGGGGGCGCAGCCCCTATGATCTCTTTCTCTCTCTCCCCTCTCCTGCGAAGCGGGAGAGGGGCCGGGGGTGAGGGTTCCCCTTCCGCGCCCCGAAGACCGGCGGGGGGTCAGGCGGTGTCGGCGAAGCGGAAGGCCTCAGGCGGGTCGCCGTCGCCCCACCACTCGACTTCGGGGCGGAGCCGCACGCCGCAGGCGGCGAACACGCGGCGCTGCACCTCGGCCATCAGCGCGGCGATGTCGGCGGCGGTGCCCGCGCCGTCGTGCACGATGAAGTTCGCGTGCAGCGTGCTCACGCTCGCGTGTCCCACCGCGAGGCCCTTGCACCCCGCGGCGTCGATGAGCCGCCCGGCGGCGTCGCCGGGCGGGTTGCGGAAGATCGACCCCGCGTTCGGCTCCGCGGTCGGCTGCGTGCGCTGGCGGGCCTCGAGGAGCGCGCGCATCTCGGCCTCGACCTCGGCGCGCGGCCGCGCCGTCAGCGCGAGCGTCGCGGCGAGCACGAGCTCGCCTGCGGCGTGCAGCGTGGACGTCCGGTAGTCGAAGCGGACCGCGTCCGCCTCGAGCGTTACGGGCACGCCGCCGCGCAGCACCGTGACGCTCCGCACGAGCGGCCCGATCGCGCGGCCGTCGCCGATGCCCGCGTTGCTCTGCAACGCCCCGCCGACGCTGCCGGGGATGCCCACCGCGAACTCGAGCCCACCCAGGTCGCGCTCGGCGGCGGCGCGCGCCAGCGCCGGCAGCATCGCGGCCGCGCCCGCCTCGACGCGCGTGCCGTCGAAGGCGACCGCGCCGCAGGCGCGCCGCAGCGACACCACCACCGCGCGCACGCCTGCGTCCGCGACGAGGACGTTCGAGCCACCGCCGAGCACGCGCAGCGGCAGCCCCGCCTCGGCGGCCCACGTGGCGATGCGCGACAGGTGGTCGATGTCTTCCGGTACGGCGAAGTACGCCGCGGGCCCGCCGATGTGCATGTAGGTGTGGCGCGACAACGGCTCCTCGCGCGTGAGCGCGAGCGCGGCGGGGGGGTCGGGGAGCGCGGTGGCCATCGCCCTCGATCGTACCGGGGCGCTCGCTACAGCGCGGGCAGCCGCGTGTGGAAGTCGGTCGCGCCCTGGTACGCGTGCGCGATGCGCAGCGCGAGCGCGTCGTGCCAGCGCGCCGTCGAGATCATCAGCCCCAGCGGCAGCCCGTCGCCGTCGAGGCCCATCGGCACGCTGATCGAGGGCTGGTGGGTGTAGTCGAAGGTGCTCGCGTTGCGGAACTTCCACGCCGGCGGCGTCTCGTCGAGGGGGCTGCTCCCGATCGGCTCCGCGGCCTGGCGCACCGTCGGCGCGAGGTATGCGTCGCTGCCACCCGCGAGGAGCGCGCGCTCGAAGCGCGTCTCGATCTCCTGGCGCCAGGCGCGGGCGCGCACGTACTGCTGCGCCGTCACTTGGAGGCCGGTGAGGATGCGCGTGCGCACGGGCTCGCCGATGCGCTCGGGGTGCGTGCGCAGCACCTCCTCGATGTTCGTCGAGCCCTCCGTGACGATGAGCGGCGCAACGCCCTCGCGCCAGCCCTCGACGCCGTCCATCGGCTCCACGCTGGTGATGCGCGCGCCGAGGCCAGCGAGCACCGCGACGGCTCGCTCGAACGCCTCGACGACGGCGGGCACGCAGCCCTCGACGAGCGAGGGGATGACGGCGAGCATGAGGCCGCGCACGCCGCCGTCGATCGTCGCGGCGAAGTCCTCGGGTGGGCGCGCGACGGAGTCGTAGTCGAGCGGGTCGTAGCCGGCGAGCACGTTGAGGAGCAGCGCGCAGTCGAGGGCGGTGCGCGCCATCGGCCCGACGTGGTCCAGCGTGAGCGCGAGCGGCACCACGCCGCCCCGGCCGACGAGGCCGTACGTGGGCTTGAGGCCGGTGACGCCGCAGAACGCCGCCGGGATGCGGATCGACCCGCCCGTGTCGGAGCCGATCGCCGCGGGCACCTGCGCCGCCGCCAGCGTCGCCCCCGAGCCGCCCGAGGACCCGCCGGGCACGCGCGACAGGTTCCACGGGTTGTGCGTCGCGCCGAAGTGCACGTTGTTGGTCGTGCCGCCGAGCGCGAGCTCGTGCGTAGCGGTCTTGCCGGCGATCACGGCGCCCGCTTCGCGCAGGCGGCGCACGGCGGTGGCATCCTCGGCGGGCACGCGGTCCGCGAAGATCGCCGCACCGGCCGCCGTCACCACGCCCGCGGTGTCGAGCAGGTCCTTCACGCCGACGGCGATGCCGTCGAGCGGCCCGCGCCGCTGCCTCGCGCGCGCGCGGTCGTCGGCGGCGCGCGCCTCGGCGCGGGCGGAGTCGCGCATCAGGCGCACGTACGCGCGCACCGCGCCGTCCGTGGCGTCGATGCGCGCCAGCGCGGCCTCGAGGAGCGCGCTGGGCAGCAGCGTGCCAGCGTCGATGCGCGCGCTCGCCTCGGCGACCGTGAGCGCATTGATCGCGTCCGCCATGCCGCTCGCTCCGCTCATGCTGATCGATTACGATGCCGCAGGCCTCGACGCGTCCTCGACAGGTTGAGGCGCCGCGCGCCGTGCGATCCTAGCAGCGGCTGCCACGCCCCGCGCACGCTCTCCTCCACGCACGACCTCGACGAAGGCACGCGATGATCGACTTCGGCCTCGTGGACGCGCTCGACTCGGAGGCGATCGGGCCGCCGGGCCAGCGCACCTTCCGGCTGCGCGCGCGCACGGGCGACGCCTACGCCGCGCTGTGGATGGAGAAGGAGGCGCTCGCCACGCTCGGGCGATCGCTGTCGCAGCTGCTCGCCGACCGCTCGAGGTTGCGCGGCCAGCTGGCCCCGCCGGTGGAGCCCGTCGGCAACTTCCCGCAGCGCCCGCAGGTGGAGCTCCAGGTGGCGCGCCTCGGCCTCGACTACGACGCCGACCGCGAGCGCGCGATCATCGTTGCCGACGATGCGCCTACGATGGAGCGGGGCGATACGCCCGCGTTCCGCATGGAGATCGCGCGCGCGCAGGTGGTCGCCGCGGTTCGCCAGATCGAGGGCGTCGTGGCGGCGGGCCGGCCGCTCTGCCCGCTCTGCCACGAGCCGTTGGAGCAGCCCGGACAGGCGCACTTCTGCCCCGGCCACAATGGCTTCTCGCGCGACCTCGAGCTCCCGCCGATCGACGGCGACGATGACGAGGAGTAGCGGCGTGCACGTCGAGGTCGGTGCGCGGCGTCGAATACCAAGTGGGGCGGCCCATCCCCCTGCCCCCTTCCCTGCGCGGGAAGGGGGTTCAGAAAGCAGAAGGTGATGTGAGGGGGCTGCGCCCCTCACGCTCCCGGCGGAACGGCGCTCGGTAGGCGCGCCTCGGAGAGAACGTACCCCGGTCCCGCGTCGACTGATCCTCTCGCGCGAAGCGCCGAGGCAGACTCCCCCTTCCCGGAGGGAAGGGGGCCGGGGGGATGGGAGATCATCCTATTCTTCCTCCCCTCTCCCGCGAAGCGGGAGAGGGGCCGGGGGTGAGGGTTCTGCCTTCCCGCGGCCCGCGCATGTCGCCCTCGGGCGCCCCGACGGTATCCCGCACCCCTGCTACCATCGCCCCCGCACCCGGAGGAGTCAGGCATGACCAACGACACCCGCGCCCACAGCCGCGTGCTGGTGGACGGCCCCGACCGCGCGCCCGCGCGCTCGTACTTCTACGCGGCCGGGTTCACGCCCGAGGATCTCGCGAAGCCGCTGGTGATGGTCGCGCACGAGTGGATCGGCACCATGCCGTGCAACTTCAGCCAGCGGGAGCTGGCGCAGCGCGTGATGGAGGGCATCCGCGCGGCCGGGGGCACGCCGATGGAGGTCAACACGATCTCGATCAGCGACGGCATCACGATGGGCACACAGGGGATGAAGGCCTCGCTGATCTCGCGGGAGGTGATCGCCGACTCGATCGAGCTGACCGGCATGGCGTACGCCTTCGACGCGGCGGTGGTCATCGTCGGGTGCGACAAGACGATCCCCGCCGGCGCGATGGCGCTCGCGCGCCTCGACCTCCCCGGCCTCGTGCTCTACTCCGGGTCGATCGACCCCGGCACCTGGGAGGGACGTGACGTCACGATCCAGGACGTCTTCGAGGCGGTCGGCCAGCACGCGGCGGGACGCATGACCGAGGAGCGCCTGCACGCCCTGGAGGCTGCGGCGTGCCCCGGCGCGGGCGCGTGCGGCGCGCAGTACACCGCCAACACCATGGCCACCGTGATGGAGTTCATGGGCCTCTCGCCGATGGGCAGCGCCACCGTCGGCGCCACCGACCCGCGCAAGGCGCAGGTGGGCCGCGACGCCGGCGAGACGGTGATGCGCATGCTCGAACGCGGGCAGAGCGCGCGTGACCTGATCACGCG